>JAFZXN010000054.1 GCA_017616695.1 Clostridia bacterium | reverse complement strand
GTAAGCGTTATATATCCATTGCGGTGGCGATAGCGTTGAGGATCCACCTGTTCCCATTCCGAACACAGAAGTTAAGCTCAATTGCGCTGAAAGTACTTGGCTGGCAACGGCCCGGGAGGATAAGGAGCTGCCGCATTCAATTAAAAACGCCCTTGTCGTGCACGCACGGCGAAGGCGCTTTTTTTATGCACGCCTGACGGCGCGATGAATAGATTGCGGGGGATATAAAGAAAACCGCTCGCGGAGGGCGAGCGGACAGTTATTGTGATTTTAAGCTTTTTTCAGGCGACGGTTATCTTGCCGTCGTTTTTTTCTATGAGTGAGCTTAAGAAGGCGGAAACGCAGGCGACCATTTTATCTACGTCTTTTGCCCCGACGGTCTCTATCGCCGAGTGCATGGCAAGTTGAGCAAGTCCTATATCCACCGCGTCCATTGCAAACTGCGTAGACGTTATCAGCCCGAGCGTGCCGCCGCAGCGAAGGTCGCTCCTGTTATAATAATCCTGATAGGGGATATTCGTTTTATCGAGAATAGCTTTTATTATTGAAGAAGACTTGCCGTCCGTCGAGTAGTTGGCGTGATGCTTTATAACGATTCCGCCGTTTAAGAGCACCTTGTTGATAACGTCGTTCTTTTCGGGGTGCGCGGGATGGAAGGCGTGACCGTTGTCAATGCTTAAAACCAGCCCGTTTTTAAGAGCCTCGGCGTAATCGTCCTGGGCGCCGACGTCGGAATAAATGCGCTTGATTATCTCTTCGAGGAGGACCGAATGAGCGCCTTGTTTGGTGCCGCTGCCTATTTCTTCGTTGTCAAAGCAGGCAACGACGGAAACGGCCTTCGGCGTAGCCGAAATAATCCCGTTGACGCAGGCGTAAACGCTCGTTAAGTTATCTATCCTCGGTGAAGCGAGGAGCTCGTTTTTTGCGCCCGTAGAAAACGGCTCTACGTCGGGCACGACGTAAAGGTCGGCGTCGAGAACGTCCGTAAGATCCAGCGCAGAATACAGATCTTCGCACTCGCCGAGGAGGGGGAGCATATCCGTCTGCGGGTTGAGCGAAAGCCCTTTATCCCTGTCGGCGTGATGTATACAAAGCGAGGGGATATTGACGTTGAAATCGGAGGTTACGAGCTTACTTTCAATGCCGCGATCGGTCTTAATAAAAGCTCTTCCCGCGATCTTAAGGGGGATATCGAGAATGCTGTACTGTAAAAGCCCGCCGTAAAGTTCCACGTTAAGGCGTTTACCTTCGGGGCTGTCGACGAGCGCGCTACCTTTGACTTTTAAAGACGGGCTGTCAGTGTGCGCGCACGCGATATTGAGACATTTGGCGTTTTTGCCGACGTTGAACGCGATAAACGCGCTGTCGTTAATAGTTATATAATACTTTCCGCCGCGGACGATTTTTTTGCCGTCGCCGCGTTCAAGTCTTGAAAAGCCCGCGTTTTCAAGCATTTTCACGGAGTTTTCCGTCGCGTGGTACGCGGTGTAAGAAGTTTTTAAAAATTCGTTTATATTCATTGTTTTTCTCCAAAACGATCGTTAATCGTTATGCGAATACGTCGCAATAATTATTTGTCTTCGTCCGTGCGGACGGGGCGGCCGCTCTCGTCGTAGTTATCGGTCGGAGCGTCGCTTTTCGACGGATCTATGAGTATCACTTTGTTTATCTTATCTTTGAGCGCGTTTTTCGGCGCGTTTTTATATTCGTTAAGCCCTTCTTTAACGACTTTTGGAAGGACGGAAAACATTTTCTTTTTGCCTTCGTCGGTCAGTTTGTTCCATTCGGCTTTCAGTTCTTCGGCTTTTGCGACCATTCCGGAGTCTTTTGCAAATTTACTTATCGCGTTGAAAAGACCAATTGAGGTGGTCAAGTCGTAAATCATCAATCCGTAGCTTAGACCAAGGGCGAAAATAAAGCCGAAATGCGCTATCGCGCCTTCACCGCCGAACATATACGCGTAAACGTTTATCGCAAGCTTATATAGAAACGGGTTTATCGCATAGTAGTAGATCACGGCGACGGCGAGCCAGATGACTGTAAAAACGGGGCAGATAATGCCCATTACGTTTCCCTTCATATTGCTGTAATCCCACAATTTGACGTGAAAACCTTTGATAAACACGAGCCCCGCGGTAAATTCGAGGGCGACCATACCTATCCACATCATTATTATAGGTATCAAATCGGCGATCTGCGCACCCGAAACGCCGCTTCTTCCGAAAAGGTCGCCGAGGGGATTGTAGAACGTGACCGACTGCGGGAATACCGAAATGCAAAGATAGCACATCGTGAACATAAGTATAACGCCGAAACCGTACAGCGGCAGCCACGGGCCTTTCATAAACCCGGGATTTACCCACTTTTTGGCGGAGAAAAATCTTCTGAAGAAGACTTCGATCACCCAGCCGAGTACGCATCCCGCAAGAAATAAAAACAGATACAACAAAAATAATTGCATATTATACTCTATCGCTTACGTTAAAATTCCGTCGGAAACGATCGGAAGCGAAACAGTTTTTATCATTCAAATTTTATAACATTCAAAAGGTTTTGTCAAGAGTAATCGTTTGCCGGTGAGTAATTTCAAAAAAAACCTGTTTTTATGCGCCCGTAATTGCGGGCTTTATGTCATTATTCGTTGCGGGCGGAAATATAATATAGCGAGGTTGTCCGTAATGTTGGAGTTTTTACCCGAAGAATTTTCCGCCGTGTTGAAAAACTTTGACTTAAAAAACGTCGACGAGCTGCGTTTGCGGGTGGGCAAGCCGTCGTTTGCGCTTATAAACGGGAAGTTTTTGCCCGTCGGCGTAACGGTGACGCAAGCTGCGTTAAGAAAAACCATAACCGCGCTCACCGAACATTCGCTCTATCGTTACGAGGAAAACTTAAAGAATTGTTATCTTGTAGGAAGTTGCGGCGAAAGGGTGGGTATCTGCGGCGAAAGAGTGGTCGGCGGCGACGTCGGCTCCGTCAAAAACGTTTCCTCGCTATGCATTAGGCTTCCGCGCGAAGTAAAAAATTGCGCTTACAAAACGTGCGAAACGGTTTTTAAAAATGCAATAAAAAACCTTCTCGTGATATCCGCGCCCGGTGCGGGAAAGACCACTTTTTTACGGGATACGGCAAGGATATTGTCCGATAACTATTATAAAAACGTACTTTTGATAGACGAAAAGGGCGAATTATCGGGTAAAAGTTTTGACGTCGGCAAGCGAACGGACGTGATGAAGTTTTCGGGAAAATCGTTCGGCTTGAAATTCGGTGTGACCAATATGCGCCCCGACGTTATCGTTCTCGACGAGTTGACCGAAGAAGTTGAAACCAAAGCTATAATTTCGGCGGTGTATTCGGGCGTTAACGTCGTCGCATCGGCACACGGCGCTTCGCTTGAAAACGTTAAAAAAAGGAGTCTTTTCGCAGGTGTTTTTGCGGAAAAGATCTTCGATTTTGCCGTCGTTCTTTCCGATATGCCCAAAGTCGGAACGGTAAAAGAGGTCGTTTCATTATGACGGTCAAGATAATTTTATGCTTTTTGCTCGTCGGCGCAACGACGATTATCGGTTTTAAATATTCCGAAAAATATCGCTATGCTGAAACCGTTTTTAACAGGCTGAACGCTTTCAATATGCGTTTTAAAGCGGAAGTTGCGCTACTGTGCGTGACCGTGCGCGATGCCGTGACGGCGTTGTCTTGCGAGATCCCGAACGTCCTTCAAGGTGCGGATTGCATATTTTTCGGCGGCGATTTTTCGTGTAACGACAGAAAGCTTTGCGACGAGGACAGAACGCTTATTTCCGATTATATAAATTCGCTCGGGATAAGCGACGGGGAAAATCAAAGAAAGCTTTTGGAAACTTACGGCGAGCTGTTTTCTTCGAGACTTATTGAAATAAGACGAAAGAGCCGTGAATTTTCCATACTCGGGTTAAAACTCGGCTTTTCGGCGGGGCTGATAGCCGTCGTGATATTGATATAAAATGAGCGTAGAAATAATTTTTCGCATAGCGGCGATAGGGATAGTCGTTGCGGTGATATGCCAGATACTTAAAAAATCGGATCGGGACGATATAGCAACGCTCGTAGGATTAGCGGGACTGATAATCGTTTTGTCGATGGTAATTTCGCTTATATCCGAACTGTTCACCGCTATACAGGACGTGTTCACTCTGTATTGATGGAAATAGTAAAAATCTGCATAATCGCCGTTATTTTCGGCGTTTTAATAGTGTTTTTGCGGGGCGTCAATCCGGAACTTGCAATGCTTACTCTCGTATCTTCCGCGGGGATAATACTCTTTTTGACGATAAGGCTTTTTAACGGCGTCTTTTCGGTGTTTGAAAGATTATCGCAAATCAGCGGCGTTTCCGGCGACGTAATAGGTCTTATAATTAAAATCACCGTCGTATGTTACATAGTGGAATTTTCGGTAGGAGCGATAGAGGACTTCGGATTAAAAAGCCTTGCGGACAAACTTTCCTTAATGGGGAAGCTCGTCATTCTCGGCATGTCCGTACCGCTGTTGGAAAATTTAATAAACGTTATCGTTTCCGTCGCAGGCTGAAATTACTGCTCGTATTTCTCGTTTTTGTCGCGTTTGGCACGGCGTTTTATGCGCACGCCGAAGACGAAGAAAAATATATTTCCGATGCCGTTGACGAAATAATAGCCTCGCTCGATCTTAACGAAATGGCAGAAGAATACTCGAAAATAGAGTTTTTCGGGCAGTTTGACGCCGCCGAAAAGATACGGCAATATCTTACCGGCGTGACCGAATTCAACGTTTCCGACTTTTTTACGGCGATAGCCGACGTGTTTTTCGGGGAAATATCTGCGCTTTTACCTTCCGTCGGCGCCATTTTGGCTATAGCGATACTTTCGGCGATAGTCGAGGCGTTAAGCTTTTCGTCGGATAAGTCGGGCGCAAGAAAAGTAACGCTTTTTGCTTTGAATTCGGCTGTTATATCCGTTTCGGCAATACTTTTTTATACGGCGTTTTCAGCTTCCGAACAGGCAGTCAAAAGTATGACCGCGCAGATACAGGTGGCGTTTCCGATAATTCTGACGTTGATGACGGCGTACGGCGCGTCGGTCGGGGCTGCGCTTTTTCGTCCGTCTGTGGCGTATCTGTGCGCGCTGGAAAGTTCGCTCGCATCGGGCGTTTTACTGCCGATCTCGGCGCTTTTGTTTTTGTTCTGCGCGGTCGATTCGGTGTCGGATAGCGTAAAACTCAACAAAACGTGCGATTTTTTGAAAAGTTCGTTCAAATGGTTGACGGGCGCGATAAGCGTTGCGTTCGGCGTTTTCGTTTCGGCGCAGGGGATAGCGTCGTCCACTTTCGACGGTTTTTCCATAAAAGCGTTAAAATACGTCGTCGGCAGCGGCGTTCCCATCGTCGGCGGAATGGTGAACGGCGGATTTGACGTCGTTTTCGCGTCGTGTATTCTCGTAAAAAATTCGCTCGGGATAGTGGCGATGACGGCGCTTATCGCAACGGTGCTTTCTCCGATAGTAAAAATAGCCGTTTTGAGCCTTTCGTTTAGATTTCTTGCCGCAGTCACCGAGCCCGTGGCAAGCGAAAAGACGGTAAGGTTTTTATCGGGAGCGGCGGACGCAATGAACTATCTTTCTGCAACTGTCGTTTGCGTGGCGCTATCGTATATAATAACGATCTTTACCGTCATCTGTTCGATAGGGGTAAATATATGAACTTTTCGGCTTACGCTTTAAGCGTTTTCGGCGTTGTCACTATCTCGGCGATAGCCGAAGCTATGCTTTCGGACGGGACGCTGAAAAAGACGGCGAAAACGGTTTTTTCCCTGATAATATCAATGATCTTGCTTACGCCTGTCGTAGCGGCAGTGACGGGCAAAGAAAGCTTTGAAGGTCTTGAAGTTGCGGAATTTTCCGTCGACGAAACTTTTAACGGGCATATACTCGACGTCGGAAAGAAAAACTACGAAAATAAAGCTTACGAATTGTTGAAAGAAAACGATATGCCTGTAAAAAGCGTTGAATGCGAAGTAGACGGCGAAAGCAAAAAAGTTGTTTCTTTTACGATAATTTACGACGAAAACGGAATAAACGGCGACGACGAGCATACATATATTACCGAGATAAAAAATATCATATCGGTGGCGTTCGGTATCGGAGCGGAGGTCGTGACAGTGCGTGGTGGATAATAATAAAGGGCTTAAAGGCTTTTTCAAAAAGATAAAAGTCGAATACGTTATCCTCGTCGCGCTATTAGCCGCCGCGTTGATAATATTTATCGGGCTTAACGGTAAAAAGTCTGATGACGAAGCCTCGTCAACCGTCGAAGATTACGTCGTTTTGCTTGAAAATAAGCTGAAAAATTGCTTATCGAAAGTTAAAGGGGCGGGCAAAGTCGACGTTATTATTTCCGTTTCTTCGTCGATGAAGACGGTTTTTGCCACCGAGACCGTAGTCACTAATTCCACCAAAAAAGAATCTCCCGTGACGGTCGGCGGCAAGCCCGTCGTGTTAAAAGAGGAATATCCCGAAATAACGGGCGTTCTGATCGTTGCGGAAGGGGCGGCGAATATCGCGGTGAGAGTGGATCTGTTGAACGCCTGCGAAACGTTTTTATCGGTTACGGAAGATAAAATACAAATTCTTTCAATGAAATAAATAATTTTTAAATAAAAAGGAGCTATCATGTCCGGAAAAAAGAAAATCGTAATTTTATCACTTATGGTGGCGCTGCTTGCCGTTACCGCCGTTTTTAACTTCGTTTTGTCGGGAAACAGTACGAAGAACTCTTCCGATACGGTTGCCGCCGCAAATTATTTCGTTCAATATAAGACCGAACGCAACGAATCGAGAAGCGAACAGCTTTTACAGCTCGATAAGATAATCGCGGAAGGCGAAAGCGGCTCGGAAACGGTCGTAAACGCGCTCAATATGAAGCTGAAACTTACCGAAATAACGGAAAAAGAGTTTCTTCTCGAAAAGCTTATTAAAGCAAAAGGTTACGACGATATCGTGGTTTCGATAGGACTTACCAGCGAAAACGTGAACGTTATCGTAAAGGACGCGGATTTCGATCAGGACGACGCGATAGTCATCTATTCGGTGCTTGCCTCGGAAGTCGCCGCAACCCCCGAAAAAGTGAATATTATTCCCGTAAGTTGAATAAAATAAGCAAAAAATACTACCATATTTAATTAAAATGTGATATAATGATATAAACAGAAAATCTAACGAGGTTAAATATGGCAACCAAAAAGGCTTCGGAAAGCCACGGAAACCTTATTTATGACGACAGCATCGTTCAAGGTATCGTTGCGATAGCCGTGTCGAGCGTTGAAGGCGTAATAATAGTTTCCGGCAAAAAAAGTAAAGTATCTTCTAAAGATTATATAAAGATAGTGACCGAAAAGGACGGTTCCATGTCCGTAAGCGTTACGATGGGCGTCGAGTACGGGTATAACGTTCCCGATATCGCCTACAACGTTCAGAACAGCGTCAAGCAGAACGTCGAGGCGATGACCAAATACAAGATATCCAAAGTTGACGTTTACGTTTCCGACGTCGTGTTCGACAAAAAGCCGTCGTCACAGGTAAACGATAACGATTGATCAGTTTCAGCCGAACGATTGCGTTCGGCTGTTTGCCGATTTTAAAAGGAACTTTCAATGAGAAAAGACGCAAGAGAAGTGGTTTTTAAAGTATTGTATTCCGAGCTTTACGCCGACGTCAGCGAGGAGCTTTTTTCCGACCTATCCAAAGAGGCGGATCTTACGGAAAGCGAGGTAACTTTTGCTTGTTCGCTTTTAAAAAGCTCACGCGAAAAAAAGGACGTTCTCGACGGGATAATCGGAGAACTTGCAAATAATTACGACCTTAAAAGAATTTATCCTACCGATAAATGCGCGCTTTATATAGGGCTTACCGAGATAATGGGCGGGGAAGTGCCGTACATCGTAGCTATAGACGAAGCGCTTTCTTTATGCAAAAAGTATTCCACGCCCGAATCTTTGGGCTTTGTAAACGGCATTTTCGCCGAATACGTAAAAAGAAATAAAATCGCTTGATTTATAAGCGATTTTGAATATTATTATGTGAGGCATAATTTATTATGGTGATATTGGACGGCAAAGAAACGGCAAAAAAACTCAAAGAAGAGCTTAATAAAAAGCTTTCGTGTTATTATGAGGGCGGCAATAAAAAATGCAAACTCAAAATATTGATGGTAGGCAATAATCCGGCGAGCGAAGTGTACGTCAGGAATAAATCCAAAGCCTGCGAGGCCGTCGGTATTGAGGACGAGCTTATCCGCCTTGACGAGAATATCTCTCAAAGCAAACTTGAAGAAAAGGTCTTATCGCTTGCAAACGACGAGTCCGTTCACGGCATTCTGATACAGCTTCCTTTACCCAAACACCTTGACGAAGACGCGGTGACCGAACTCGTTCCGCCCGAAAAGGACGTCGACGGATTTACCACGAAGAGCCTCGGACTTCTTGCCGTAGGTAAAGACGGGTTTTTGTCCTGCACCCCCGGCGGAATAGTATATATGCTCAAAAACTACGGCATTCCTTTGGCGGGAAAGCACGCTGTCGTTATCGGAAGAAGCAAGATAGTCGGTAAACCTATGGCGCTTGCTTTACTCAATGAAAACTGCACCGTGACCGCTTGCCATTCCAAAACGGAAAACTTAAAGGAAATAACGAGGACCGCGGATATTTTGATCGCTGCCGTCGGAAGACCTTTGTTCGTTACTGCCGATATGGTAAAGGACGGTGCGGTCGTCGTCGACGTCGGCATCAACAGAACGGACGACGGCTTGAAAGGCGACGTCGATTTCGACGCGGTTGCCGACAAGTGTTCGTATATAACGCCCGTTCCCGGCGGAGTCGGTCCTATGACCGTGGCGTATCTTATGAACAATACCGTTACGGCGTACGAAAGGTCTTTAAAAAATTGAAAAACGCCTGATAATTCAGATAAGATCAATGGATTTCGATAAACGATACGATCATTACCGCGCCATTGCGGAAAATTCCATTTTAACAGCGTGCGGCCGTTTCTCTCACGTCGAAGAAACTTTGGCAAAAGCGTGTATCTACAGTCTTACCGCAGGCGGAAAGAGATTGCGCCCCGTTTTGTTTTTATCCGTACTCGACGCATTCGGCTGTCTTGACGAAAAGTATTATCCGCTTGCCGCGGCGTTGGAATTTATACATACTTCTTCGCTCGTACACGACGATCTTCCCGCGCTTGACAACGACGATATGCGGCGCGGTATGCCGTCTGCACACAAAAAGTTCGGCGAGGCTTTCGCGGTCATATCGGGCGACGCTCTTTTGAACGCGGCTTACGAATTGTGTTTTAACTTATTATGCGACGACGGCTCGGTCGGCGTTCGCCGTGCTTGCAGATATATAAGCGTAGCGGCGGGCGCGGGCGGAATGCTCGGCGGGCAAGGTTACGACCTTGACGAAGAAAAAAAGACCGACAGCGAAGAGTATCTTTTAAAAACCGACCTTTTGAAAACCTCGGCGCTTATAAGAGCCGCGATAGTTTCCGCGGGGCTTATTGCGGATAAAAGCATTGACGAAACGGAAGTTTTCGGCGATAAGCTCGGGCTTATGTTTCAGTTCGTGGACGACCTTCTCGACGCTACGGGCGACAGCTTCGTCGTCGGGAAAACTCTCGGCAAGGACAGCGAAGAGGGCAAGATAACGGCTGTTTCCGTCTACGGCATAGACGGCCTGTCGGAAAAGATAACCGTTCTTAAAAACGAGTGTCTTGAATATATCGACGCCGTTTTCGATATCGACAACCGTCCGTTTTTCAAAGAGCTTGTCGAAAGACTTGCAAGAAGGTCGTTTTAATGAGACTTGATAATTATCTTTTTGAAAAGGGCTTTTATCCTTCGCGCACCAAAGCCGCCGAGGCTTGCGAAAGAGGCGAAGTGACCGTCGACGGCAAGACGGCGTTAAAGCCGTCGTATCAGGTCGGCGAAGGCTCGAAGATAGAGACGACGGGCGTAAATTACGTTTCCGTAGGCGCGTTCAAGATGATAAAAGCCATTTCGGCGTTTTCTTTGGATTGCCGAGGAAAGGTGTTTGTCGATATCGGCGCGTCGACAGGCGGCTTTACGCAAAGCCTTTTATTAAGCGGCGCGCGGCGCGTTTACTGCGTGGACGTGGGCGAAGATCTGCTTGATAAAAGCTTGCAAAACGACGGAAGAGTCGTCGTTATGGACAAGACCAACGCCCGATATCTTAAAAAGGACAGCTTCCCGGAAAGACCGGACGGCGTAGTGGTCGACTGTTCGTTCATATCATTAAGGCTGCTTTTACCGACGTTAAAAGGACTTATCGACGAAAACGGGATCATCATCGCGCTTATCAAGCCGCAATTCGAGTGCGGAAGAAAGGCGTTATCGAAAAGCGGTCTGGTGTCGGACAAGCGTGTAAGAGCCGATACCGTTTTTTCTCTTTGCGGGTTTATCAAAGACGAGGGGCTTACTGTGAAGGATTTTACTTACGCCCCCGTTTACGAAAAAAAGAACGTTGAATACCTCGTTTTGCTCGATCGTTCGGGCGAAAACGTAGACAGGTCTTATATAGAAAAGTCTATCGCCGAGGCCGACGGAATAGGTCGCTGACGGCAAAATGCTTATCGGAAGTTATATTATGATCGGTTTTTATTTCAGAGAAAGTAACGCGCGCTCGGTAAGGGCGTCGGAAAAACTGAAAAAACTGCTTGAAGAAAACGGTTTGAAATACCGCGACGTTTGCTTTGCTGCGGGCGCGACCGTTTCCGATATCGACCTTATGATCGTCTTCGGCGGCGACGGCAGCGTTTTAAGGGCGGTAAAGATAGCTTTCGACACCGTTCCCATAGTTGCGATAAACACGGGAAACGTCGGCTTTTTGACGAGTTACGAAGAAACGGAGCTTGACGATCTCGTATCGGCGATAAAAAACGACGCGTTGAAGTTTTCGTCGCGCAGGCTTATGGAAGTCGGTTACGGCGGCAAAAAGTATTATGCGCTCAACGACATAACCATTGCCAAAAGCTACCGGAACGATTATGACAGCGAGTGCGTCAAACTGCATTTTCATATAGACGGAGAATTGGTCGACACTTACGTTTCCGACGGGTTGATAATATCTACTCCGACGGGTTCTACGGCGTACGCATTGTCTGCAGGCGGCCCCGTGATGACGCCGGGCGTTAACGCTTTCGTAGCCGCGCCGATATGCGCGCATTCTCTCCATTCCCGCCCGATAGTGTTCGCTTCTACGTCGAAAACGACCGTCACCGTCGCAAGATCCACAAAAGAATGCGTCTTGTACGTCGACGGCGAGAAAGTCGACGTTATAACGCCCGGCGGGGTGGTAAGTACTTCCGATAGCGATCGTATCGTTAAAATTTGCGACTTCTCGCATAGCTTTTTCAAAAGATTATCTGTAAAACTCAACCAGTGGTCCTCTACGGACACGGAGATCGAATAGTATGAATAAACGTAAAAGACAAGAGATTATACTTGAAATCATTTCAAAGACCGAGGCAGACACGCAGGAAGAACTCGTTGCGATACTCGAAAGCCAAGGCTTAAAAGTCACGCAGGCGACCGTTTCCCGCGATATAAAGGAAATGGGGCTCGTTAAAGTTTCGGGTAAGGATAAAAAATATCGTTACCAAAAACCAATGACCGAAGAAAGCGACGACGTAAACGCCCTTTTAAAGCATTTCGGTTCGGCGGTTTTGTCGGTCACTCCCGCTATGAACGGTATAGTCGTGAGGACGCTTTCGGGTAACGCCAACGCCGTGGGCGTGATCGTCGACGGAAGAAAGATAGAAGGCGTTATCGGTACGATAGCGGGCGACGACACGCTTTTAGTTATTACGCCCGACGTGGAGACCGCAAAATACGTTGCCGAGCGCATCGGAGAATTATTCAAACTGTAAGCTATGCTCAAAAGCCTGAAGATCAAAAACGTGGCGCTTATTTCCGAGGCCGAGATAGTTTTCGGGGATAAGCTCAACGTCTTATCCGGCGAGACGGGCGCGGGCAAATCGGTCGTGCTCGAATGTCTTAATTTCGTTTTGGGGCAAAAAGCCGATAAGACTATGATAAAAAGCGGGGAACCTTCTTGTTCGGTCACCTGCGTTTTTGACGTTGCCGACGATAAACTCGTCGCCGCCGCGCTCGAAGAGCTGGGTATCGAGCCCGATCCCGAAGTGATCGTACGCCGCGTTATGACGACCGAAGGCAAAAGCTCCATCAAGTTGAACGGAGAAAGCGTCAACGCATCAATGCTTCGCGCGGTGACTTCGCTTCTCGTGGACGTTCACGGACAAAGCGATCATTTTATATTGTTGAAGGAATCCAATCAGCTTGAATTAATAGACAGTCTCGGCGGTGAAAATATCTCCGAAGTCAAAGAAGAGGCTGAGAAAATAATCGGTAATATCAAGGAAATCAAGCGTTCGATGAGCGAGCTCGGCGGTAACGCCGTCGACAGGGAACGCAAGATAGATTACCTTAAATACTGCGTCGAAGAGATAGAAAACGCCGCCTTTTACGAGGGTGAAGACGAAGAGCTTCAAATAAGAAAGAAAAAGCTCGTAAACAGCGAAAAGATAATTTCTGCGATTTCGGCGGCTACGGAGCTTATTTCGGGCGACGGAAAAGCGCTCGATATGATATCGGAGGCGGAAAAGAACGTTTCGTCGCTTATGCGATTCGACGACGGTTACGAACGCATTTCCGACAGGATGACGAACGTTATAGACGAGCTGAACGATATAAACGCCGTTCTTAACGACTCTTTCGACGCCGATTTCGATCCAAAAATGCTCGACGTCATCGAGGAAAGACTTGACGTTATAAATTCTCTCAAATCGAAGTACGGCAAGGACTACGCCGCCGTATATGAAAAATGCGAGGCGATGAAAGCCGAACTCGAATTTCTGACAGACGGCGCCGCCAATCTCGAAAAGCTCGAAAAGCAATACGAAAAAGAAACGACCGATCTTTATGAAAAGTTCGGGAAATTGAGCGATATCAGAAAAGCCGTAGCTAAAGACGTTTCTTTAAAGATAACGGCAAAACTTGCCGAACTCGGAATGAAGAGCGCTCGGTTCGGCGTAGATTTCGAGACGGTGGACGGCGGCTTGTCCGCTTTGGGAAACGACAAAGTGACGTTTATGTTTTCGGCAAACCTCGGCGAAGTCGAAAAGCCGCTATCAAAAGTCATAAGCGGCGGTGAGTTATCAAGGCTCATGCTCGCCATAAAAGCCGTCACCGGCCCCGCGGCAAACAAAGCCACGTTCATTTTCGACGAGATAGACGCGGGCGTCAGCGGAAACGCGGCGCAGACCGTTGCGGAAAACTTTGCGAAAATAGCCGTAAACCGTCAGATAATAGCCATTTCGCACTTGCCGCAGATAGTGGCGATGTCCGATACTTCGCTGCTTATAGAAAAAAGTGAAGCGGGCGGCGGCACGGTAACTACCATAACCAACCTTGACGACGACAGTAAGGTCACCGAGATATTGCGACTCATCGGCGGCTTTACGAGCGTTTCGGGCATGGCGCACGCAAAAGAAATGATAGTCAGAGCCAATGCTTTCAAAGCGTCACTCAATAAAACGTAAAAAGCGTCGACTATTTTAACGTCGTCATCGCGGAAGGAAAGATCTTCCGCGTTTTTTTTTGTATATTTCGTCATTTCGTTACGCATTATAAAAGGTAAAAGGGCGGCGGCGCGGACGAAATAACGGCGTTTTGCCGCGTCCTTATCGGACTTATTATGAAAAAGAAATTACTTAGATTATTGACCGTGGCGGCAGTCGTTTTGTTATTGCCCGTTCTTATAGGCGCAAAGGCGGCGGACGGTACCGTATATCTCGGCGGGTTCGTCACGGGGTTCGACGTAAAGCTTAAAGGGGCGTACGTTCTCGCTTTAAGCGACGTGATAACGGAAAACGGCATTTTTTCACCTGCAAAGGAAGCCGGTATCGTCTGCGGCGACAGGGTTATGAGCGTTAACGGTGTGGAAATAACTTGCGCTTTCGATATATCCAAAGCGCTTTCTTCTTATAAAGACGGTACGGTCACTGTCGTCATTTCGCGAAAGGGTGAAAATATGATAAAGGACGTCACTCCGAGATTCGACCTTTCGGGGCGTTGTAAGCTCGGCTTGTTCGTTAAAGACGGGATAGAGGGCGTCGGCACGGTGACATTCGTTAAAAAAGACGGAATTTTTATGGCTTTAGGTCACCCGATAAGCGAAGACGATAAAGTTATACCCGAGATAGTCGGCGGAAATATCTTCCGATGCTCCGTATACGGCGTAGTGAAGGGCGGTCGCGGGCACGCGGGGGAACTTAAAGGCATCGTCATAAGCGATAAAGCCATTGGTTCTCTTACCGATAACAGCCTTCAGGGGATAGTCGGCAAAATGAACGATGAATTTGATTATTCTTCTTTAAATGCAGTACCCGTAGGCGAAGCTAAAGTCGGCAAAGCGGAAATGATCTGCTGCGTAGACGGGGTAAACGTGGAGTCCTATTCGGTGTCCGTCGTCAAAGCCGATCACAGGGACAAAAACGATAAAAATCTCGTTCTTAAAATAAACGACGAAAGGCTTATATCGATAACCGGCGGCATCGTTCAGGGGATGAGCGGCAGCCCCGTCATTCAGGACGGAAAACTCGTCGGCGCGGTCACTCACGTTTTTATAAACGATCCTACGCGCGGCTACGGCATTTCCGTAAAAAATATGCTCGATACAGCGGAAAAATTGAGATAAAACGCCGAAAAACAGCGTGCCGAAAATCAGTGTTAATTATGACGGCCGACGGAAATACCCGTCGGCCGTTTGCGTTTTCAAATCGCTTGAAATATCCGACTTTTGGTGAACGGCATAATAAAGTAACTGTGAAAATATACTAAAATACGAGGATATTTTATGAATTTTTCAAGGTATTTAAAAAGATTGACGGCTCGCCCGATATATCTTATTTCGCTTTTGGCAACTATTATTATAGGTATAGTGGTCGGAGCGTTTTTCAACACGCGGGCGGAAAGATTTTTTGCCGCGGGAAGCGTAGTCGATTTTTACGTCAACGCTCTCACCGGGCGCGGCTCTTTGATCGGCTTGTCTTTTGCGAGGCTTTTTACCGACGTTTGTCTTGCGCTGATATTTTTTGCCTGCTCGTTCGTTGCGGTGCTTATTCCGATCTATTATATTATCCTGTTTTACAGGGGCTACGTGATAGGGCTTGCCGCGGTGATATTCTTTTCGAATTTCGGCGTAAACGGCGTAATGCTTTTTATATTCGGCGTTTTTATTGCGGACGTTGTTTCGTGTCTTTCTCTCGTAGGTTTCGCCGTGCTCGTTGCCGGCAACAAAAATCAGTGCAGAAAGGACAAAAACGAGAGGTTTTACTTGTTGATGTTTTGTATTGCCGCGGCGTTTGTCGCGATACTCGTTGAGCTTTTAATGCTTTCGCTGTTTTTAAGACCGCTCAATCATAACTTCTGATATTATCGCTTTTTCCGAGGTTTCGGGCGGAAAATATAATTTTTCGTCGGTCGACGGCAAAATACATAAGATTTGTTTTTTTGCGCAAACTGTTGTAAAAAGGAACGATCTTATGAAAAAAATTGTATTGTTTTTGATTATTATAGGCGTTATTTTCGGCGTTAAAGCAACGTTTGACGTAAAAGTCGGCATGTGTCTCGAGCCGCAGGCAAAGTCGGCGTATCTTATGGACGACGACACGGGAACGGTCGTTTACGCTTTGAACGAAAATAAACGGCTTCCTATCGCGAGCATGACTAAGATAATGCTGCTCGATCTCGTTTTCGAGAGCGTTGAAAGCGGCAAATTGTCGCTTGACGAAGATATCACGGTCAGTAAAACGGCGTCGGGAATGGGCGGCTCGCAGGTGTTTTTGCAGGCCGATAAAAGTTACAAGGCGAACGAGCTTATAAAAAGCGTCATAGTTGCTTCGGCAAACGACGCGTCGGTCGCTCTTTCGGAAAGACTTTACGGCTCCGAAAGCGCTTGCGTAGACGTAATGAACGAAAAAGCCAAAGAATGGGGGCTTGAAAACACTCTGTTTTCCAATTGTACGGGCTTGCCGAAACCGACGCAGTATTCCTGCGCGAAGGACGTTGCGAAAATGCTTTCCGAGCTTATCTCGCACGAGGGATATTTTACCTACAGCAATATATGGCTTGACGAGCTGACGCACCCCGACGGACAGAAGACCACGCTAACCAACACCAATAAGCTGGCAAAGTTTTATTCGGGCTGTGACGGCGGAAAAACGGGCTATACCGCCGATGCCGGATTTTGCCTTGCGGCGACGGCAAAGCGCGGAAGTATGCGAGTCGTAGGCGTTTATATCGGCGGAAACAACTCAAAGCAAAGATTTTCCGACGTTTCGGAAATGTTCGATTACGCGTTCGACAATTATCAAAAAAAGATAGTCCTCGATAAAGACCGTCAGCCAAAAGAGAAGATAAAGGTGTCCTGCGGCAAGGTCGATCACGTTTTTATAGAGCCGAAAGAAAGCGTTTTCGCATTCTTGAAAAAGACCGAAACTTCCGATTTTAAGGTCGATTTCGAGTATTGCGACAAATTGTCCGCACCCGTAACGAAGGGCGACGTTATCGGAAAAGCTACCGTATATAAGGACGGCGTGGAATATAAGACCGTTGAACTCGTGGCTTCCGATACGGTCGAAAAACGGACTTACGGCGACGTTATCGTAAAGATAGGCGGAAGTTGGTAAAAAGGAATAAAAAGAGCGCATAAAATCCATAATTAGGACGAAAACGACAAAATTGTAAAGTTTTCGTCCGTTTTTTTATGCTATATTCTATCAAAAAGCAACGGAGCGCTTAAAATGGAAATAAAATATTCTCTTGCCGCGGATAAGCTGACGTTTTATCTTTGCGGCGAACTTGACGAGCACTATGCTCGCGGCGTAAAAGATTATATGGAGGCCGTTCTGACGAAAAACGCGAAAGTAAGAAAAGTGGTGTTTAATATGTCGGCGTTGTCGTTTATGGACAGCACCGGTATCGGTATGCTTTTGGGTAGATACAAAAGACTTAAAAAGCAAGGGGCGGATTGCTTTATTGAAGATCCTTCCGTCAGCGTCGGAAAGGTCCTCGAGCTTTCGGGAATTTACGAAGTAATGCCTAAAATTTGAGGGATAATAATGAATAAAATGACTTTGAAAGTTAGCGCTCGTTCGGAAAACGAGGCTTTTGTAAGGACGGTCGTAAGTGCGTTTATGTTACAGCTCAATCCGTCGCTCGAAGAGCTTAGCGACGTGAAAACGACGGTCAGCGAGGCGGTGACGAACGCCATAGTCCACGCATATCCCGATCGGGAAGGCGATATCTTGATCGAGTGCGAGATAGGCGAAAGGTACATAAAGATCGTCATAAGCGACAGCGGCGTCGGCATACCTTGCGTCGAACTTGCGCTTCAGCCGTTTTATACGACCAAAGAAGACGACGAACGTTCGGGACTCGGGTTTACCATAATGAGATCGTTTATGGACGAATTCGAGGTCGTTTCGTCTTCGGGCGCGGGCACGAGGCTTATTATGACAAAAAAGATCGCTTGACGAAAAAGGAGCAAAATGCTGTCTGATGAGAGAACGTTTGAACTGATACGAAGGTCGAAAAACGGTGATAATTCCGCAAAAGAAGAGCTTATCGTCAATAATGCGTCCTTATTGAAAAGTATCGTAAAGCGTTTCGGCGGCAGGGGCGTGGAGTACGACGATCTGTATCAGCTTGCGTCGATAGGTTTTTTAAAAGCCATCGCAAACTTCGACGAAAGCTATTCGGTAAGATTTTCGACTTACGCCGTACCGATGATAATGGGCGAGATCAAGAGATTTTTGCGCGACGACGGCTCCGTGAAAGTCTCACGAATGATAAAAAGCCTCGGATATAAGATAAACAGGTATATAGAAGAACTCAAACAGCACGACGAGCCTATGCCGACTGTCGAAGCGTTATGCGAAAAGTTTTCCGCGGAAAAAGAGGACGTGATACTTGCCATCGGTTCGTCAAGGCAGGTGGTCTCGATCTACGAAAGCGTAAACGACGACGGCAACAAGCCCGTTGAAATGATAGACGTTTTGCCTTCACCCGAGGGCGAAGAAAGGATGCTTGAAAGAATAATGATAAAAGACCTTATCTCAGGGCTTGACGAAAGGGAAAGAAAGATAATAATTATGCGCTATTTCAGCGACAGAACGCAATCAGAGATAGCTAAAGAGCTCGGAGTTTCGCAAGTTCAGATATCTCGGCTCGAAAATAAAATAGTCGAAAAGCTGAAACGTAAAATTTCATAAAATCATTTATAAATAAAGTGATTTTGAAAGTTTTTATGTATAACGTAATTGCTTGTCGCTCATAATAGAGTTATGAAAAACGCGGAAAAGAAGATAGCTTCGGAAAACGAAACGTGTTTTCCGAAGGCAAAGATCGGTGGCAAGCGATGAACGGCGAAGTTTACGAATATAAAAATACGGCGTATCTTGAATACGTCAAAAAAGTATCTCCGAAAACCAATGAATCAAGGAGCATTATAGACGCGTTTTTCGTCGGCGGGCTTATCTGCACGATCGGACAGTTCATAAGGTTTTTATTAAACTTTACGTTCGGCTTATACGGCGACGAACTTGCGGGAACTACGAGCGTCATTCTCATTTTTATCGGATGTTTTTTGACGGGGCTCGGAGTATACGACAGGATAGGTCATTACGCGGGCGGAGGCTCCATAGTTCCTATAACGGGCTTTGCGAATTCCGTTTGCTCGCCGGCGATGGAATTTTCTTCCGAAGGATACGTTTACGGAATGGCGGCGAAGATGTTCGTCGTTGCGGGACCTATAATCGTTTTCGGTGTTTCGGCATCGGTAACGGTCGGGTTGATATATTATATCGCAGGACTTTTTTTAGCTTGATATAAAGTTGTATTTGCGCCCTTTTTACGGGCGTTTTTTTGTTGTAAACGGAATATTTGATCGATATTTACACATACTGTTGTCGTTATGGGAAAACGCACGATCTGTTTTAAAAATAAGCCGCGAATATCGGGGACTTTTACCGTCGCGGGGCCGAAAGAAGGTTCGGGGGATCTCGGAAAATACTTTGACAGAGTTATTTTCGACGATAAATTCGGCGAAAATACCTTCGAAAAAGCCGAAAGGAAAATGCTTTCTTCGGCGGTGACGGGCGCTATTAACGCCGCCAAGCTTACCGTTTGCGACGTTGACGCTTTTATTTCGGGCGACCTATTAAATCAGATAATTTCGTCGTCTTTCGTCGCTCGGGAATTCGATTTTCCCTTTATCGGCGTATATAACGCCTGTTCGACGTTGACGGAGGCTTTTTCATTAGCCGCGACTTTGACAGACGGCGGGTATATGCGTAACGTGGTCGTCGGCACGGTCTCGCATTTTTCAACGGCGGAAAGGCAATACCGATATCCGCTCGAACTCGGTTCAACGAGGCCGCCGCAATCTCAATGGACGGTGACGGGTTCGGGTGCGGCAGTCGTCACAAATGAAGGCGACGGCCCGAAAATAGTTGCCGCAACCTTCGGGAAAGTCGTAGATTTCGGCGTTATCGACGCAAATAATATGGGCGCGGCGATGGCGCCTGCCGCGGCGGATACGCTTAACAGACTTTTTCACGAAACGGCGACTTCGCCCGACGATTACGACCTTATTTTAACGGGCGATCTCGGCGCTTTGGGTTCAAGGCTTTTAAAAAAGCTTTCTTTTGATAACGGCTATGACTTGTCGAAAAATCATTCCGATTGCGGCGAAATGATATTCAATATCGACGAAGAAGATTATCAGGGCGGGAGCGGCGCAGGTTGCAGCGCGATCGTTTTCAACTCGTATATTTACGAAAAATTAAGGAAAAAGCAGATAAACAGAATGATTTTATTGGCTACGGGCGCATTGCTGTCTACCGTTTCTTCGCAGCAAGGTGAAAGTATTCCGTGTATAGCGCACGCGGTCGTTTTGGAGAGTTGATATGTGGGAAGTAGTTTTAACGTATATAAAGGCCTTCGTTGTGGGCGGCGCGATATGCTCGCTTGCGCAGATATTGATAAATACGACCAAGCTGACGGCGGGTAAGATACTCGTTATTTTCATGCTCGGCGGCGTGTTTTTACAAGCCGTCGGATTGTACGGCTATATCGTCGATTTTGCGGGCGCGGGCGCGACGGTGCCTATAAGCGGGTTCGGCTATCTGCTTGCGGAAGGAGCGATCAAAGGGGCGCAAGCAGGGTTGTTCGGCGCGATAACGGGCGGGCTTTCATCCGCATCGGCGGGCGTGACGGCAGCCGTCGTGTTCAGCTTTTTGGCGGCGCTCGTATTTAAACCGAAGTCGAAACTCAATTAAAAGTAAAATATAATATTTGGCATATGAAAAGCGGTTTTTTATTGGAAAAAAGCCGCTTTTTTGCTTACTTTGATTTTGTAAAGACTGTTTTTTAAAGCGGCGTTTACGATAGGATAACGTGTTTACGGGCGGCGCGGCATATAATAGGTACGAGGCCTTTACCTTTATGAAAACGAAAAATCGCTGTAAAAAGTTCAAAAGGACGCTGTTTACCTCTTTGATGATTTTTGACGTACTTATCGTCGTCGTGTACTCGAACGCCTCAAGATTCCTTTTGGAAAAGGGCAAGTCGGAACTTACGGCGTACGTATCCAACGCCGTCTACTCTTCGCTTGCCGAAACGGGCGACGAACAGACTTTTGCGGCGCTTTGTTCTGTGCAAACGGACGATAACGGGAAAATCGTTCTTATCAAGACGGACGGTTACTCAGTCAACGTCTGCGGGTATAAGCTTGCCGCAAAAACTTACGAAAATCTCAGCGATTACGCCGCTCGCGGCGTGGAGATACCAGTCGGCGCTTTTACGGGGCTGACCGTGTTTTCCGATATGGGCCGAAGCGTGAAAGTTCCGGTAATGAACGTAGTCGGGGTAAAATGCCGCTTTTTAAGCAGGCTCAAAGAGGCGGGGATAAACCTCGTTAGACACGAATTGTATCTCGTGGTGGAAACGCGGATAAAACTCATAACGAGATTTAAAAGCGAAAGCGTTTCCGAAAACGTCGAAATATTGTTGTTCGATAATCTTATAGCCGCCAAAGTTCCGGAAAACTATATCGGCGATATGATTTTCGGCTCAGCTACGGCGGGGCTTGCGTCCTGACGGTAAAAAATTGCCTTTTAATGGCAAAAATCGGCGATTTTTATTTTACTTTTATTTGACTTTAACCGTATCATTATATATAATATTAATAATAAGTTTATTAAGTTTCGCACGAGCCGCTTCAGTTTAACGATAAATAATTTTGCTTGTCGGCGCGATGCGGAAGGAGCACTATGAAAGAAAGGATCGAAGAACTCATCAATCTTGCCCACAAAAAGATATCCGAAGCGTTTTCGGGTAAGCTTTTGAACGACGTAAAAGTCGAATTTCTCGGCAAGAACGGCAGCGTCACGTCTTTAATGAAAGGTATGCGGGACGTTGCGCCCGAAGACAGACCGAAATTCGGCCAGCTCGTAAACGAACTTCGCGCGAAGATAGAAAAAGCCATCGCCGATAAAGAAGCCGAACTGAAAGAAAAAGAGCTTGCCGAAAAACTCAAAGCCGAAGCCGTGGACGTAACTCTTCCCGGGAAATTTAGCGAGGAAGGAACTCTCCACCCCATAACTCTCGTCAAAAATCAGTTTATCGACGCGTTTCAGGGGCTTGGGTTCGAGGTATTCGAAGGTCCGGAAATAGAGCTTGACAAAATAAATTTCCAAATGCTCAACATACCCGAAGACCACCCTGCGCGCGATATGCAGGATACGTTTTATATAACCGACAGCATATTGCTTCGTACGCATACTTCTCCCGGGCAGGTGAGGGTGATGACGAGCCGCAAGCCGCCGATAAAGGTCATGTGCCCGGGACGCGTTTACCGTTCGGACGACGACGCCACGCATTCTCCCATATTCCACCAGATAGAAGGTCTTGTCGTAGACAAGAACGTTTCTTTGTGCGACCTTAAAGGTTCTCTCGAGACCATTTTGAGAAAGGTCTTCGATTCGGACGATATAGTAACGAGGTTGCGCCCGTCCTACTTCCCGTTCACCGAGCCGAGCGTTGAGATAGACGTTTCCTGTTTCGAGTGCGGCGGCAAGGGCTGTAAACTATGTAAAGGCACGGGCTGGATAGAGGTTCTCGGCGGCGGTATGGTAAACAGAAACGTGCTCGCCATGTGCGGGATCGATCCCGACGTATATTCGGGCTACGCTTTCGGCATAGGTCTTGAAAGAACGGCTATGCTCAAATACCATATCCCCGATATCAGAATGTTATTCGACAACGATTTGAGATTTACCAAGCAGTTTAAGTAAGAGGTGCGCTATGAGAATTCCTTTAAAATGGTTAAACGACTACGTAGACATATCTTCCGTTTCAGTGGAAGAACTCGAAAGTAAGCTTTTTTCTTGCGGTTTCGAGGTTGAGGAAGTCATTAAAATAAACGAAAACGTCAACAAAATAGTTACTTGCCGTATTCTTGAAAAATCCCGTCACCCCGCGGCGGACAAGCTGTTCGTCTGCCAGGTAGACGCGGGCGGATACGGTAACTTGCAGATAGTTACTAACGCCGTCAACGTTAAAGAAGGCGATATCGTTCCCGTCGCGCTCGACGGCGCAACGCTTGCCGACGGCACGGTGATTAAAGACTGCAAGATGCGCGGCGTGCTTTCGCAGGGTATGTTCTGCGGCGGCGAAGAAATAGGTATAACCGAAGAGTATTACGACGGCGCGGGCGGCGATTCCGTGCTTATTTTCCACGACGAGTTTGCTCCCGGCGAGGAAGTAGCCAAGCTTCTCGATATCAAAGACGTCGTTTTCGATATCAACGTCACCGCCAACAGGCCCGACTGCCAAAGCGTTTTCGGTATTGCGAGAGAAGTTGCCGCGATACTCAAAAAGCCGCTTAAAACGCCGAATATTTCATATTCCGTTTCAAACGCCGACACGAAAGACTTCGTGAACGTTTCCGTTTTGGACAGCGAGCTTTGCCCAAGGTATATGGCTTGCTACGTTTCCGACGTAAAGATAGCGCCGTCTCCCAAGTGGATGCAGCGCCGCCTTGCGCTTATGGGCATAAGGGCTATAAACAACGTGGTGGACATAACCAACTACGTTTTAAACGAGATAGGTCAACCCATGCACGCTTTCGACTACAGAGAGCTTACAGGTCAGTCGATAGTCGTAAGAAGGGCTGTGGGCGGTGAAAAGATAGTGACTCTCGACGAAAAGGAGTTCACTCTCGATAACAACGTTCTCGTCATCTGCGATAAAGACAAGCCTTCCGCGCTCGCGGGTATTATGGGCGGTTTCGGCTCGGGCGTGAAAGACGACACTTCCGCCATAGTTTTCGAGTCGGCAAAGTTCAAGCGCGATAATATAAGAAAGACGTCAAGGGTGCTCAACCAGCGTTCCGACTCTTCCGCAAGGTTTGAAAAGGGCGTCGACGCGTATTCCAACGAATTTGGTTTAAAGCGCGCGCTTGCGCTTATAGACGAACTCGGCGCGGGCAAGGTAGCCAAAAGCTATCTGGACGTAAACAGCTGTTCTCCCGATAAAAAGGTCATTTCTACTTCGATGGAAAAGATCGACAAGCTTTTGGGAATAGAAGTTCCCGAAAAGGAAGTCGAGGCTATTTTGACGAGGCTCGACTTTGACGTTACGCTCAGGAACGGACAGCTGACCGTCAAAGTCCCGCTTTATCGCGAAGACGTGGAAGACTATCCCGACCTTGCCGAAGAGATAATCCGCTCCTACGGTTACGACCATATCGAAAACAAGCTGCTCGACAACTGTTCGATAACCCCCGGCGGCCGTACGAAAGCGCAGGTTAATGAAAATTGCGCAAAAAAATACCTTGCTTCCATAGGTTTTTCGGAAATAATAACGTATTCGTTCATTTCCCCGAAAGATTATTTAAAGTTCGGTTACGACCTTGAGTCCTTAAAAGCCATAAAGCTCAAAAATCCGCTCGGCGAAGACCTTTCGATAATGAGAACTACGCTTATCCCGTCCATCGTGGCGACGGTGGAGCGCAACCTCAACAGAAAGAATAACGAAGGCAGATTGTTCGAGCTTGCCAAAGTATATATCCCCGAGAAACTTCCGCTTGAAGACCTTCCGACGGAAAAGCTTTCGCTTTCTATGGCCCTGTTTGGCGAAAACGAAGATTTCTTTACCGCTAAAGGCGCTGTCGAAGGGTTGTTGTCGCATCTATGTTTTGACAGTCCTTTGCGCTTTGAAAGAAGTAAGGTATGCTATCTGCACCCGTCGCGTTCCGCCGATATTTATGCGGGCGACGAGCTTATCGGTTTCGTGGGCGAACTGCACCCCGAAAAGGCTGCGGAATTGGGGCTTGACAAAAAGGTTTACGTTGCGGAGCTCGATTACGAGAATATCAAAGACCGTCTTACGAGAGCTTACTGCGTAAAAGTTTTCTCCAAGTTCCCGCAGGTCGAAAGAGACCTTGCTCTCGTTTGCGATACCGAAACGACCAACGCCGATATTCTTGCCGCTATAAGTGCGGCAGGCATAAAGAATCTTATTTCCGTCAGACTTTTCGACGTATATACGGGCGACAAGATAGCAAAAGGCAAAAAGAGCCTTGCGTACAGGCTTACCTTCTCCTCGCTCGAAAAAACTCTTGACGACGACGAGATCGAAAGATATATCGCCAAGATACTTCGCAGGCTCGAAGAGATCGGCGTGAAGTTGAGATAAGGTCTCAGACCGCTGACCGCTGGCGGTCGGGAACGCTTTTATGCGTTCCGAACGTAATTATTAAATAATTTGCCGAACGTCGTGCCGCCGAAGGCTTGCGGGCGGAATAAGCGGCGTACGACCTTGCCTGCAAATTGCGAATTATATAACGATTTTTTCTTGCGACTGCAAGAAAAAGTGGTAATATTTTTTTATGGATACCAAGATCTTAAAGACTCTCGAATACGATAAGGTGCTTGCAAAAGTCGCCGAATACGCCGTTTTGAAGGGAACGAAAAGTATGATAAATTCTTTCGTTCCGCAAACCGACGGCGAAAGCGTTGCGCTCCTTATGAAAAAGACTGCGGAAGCATACGATCTTTTATATAACTACGGCGTATCTTCCGTGGACTTTTTCGACGAACCCGACGACGAACTCCAACGTGCCGAAAAGGGCGCGTTGCTTTCGCTTGCCGAGCTTATCCGTGCGGCGAGGATATTGAGATCTTCAAGGCTTATAAGGAACGCTTATTCCGACGACTACGGCGGGGCCACCGAGATAATCCCCGAGCTTGCCGAAACGCTCTACTGCGACCAATATCTCGAAAAGGACATACTCTCCAAGATATTGAGCGAAGAAAAGGTGAGCGATAACGCGTCCGAAAAGCTGTTTCAGTTACGGCGGCGCATTTCGGCTCTCAACGAGCAGATACGCGACAAACTCGCAAGCTATATCCGAAACGAACAGAAATATCTTCAGGATTCGATAGTAACGATACGCGGCGACAGATACGTTATACCCGTCAAAAGCGAGCATCGTTCCAGGATAAAAGGCTTTATCCACGACCAGTCGGCGACAGGTTCGACCGTGTTTATAGAGCCCGTGGAGGTTCTCGAACTCAACAACAAGCTGAAATCGGCGATCTTGGAAGAGAGCGCCGAGGTCGAAGAGATAGTCAGAGACCTTTCGCATAAGATCGGAATGATAGCCGATAAGCTTTACGCCAACGTTCTTACCGTCCGCGAGATAGATTTCTGCTGTGCGCGCGCCATATACGCTTATAAGACCAAATCGGTAAAGCCTGTTATCAACGATAAAGGTTACGTCGATATCGTTAAAGGCAGGCACCCGCTCATCGACGCGAAGGCTGTCGTTCCCGTAAGCTTAAAGCTCGGCAAAGATTACAACTATCTTTTGATAACCGGCCCCAACACGGGCGGCAAGACGGTCACTTTAAAGCTTGCGGGCCTGTTTACGCTTATGGCTATGAGCGGAATGTATCTTCCCGCGGCGGACGGCACCGAAATATCCTTGTTCGACAACGTTTTCTGCGACGTGGGCGACGAACAGAGCATAGAACAGAGCCTTTCGACGTTTTCTTCGCATATAAGAAATATCGTCGATATAACGGCGCGCGCGGACGAAGAGTCCTTCGTCCTTATAGACGAGATAGGCGCTGGCACCGATCCCGAAGAGGGCGGCGCGCTCGCTCAGGCGGTCATAAAGCATTTGCTTGACAAAGGCTCTTTCGGCATAGTCACGACTCACTATTCGGTGTTAAAGGAATTTGCCTATATCGACAAGCGGATAATGAACGCGTCAATGGAGTTCGACGCCGAAACTTTCGCGCCGTTATATAAGATAAATATCGGTTCGCCGGGAAGTTCCAACGCCATAGAGATAGCAAAAAGGCTAGGGCTAAACGAAAGCATTACCGACGCGGCGACCGATCTCCTTTCCGAAAACAAAGTAAGTTTCGAGAACGTTTTAAAAGCCGCCGAAAAATCCCGCCGCGACGCGGAAAAGGAACTTGAAGACCTTGCTTTAACGAAGCAAAAAGCCAAGCTGGAACTTGAAGAACTCGAGCTTCAAAGTAAGAAACTCGAAGAAGAGCGCGCAAGGTTTTTTGAAAAAGCCAAAGCCGAGGCCCGCCGCATCGTCAACGAAAAGGTGGCGGAAGCCGACGAACTTGTCGATCGGATCCGAGAGATTTTGTCGAAAGAGGAGATCGGCGGCGGCGACGAGATAGTCGCAAGGACTATAAAAAACAAGCTCGAAGACAAAAAATATTTCGACACCGAAGAGGTTTTTATCAAAAAGAACGAAAAACTGACTGCCGACGACGCCAAAGTCGGTACGAAAGTCTTCGTCAATTCGATAGGCTCTTACGGCGTTATCGCGGTCGCTCCCAACAGGCGTGAAGAAGTCGAAGTCGCCGTCGGTTCGATGAAAGTCAAAGTCAGATTAAAAGACCTTTTACCCGCCGAGTCGAAGATGCAAAAGGTCGAAAAGCCCGCGGGCGTTAAAGTTACAAAAAGCGTTGCGCCTATGGGTTCGACGGAACTCAACGTCGTCGGAATGAGACGTGAAGAGGCGCTCGACGCCGTAGCCCGCTTTATCGATTCGGCTGTGATGAACTGCGTCGAAGAAGTCAGGATAATCCACGGAAAAGGACTCAATATTTTAAGTTCGTCCATACAAGACTATCTCAAAAAGGATAAGCGCGTAAAAAGTTTCCGTTTCGGAACCTATACCGAGGGTTTAAACGGCGCGACCGTCGTCACACTCAATTAGTTTTTACTGTCTGCGAATTTTAAGCACGTTAAAATTTGCGCTGATATCTGATATTTATGAACATTGTTTATCTTGACAACGCCGCTACGACCAAGCCGGATGCGTATATCGTTTCAAATGCGGTAAGGCTTACGGAAGAGATTTTTTTCAATCCGT
Organism: Clostridia bacterium; assembly: GCA_017616695.1. GTDB lineage: Bacteria > Bacillota > Clostridia > Christensenellales > Borkfalkiaceae > UBA4636. The sequence goes on along the minus strand of JAFZXN010000054.1, from coordinate 99,415 downwards.
CGGCGCTTTATCGCGGCGGTATGGCGGCAAAAAAGATGATCGCCGAGGCTCGCGATAAGATCGAAAGGCTATATTTCGGCAAGAAGGTCATATTTACGTCGTGCGGCTCCGAGTCCGACAACACGGCAATTTTTTCGTTTGCGAAAAGGGGAAATATCGTCACGACGAAAGCCGAACATTCGGCAGTATATAACTGCTGTAACGCCCTTAAACAAAAGGGTTTCGACGTTCGTTTTGCTTCGCTTGAATCCGGCGGCGCGGTCAACGTTGACGATTTGACGTCGCTCGTTGACGAGAATACGACTTTGGTAAGCGTCGTTCACGTCGTAAACGAAACGGGAGCGATAAACGATATAGAGGCGATCGCCGCGGCGGTCAAAAAAATAAACGATAAAGTTATTTTCCATAGCGACGGCGTGCAAGCGTTCGGTAAGATATCTTCAAAGCTGAAAAACGTCGATCTGTACAGCGTTTCCGCGCACAAGATAGGCGGGCTCAAAGGTACGGGCGCTCTCATCTATAACGAAAAGCTGCGTTTTCAGCCGTACGTTTTCGGCGGCGGGCAGGAAGAAGGCTTAAGAAGCGGCACGGAAAACGTACTCGGTATCAAAGTTTTTGCAGACTGCGCGGAAAAATATAACGATAATTTAAGCGAGTATTTCGATATGGCGTGCGAGTGCAAAAAGGCCTTTATAAACGCGCTCGACGGCAAATATTTCAAGATGATTTCTCCCGAAAACGCCTCGCCGTACGTCGTGTCTTTTTCCGCGGTCGGGTTAAGAGGGCAGGTCGTTCAGGCCATGGCGGACGACGAAGGTTATATTATCGGCACGGGTTCGGCGTGTTCTTCCAAAAACCCGCATTCGAGGATAATTTCTTCCTTTGAAAACGACAAAAACGTGCTCGACGGAGTTTTAAGAGTTAGTTTTTCGCCGGAAACGAAGTGCGAAGACGTAGTTTCCGCCGCAAAAACCTTGAACGCCATCGCAGAAAAACTCAATTACAAGATCGCACCTAAAAGGCGCGCTTAAAAAATAATTATGAATAAAGTTATTATCGTCCGCTATTGCGAGATACATTTAAAAGGAAAAAACAGAAGCTATTTCGAGCGGCTTTTGATAGAAAATATCGAAAGAAATCTCAAAGATATCCCGCACACGTTCAGTAAGCTCAACGCTCGCTATCTCATCGGCGACTACGACCAAGCCGACGCCGAGCGCATTTTCGATAAGCTGAATAAGATCTGCGGCATACATTCTTATTCGGAAAGCTTTGTCGTCGACACTTCGCTCGAAAATATTTCCCAAGCCGTTTTGTCCCTTGCAAAGGACGTTTCGGGAACTTTCAAAATAGATACGAACCGTGCCGATAAGACGTTTTGTCTCAATTCCGTAGAAGTTTCACGCGAGATGGGCGGCGTCGTTCTCGACAATTATCCAAATTTGAAAGTCGACGTCGTTTCTCCCGAAAACGTTATTTACGTCGATATAAGAGAAGGCGGAAAAACGCTCGTTTTCAGTAAAATTTTCCACGGGCTCGGCGGTCTTCCCACGTCGTCGTCGGGGCGCGGTATGCTCATGCTTTCCGGCGGGATAGACAGCCCCGTCGCGGGCTATATGATGGCAAAGCGCGGTATGAAACTCGACGCCGTGCATTTCCACAGCTATCCGTATACGAGCGTTGCGGCAAGGGAAAAGGTGGAAGAGCTTGCGGGCCGCGTTGCCGAATACTGTAACGGTATCGACCTTTATATCGTAAGGTTTACCGAGATACAGGAGGCCATTCACGAAAATTGCCCCGAAGAACTTATGATAACGCTTATGAGAAGGTTCATGATGCGTATCGCCGAGCGACTTGCTTTAAAGCACGGCGGGCAGGCGATAATCACGGGCGAAAGCCTAGGTCAGGTCGCCAGCCAGACGATAGAGAGCATCACGAGTTCCAATTCCGTCGTAAAAATGCCCGTTCTTCGTCCGCTTATTGCCTTTGATAAGCTCGATATAATCGAAATTGCCAATAAAATAGACACGTTCAACACGTCAATTCTGCCTTACGAAGATTGTTGCACGGTGTTTTTGCCAAAGTTCCCCGCGATAAAACCGAGGCTTGAAACGGTTTTAAAAGCCGAAGCAAGGTTAAACGTCGAAGAACTTATCGAAAACGCTTTGAATACCGTCGAAGTCGTAAGGTTTTAGGAGTAAAAATTATGCAGAAAAGGATACTTACAATACAGGATATCTCCTGCGTCGGTCAATGCTCGCTCACGGTGGCGCTGCCGATAATTTCCGCTTGCGGAGTTGAAACGTCCATTTTGCCGAGCGCGATATTATCTACGCACACGGCGGGCTTTACGGGTTTTACCGTCCTTTCTTTGACCGAAGAATTTCCGAAAATAATTGCGCATTGGGCAAAGGAAAACGTAACTTTCGACGGCGTTTACACGGGTTACGTTTTGAAAGATCAGATCGATGACGTCATCGGTATCTGCGAAAAGTTCAATAAAGGTCTTAAAATAATAGATCCCGTAATGGCGGATAACGGCAGCTTTTATTACGGTTTCGACGAGGCTTTTGCCCGCGATATGGCGAGGCTTTGCAAGGGCGCCGACGTTATTTTACCCAATCTCACGGAAGCGGCGTTCCTTTTGGGCGATGAGCCTGTTTTAGAAGGCTACGACAAGGAATATATCGAACTTTTATCAAGGCGGCTCGCCGTCGAACTCGACGTAAAGACGGTCGTTTTGACGGGCGTAAGCTTTTCGGCGGACGAACTCGGCATAGCCTGCTACGATTATAAGTCGGACGCGACCGATTATTATTTCGGCGAAAAACTGCCGAAAAACTTCCATGGCACGGGCGACGTGTATTCGAGTGCTTTTACCGGCGCGCTTATGGGTGGGTTCACACCCTTTTCGAGTGCTAAGATCGCCGTCGATTTCACGGTTGAAGCTATGAAACTTACAATGCCATACGCCAAAGAGCATTGGTACGGCGTTTTCTTTGAAAGCGCGCTTAAAAATCTTGCAAATATTGTAAACGGAGGAAATAAATAATGAACAAAACAAGGTTGGCAAAGTATGCCGAGCTTATAGTTAAAAAGGGTTTGAATATCCAAAAAGGACAGTACGTTACCATCGATGCGAGCGTAGAACAACCCGAATTTACGGCCATGGTCGTAAAAAAACTCTATCAGGCGGGAGCGAAGAGCGTTTTCGTCGAGTTTTATTCCGATCTTGTCGATAAGGCTCAATATATTGGCGGAAGCGTAAAGGCGCTGTCGGAATATGAAAGTTTCGAGACGGCAAAACTCGAATGGGCGGTGGACAAGCTTCCCGCCAAGCTATATATCGTTTCGGACGATCCCGACGGGTTAAAGGGCATAAATCAGGAAAAACTCATGAAGGTCGGGCAAGCAAGAAGCAAGGTGGCAAAGCCGTATCGCGATAAGATCGAGTCGAAATATCAGTGGTGTATCGCCGCCGCTCCGGGCGAAAAGTGGGCAAAAAAGGTATTCCCGAACGACAGAAAGAGCGTCGCTATCGAAAAGCTTTGGCAGGCTATTTTGGACTGCTCGTTGGTTACCGAAGACCCTATCGCAAAATGGAACGATTTTAACACCGAAATAAAGAAAAAATGCGATTATCTGAACAGTTTGAAGCTCAAAAAGCTCTATTATAAGTCTTCTAACGGCACCGATTTCAACGTTACTTTGAACGAGCTCGGAAAGTTCTGCGGCGGTTACGACACCACTCTTTCGGGCGTTAACTTCAACCCGAATATCCCGTCGCTCGAAATATTTACGTCGCCGAAATACGGCGCGTGCGAAGGCACCGTCGTCGCAACGAAGCCGCTTTCCTATTACGGTCAGCTCATCGAAAACTTCTCGATTACTTTCAAAGACGGCAAAGTGAATAAGGTCCACGCCGAAAAGAACGAGGAGCTTTTAAAGCGCATGATCCAAATGGACGAAGGCGCTTGTATGCTCGGCGAGTGCGCGCTCGTTCCGTTCGACAACCCCATCAATAACAGCGGGCTTTTGTTTTACGAAACGCTTTTCGATGAAAACGCCTGCTGTCATTTAGCTCTCGGTAGAGGCTTCCCCGATTGTCTGTTCGGTTACGAGAATATGACGAAGGAAGAACAGCATAAAAACGGCATAAACGACTCGGTGATACACGTTGACTTTATGATAGGAAGCGCCGATCTCGAAATAATCGGCGAGACGAAAGACAGCAAGAAAATTACTATTTTCAAGAACGGAAATTGGGCTTAAAATACCGAATATTACAATGCTTGAATTTTGCGTACGTTAAAAATCGGCTTTCGCTTATTTTGCGAAAGCCGTTTAAAATGCGTCGATATATTATTTTGCGTGATAAAGTTTTTTGGTCTGGTACTCGGGCTCGCAAGTAATGTTTATGCCGAGCTTTTTGAGCGTCTTGTTATCGACCTGCGACAAGATGACGGACGAATGCATCTCAAGCCCTTTAAGGTTTGACAACTGTTCCATAGCCAATTCGGCGTATTTGGAGCGGGTGGACGATATGGTCAAAGCCAACAAAATTTCGTCGGTATGTAATCTCGGGTTGGTGTTTTTGAGATGGTCGACTTTCAAGTGACAAATGGGCTTTATTATCGCGGGGGATATAAGTTCCACTTCGTCGGGTATTCCTGCAAGAGCTTTCAATGCGTTAAGAAGCATTGCCGACGACGCACCGAGCAGCGACGACGTTTTGCCCGTTATGATAGCTCCGTCGTTGAGTTCTATAGCAGCCGCGGGCGCACCCGTCAGTTCGGCTTTTTGCCTTGCCGCAACGACGACTTTTCTGTCTTCGACGGTAAGTCCTATCTGTTTCATCAAAAGTTCGAGTTTGGCGGGGACGAATGAAGGCACGATGCCTTGTTTCAAGCCGCACATACCGTCGAAATAGCGGCGGATTATCTCCTGTTTGGCGGCCTCTTTGCAAACTTCGTCGTCGCAAATGCAGTTACCCACCATATTTACGCCCATATCCGTAGGCGATTTGTACGGAGAATATCCCCAGATCTTTTTAAAAGTTGCGTCGAGAACGGGGAAACTTTCGATATCGCGGTTATAGTTGACGGCGGTCGTTCCGTAGGCTTCGAGGTGAAAGTGGTCTATCATATTGACGTCGTTAAGATCGGCGGTCGCGGCCTCGTAAGCGACGTTTACCGGGTGACCGAGCGGGATATTCCATATCGGGAAAGTCTCGAATTTGGCGTAGCCGGCTTTTACGCCGCGCTTGTTTTCGTGGTAAAGCTGCGATAAGCAAGTCGCCATTTTTCCGCTTCCGGGGCCGGGCGCGGTCACTATGACGAGCTGTCTTGACGTTTCGATATAGTCGTTTTTGCCGAAACCTTCGTCGCTCAAAATTGTGTCGACGTCGTTCGGGTAACCGTTTATGCTGTAATGCTTATAGACTTTGATATTCAAAGATTCGAGCCTTGCTACGAATTTTTCCGCGGCGGGCTGTTTTGCGTAGCGGGTAAGTACGACGCTGCCGACGTACAGATCTACGCTCCTGAACGCGTCAATAAGCCTTAAAACGTCGAGATCGTAAGTGATGCCGAGGTCTCCTCTGACCTTGTTTTTTTCGATATCGTTAGCGTTGATAACGATTATGAGTTCGGCTTTTTCTTTAAGCTTCAAAAGCATTTTTAGCTTACTGTCAGGCTCGAAACCGGGCAGCACGCGCGAGGCGTGATGGTCGTCGAAAAGCTTTCCGCCGAATTCGAGGTAAAGCTTGCCGCCGAACAGCGAAATGCGCTTATTGATGTTTTCCGACTGCATTTTCAAATACTTTTCGTTATCGAAACCGATCCTATTCATAACGTACCCGCCAAATGTAAAAACTATCTTTAATATATTAACAAATATTTCGTTTTAAATCAAGTCAACGGGCGCGTAAAACGAATATAAAATAAATTTTTTTTATTTGCAGTCGGCTTATAAGAAAAAGATGCTTTATTACCTTGAAAAAATTCTGCGGGTATGATAAAATATCTTTATGAAATACAAAGAATTGACCGTGACGACAACTGCGGCGGGCGAAGAACTCGTAGCCGACGTTTTTTGGGATCATACCGACTACGGCGTTGCCGTATCATCGCTTAAAGACGTTATCGAGCTTTCTTCAAATAAGCGCGTAAAATTTGATTATATCGACGAATCGGTGTTTTCGGGCAACGAGAACGTTTCGCTTGTAAAAGGATATTTTCCGCTTGAAACGGCAGACGAAGAAATTTCGGCGATATCCGCAAGGCTTAATGAAATGAAAGCTTTATCCGATGGTTTTATCGACTTCGGAAGTCTCGAATTCGTGACTCGTATAGTCGACGGCGACGACTGGATAGAGATATGGCGCAAGCATTTCAAAGTTCACGAATTTGAAAAGATTGACGTCTGTCCCGAATGGATAGAATATACCGGCAAAAAACCCGTCGTTTATATCGGAACGAATACGGCTTTCGGCACGGGCGAACACGAAACTACGTCTATGTGCATCGGGTATATCGAAAAATATATGACGGCGGGCAGTGTGGTCGTGGACGTCGGAACGGGTAGCGGCATACTCGGTATCGCAGCGGCAAAGCTCGGCGCGTCGACCGTATATATGACGGATAACGACGAAAAGGCGATAGACGCGGCAAAACATAACGTGGTTTATAACGGCGTTGAAAATATTTGTAAGCCCATGCTTGCGGAGCTTTCGGGCGGTATAAAGGCGCAAGCCGATATGGTCGTAGCCAACATCACCGCCGAAATACTCGTACTGCTATCTGAAGAGATACTCGGTTATATAAAGGCGAACGGAGTCCTTATAATGAGCGGCATATTGAACGACAGGGTGGATAAAGTTCTTTCGGCGTTTTTACCGCTCGGCTTTACTTTAAAGGAAAAAACTACCGTCGGCGAATGGTCCGCAATAGTCCTTATTTTTGCTTAAACGACACTTATGCGTGTCATAAAAACTTTTAAAATCATTGATATAAACTGATATTTTGCGATTTATTATGAAAGCTTGCGTTTTTACTTTGGGGTGCAAAGTAAATAGTTGCGAAAGCTCGTCTTTGATGCGCGGGCTCAGTGAACTCGGTTATACGGTAAGCGGGAAGCTTTGCCGTGCCGACCTATATATTATCAATACTTGCGCCGTTACAAAAGAGGCGGAAAAGAAATCGCGTCAGGCTATAGCAAGAGCCAAAAAGTATTCTCCCGACGCAAAGATAATAGTCACCGGCTGCGCTTCGCAAAAATCACCCGAAAGCTTTTTAAATAAAGACGGCGTGTACCTCGTTACCGGCGCGATAAATAAAGATAAGATAATCGATATACTCGATCAAAACGGCGTTTTTATAGACGATTCCAAAGAGTATTACCGCAGATTTTATCCTCTTGAAGTCGAAAAAGTCCGCTACTATTTAAAAATTCAGGACGGTTGCGATAATTTTTGCTCGTACTGCATAATACCGTATCTTCGCGGAAGATCGCGTTCCCGCGATATCGCAGACGTTATATCCGAGCTTGACGGCGTTACCGCGTCCGAAGTCGTCGTTACGGGCATCAACCTTTCGGCTTATTCTTACGAAGGCAAAAAGCTTCCCGACCTTATCTCCGCTTTAAAAAAGTACCGATTCAGGATAAGGCTCGGCTCGCTTGAAGATAACGTCGTAAGTAACGAGCTTGTTTCGGCGTTAAAATCGCTTTATGATTTTGCTCCGCACTTTCATTTATCCCTTCAGTCGGGGAGCGACGACGTACTGAAAAAAATGAACAGGCATTACACGACGGAGGCGTTTGCCGATTCGGTAGAGCTTATCAGAAGGAACTTTCCCGACGCGGCAGTTACCACCGACGTTATAGTGGGCTACCCCGTCGAAACGGACGAAGATTTTGAAAAAACCTATGATTTCTGCAAAAAAATAGCGTTTTCCGATATTCATTGTTTCGAGTATTCGCCGAGGGAAGGCACGGTCGGCTATAAACTCAAACAGCTTGCTCCCGACGTAAAAAAGAGACGGCTCGACAGACTTATCGGGCTTAAATACGAGCTTAAAAAAGCTTATATCGAAAAGTACGTCGGTAAGAGCTTGTCTTTTATAGTCGAAGAACTCAAAAACGGTTATTCCGTCGGCTATTCTGCTAACTATATAAGAGTTTACGTCAGCGGCCGATTGCCCGTAGGGGAAAAAATCGACGTTTTAATTAAGTCCTCCTTTGAAGACGGCGCGATCGCCGAAATCGTCAAATAGGCTTTGGCGGCGTAAATTATCGAAAAATCAAAGCGTAAAGCTTTAAAAATAATCGAATTTAACGGAGATATTATATGGAAGATTGTTTGTTCTGTAAGTTTATAAACGGCGCTATACCCGTCGACAAACTGTACGAAGACGACGATTTTATCGTCATTCGCGACATAAACCCGCAATGTAAAAACCATTTTCTGGCTATTACCAAGAGCCACTTTAAATTGCTTGCGGATATGACGGAGTGCGACGCGCTCGCTTTAGCCCGCATTTTGAAAAAGATACCTGCTTTATGCGACAAACTCGAGCTTAAAAACGGTTACAGGCTCGTGATAAATCAAGGAGACGACGCAGGTCAGACCGTTCCGCACCTTCATATCCACGTTCTTTCCGGCGAAAAGATGGGCTGGGATCCCGCGGGACGAAAGGAAAGAAACTGACGGGCGATATTATCCTTTAGCTGCGTATATTTAGAGAAATTTTGCAAAAATAATGTAAAATTTTTCATAAAAACGGCAAAAGTTGCTTGACAATTTCCGTAATGTTTAGTATAATCCTAATGCTCGCTGCGAATCAAGGCGAAATAACCGCTACAGGCAAAGGAGGGTGAAAACAATGTCGACAATCAGAGTAGGTGAAAACGAATCTTTGGACAACGCTCTCCGCCGCTTTAAGAGAAAATGCTCGCGCGACGGCATCATAGGAGATCTTCGTCGTAAAGAATTCTATGAAAAACCCGCGGTAAGACGCAAAAAGAAAGCCGAAGCCGCAAGAAAGAGAAATTCCAAAATGTAATTTTTGATTCCGTTACTTTTCGTAACGGAATTTTCTTTTACCTATGAGAAATTTGTCGAATCAAGTCGTAAACGGCGTTTTTTTATCGTAAATAGCGGTTGAAAACGCGATAATTAACGCCCGTTTCATATCCGAATATTTCAGTGTGAACAATGTGAGGTGCCGTATGCAAACCGAAAAAGATCTTAAATCGGTCGCAAAAGAGGCCAAACGAAGGCTCAAATCGGGCTTTTGGGAAAAATACGGAAGCGAAGTACACAGATCGTCCGAGGCGGCAAAGTCCGAAGGCGTACCTGAAAGCAGGGTGATAGATTATTATCAGAATAAAAGCGAAGTCCCCGCCAAAAAATTGAAAAGCGAAAGCGAAAAGTTTTACGAAAAAGTCAAAAAGATACTCGACGAAAAGGGGCAAGTCGGCAATATCATATCCCTTTTGATAGACCACGCCGAGTACGACGAACTGCCGTACGAACGCAAGCAAAAATACATACTCGAACTGTCCGGAAAATACCTCGAGGCACTCGAAAGATATCGCGCCGAAAGTCTTTTCAAAAATTGACGGGACCTTTTTCTTCCCGCAAAAACGAGGCTAACGGCGGCGTAAACGCGTCGTATTCAAAAAATATGAGTTTAAGCGAAAAATCATCGCCTAAGCGCTTGAAGAATTTTACAACTTATGATAAAATAATCCTATGGATTATTTGAACAAACTCAATCCCGCGCAAAAGGCCGCCGTTATCGACACGGAAGGCCCCGTTTTGGTCCTTGCGGGCGCGGGCAGCGGCAAAACGCGGGTGTTGACGAGCAGGATAGCGTATCTCATAGACGAAAAGGGCGTCGATCCCAATTCCATTCTCGCAATAACTTTTACAAATAAAGCGGCGAACGAGATGCTCGCAAGGCTTGTCGACCTCGTTGGCGACGGCGCGTACGATATGTGGATATCGACTATCCACAGTATGTGCGTGCGTATTTTGCGTGCGTCGATAGGTAAGCTTGACGGTTACGATAAAAACTTTACCATTTACAGCGAAGTGGATAAAGAACGCGTATTAAAGCGTATCATGACCGATCTTAAAATGGAAGATCTGTCCGTGAAAGACGCAAAATACCACATTTCCAACGCCAAAAACAACGATATTTCCCCTAACAGATATCTTATCGAATGTCAAAGTTCCGTCAAAAGTCTCGACAGATACGTAAAAATTTACGAGGTGTACGAACAGACGCTTAAAAAGTCCAACGCAATGGACTTTGACGATCTGCTCGTGAAAACGTTGCACCTACTCGAAGACAACGAGGACGTTCTCGACTATTACGCGCACAAATTCAGATATATACATATAGACGAGTTTCAGGACACTAACGCCATACAGTATTCCATAGCGAAAATGCTTTCGTCCGCGCACGGCAATATTTTCGTGGTCGGTGACGACGATCAGTCGGTTTACGGCTGGCGCGGCGCGGAGATAAAGAATATTCTCGGTTTTGACAAGGATTTTAAGAATACAAAAGTCTATAAACTCGAGCAAAATTACCGTTCGACCAAAAAGATACTCGACCTTGCGAACACGATCATTAAAAACAATTCGTTTAGAAGCAGCAAGGTCCTTTGGACGGACAATCCCGACGGCGAACGCGTCGAATTCTATATCGGCGAAGAAGAGTCGGGCGAGGCCGAGTACGTCAGCGCAAAGATAAAAAATCTCGTTGCACGCGGCTACGACTATAAGGATTTTGCCGTTTTGATGCGTATAAACGCGCTATCGCGCTCGTTCGAGCAGGAGTTCACTAAGTACGCTATACCTTTTAAAGTATTCGGCGGTTTCAAATTCTTCGACCGAAAAGAGATAAAGGATATCACGGCGTATCTTCGTTTGCTCGTAAACCCGTTAGACGACGAGGCTGCTTTAAGGATAATAAACACCCCCAAACGCGGTATAGGCGACAAGACCATCGAAACGTTGACAAATTACGCAAAGCAGCTTGATTTTTCCATTTTCGACGCGCTTTGCGAGGTGGAGAAAATACCCGATATTTCGCAGGCGGCTCGGTCGAGGCTTAAAGAATTCAGAACCTGCATTTCCTCATTGACGCTTCTTTCGGCCACCACGACGGATCTTCCCGAACTTATAAACGAAGTGCTTTTGAAAACGTCGTTTATGTCGCAGTTCGAGATAGACACCGAGGAAAACCTTTCAAAGCGAATGAATATCGACGAATTCCGTAATTCCGTCGAAGAATTCTGCCGACTGAATAAGAACGCCACCCTTGAAGATTACCTTGCGTCGGTAACTTTATCGAGCGATATCGACGAGGCCGACTCTTCCGACTACGTTGCCGTTGCCACGATACACGCCGTAAAAGGGCTTGAATTCAAATGCGTTTTCATCGTCGGACTTGACGAAACGATCTTTCCGATTTCGCGTGCCGCGGGAAGCCCCGCAGAGCTTGAAGAAGAGCGCAGGTTGATGTACGTTGCCATAACGAGGGCCAAAGAGCGCTTGCATCTTACGAGGGCGAGAAGCCGCTATTTATACGGTTCAAGGGAATATACTTCGCAATCGCGCTTTGTCGACGAACTTGCGGACAAGCTCGGCGTAGCGCCGAAAAAGCGGCAAAACGTGTACGAAAATACGACTTACCGCCGCTCGTATAATAGCGACGAGCCGGACACGACTCCTGAGTCCCGCGTCAATTTCGGCGGCGTTTCGAGTTTTGCGAAAAGCTATTCGTCCGGCATGGCTCCGAAAACCGGCGGGGTGAAAAACTATGCCGAATTCAAGCCGGGTAAGCGCGTTAAACACGCGAAATTCGGCGTGGGCACTATTATTCAGATTAAAGGCTCGGGGCAATCGACCGTTGCGGACGTTGCGTTCAAAGGCATAGGAGTTAAGAGCTTTTCGCTTGCGATCGCGCCGATGGAAGTTATCGACTGACGGCGTTTGCAAAATTAAGATAATAAAAAATATACGAATATTAAAGCGATTTTATCGTTTTTATGATCGGTTGTTTATTCGGAGATAATTATGGACAGAATGAGGTATCTTATCGATACGCTCAACAGGTGGAGCTACGAATACTACGTTCTTGACGATCCGACCGTTTCCGACGGGGAGTACGACAAGTTGTACGACGAATTGAGGGCTTTGGAGGCCGATTCGGGCGTCGTTTTGCCCGACTCACCTACTTTACGCGTGGGCGGCGATCCGATAGAAGGTTTCACCAAGCACAAACATATCGAGCGGCTTTACAGCCTCGACAAGGCGGTGACCGAAGAGGAACTGAAAAGTTTCGACGAGAAGATATCCCGATCGAGCGCGGGCGTGCCCGTTTATACCGTCGAATACAAATTCGACGGGCTGACGATATGCCTTACTTACGAGAACGGCTATTTCGTGGGCGCGGCAACGAGGGGTAACGGCGAGGTCGGCGAAGACGTGACGGCGCAGGTGAGAACGATAAAAACTTTCCCTTCCGCCATATCGTATAAAGGCAAGCTGGAAGTTAAGGGCGAGGCAGTCATAAGGCTTTCGGTGCTTAAAAAATATAACGAAACGGCTACCGAAGTCCTTAAAAACGCCAGAAACGCCGTCGCGGGCGCTATTAGAAACCTCGATCCGAAAGCGACCGCCGCAAGAAACCCCGAAATCTTATTTTACGACGTCAATTATATCGAAGACGGCAGCATTACTTCACAGCGACAAGCCGTTGATTTTTTGAGAAAGAACGGCTTCAAAGTGTTTGAAAAAATGCGCGTCTGCAAAGGTGTGGACGAGGTCGTCGACGCTATAAAAGAGATAGAGACCGAAAGGCTTTCGCTCGACGTTCTGACCGACGGCGCCGTCGTCAAAGTCGACGATTACTCGGTAAGAGAAGAACTCGGGAGCACCGAAAAATTCCCGCGGTGGGCTATCGCGTTCAAATTCAGCCCCGAAGAAGTAACGACTAAGCTTACAAACGTCGTGTGGCAGGTGGGAAGAACGGGAAAACTTACGCCTTTGGGGATATTGGAACCCGTCGACCTATGCGGCGCAACGGTTAAAAAAGCCACGCTCAACAACTACGGCGATATCTTGAAAAAGAAAGTGTCCGTACCGTGTCGGGTGCTCGTTAGAAGAAGTAACGAAGTTATCCCCGAGATACTCGGCGCGACGGAAACTTTTCCCGATAGCAAGACAGTCGAAAAGCCCGACGTTTGCCCTTACTGCGGTACAAAATTAAAGGAAACCGGCGCAAATTTATTCTGCCCGAATTTAACGTGTCGTCCGCGGGTAATAGCGAAATTATCCAATTACGCGTCCAAAGACGCCATGAATATCGAAGGCTTTTCGGAGATGACCGCGGGCGCTTTGTTCGACGTTTACGGCACGGCGAGCTACGCCGACCTATATAAACTCACGAAAGATCAGCTTTTAAAGCTCGAAGGATTCAAGGATAAAAAGGCCGACAACTTTTTAAGATCGGTGGACTCGTCAAAACACCGCCCGCTCGATTCCTTCATTTATGCGCTCGGTATAGACGGCGTTGGGAAAAGGACGGCAAAAGACCTTGCCAAAAAATTCCGTTCGCTCGACCCTTTGATGACCGCTACTTATTTAGACCTTATGACCGTCAACGAGATAGGCGAAGTGCTTACCGAAAACATAGTTTCGTATTTTTCCGATCAAGCCAATATAAACGAAATTAACGAGCTTTTGCGCCTCGGCGTAAGCCCCGAATTTGCTTTTGAAAAGAGAGGCGACAAATTCAGCGGCGAGAAGTTCGTTTTAACGGGGACTTTGCCGACCTATAAGCGTAGCGAGGCGCAGAAGATCATCGAAAGTCTCGGCGGAGAGGTCATGAGTTCCGTTTCCCAAAAGACGACGATAGTCCTTGCGGGGGAAGAGGCAGGCTCAAAACTCGACAAGGCGCGCGCCCTCGGAATAAGAATAATTGACGAAAATACGTTTATACAATTGATAAACGACTGAAAAACAGTTGAAAAATTGCTTTACTTGTGTTATTATATAATATGAAGTAAATTGTTTTGCGATCATTTTGCGCTTATCGCAGACGAAAATCGAATTTGAAGCGCAAATCGGAGTTATTATGCACAGTATGACCGGCTACGGAAAAGCCGAGTATTCGAACGGCGGCGTCAGCCTGACTGTCGAATTGAAGACCGTCAATAACAGATATCTCGATATAGTTCCCAAATATCCGAGGATATTCAACAAATACGACGACCTTATGAGAAAAATGATCTCGTCTTCCCTTTCGCGGGGCAGGATAGAGCTTATGATCTCGATGAAGGTGTCCGAAGACGCGGAAAAACCCGTAGTCCTTGACGACGTGCTCGCCAAAAGTTATTACGATTCGTATTGCGCGCTGTGCGAAAAGTACCCGCTTCTCGAAAGGGAGTTTTCGGTCTATCAGCTGATGCGTTTTCCCGACGTCGTTAAGCAGGAAGCCGACGAAGACGACGACAGGTATAAGGACGCTTTGTCCGCTTGTTTAAAGTCTGCGCTCGAAAATCTTGACGAAATGCGTAAGGTCGAAGGCGAAAAATTAAAAGCCGATCTTTCTTCGAGGATAGCCGAAGTCGAAAAGGTCGTTGCCGAAATAGCAGGGATTGCGCCCGACGTAAAAGAATCGTATCGCGATAAACTTAAAACCCGCGTCGAAGAGTATCTCGAAGGCGTAAAGGTCGACGAAACGAGGCTTTTACAGGAAGTTGCGTTTTTCGCCGACAAGAGCAATATCGACGAAGAATTGACGAGGCTCAATTCCCACATATCGCAATTCCGCAAGTTGATAAACAACGAAAATTGCGGTAAACAACTTGATTTTCTCGTTCAGGAACTCAATCGCGAGGCGAACACCATCTGCTCGAAAGCCAACGATATAAGAGTTACCGACAGCGGTTTGAAGCTTAAATGCGAGATAGAAAAAATAAGAGAGCAGATACAAAACATCGAATAATTATCGGAGGATAAAAATATGATCCACGAACCGTCAATAGATATGCTTGCGGAAAAGGTAGGCTCCAAATACGCTCTTTGCATAGTTGCGGCAAAGCGTGCGCGCCAGATAATTTCCGCGAGCAAAAACAAGAGCAAAGACTTTCCCGAAAACGAAAAGCCTTTGACTATCGCCGCAAACGAAATTTTCGACGGAAAGGTCATCGCGACCAAGTTCTGATCTTAAGCGCCGCTTAAGCTTTTTGCGACAAGATTTGAATATCACGCAAAATTGCGCTTATTTAGCGCTTTTTCGTCGAAACGTTCGGTAGGTTTTGCCGTTAACGAATATTGAAATATGTTTATAGCGTAACGGCTATGAACATATTTTGCGTTTAAGGACTTTTATTTATGATAGCCGAAGTAATAGTCGATATCGCGCATAGCGACGTGGACAAGATTTTCGATTACAACTGCCCCATACCCGAAGTTACGGTGGGCAGTCGCGTTGTCGTACCCTTCGGCAATACGAAAACGGAAGGCATTGTCATAAACGTAAAAGATAAGTCCGATTTTCCCGCGGCAAGGCTGAAAAACGTTTTGCGTGCTCTCGACGACGTTCCCGCGGTGACGCTTGAAGGCATAGAGCTAATGCGGTTTATGAAGGCGAAGTATCACATTCCGTCCGCCGCCATTTTACGGCTTTTTCTTCCGACCGAAATGCGCAAGGGAAAAGTCAAGAAAAAGCTCGTCACCTACGTTTCTTTAAACGAGGACATACCTTTAGACGAAATGCTTTCGTCGATAAGAGCGGGGGCCGATAATCAAGCCCTTGCCTTAAAGAAACTTTACGACGTAAAAACTTGTAAAATCGCCGATCTTAAGGCGGATTTTTCAAACAGTTCCGTCAACAGGCTCATCGAAAAAGGCTATATTTTAACGAGCGAAAGAAGAGAAAACAGAGAGCCTTATAAAAACGTTTTCGCAAAGAAGAACGACGTTGATTTTTCTCCCGCGCAAGTAAACGCTTTGAACTCCGTCCATCAGACGGATAAAACGGTCACGCTTATACACGGCGTTACGGGTAGCGGCAAGACCGTGGTCTATTTACAGCTTATAAAAGACGTGATATCCGACGGCAGATCGGCTATAATGCTCGTTCCCGAGATATCTTTGACGCCGCAGATGCTTTCGCAGCTTCGCGCCGAGTTCGGCGAAGAGGTCGCCATTTTACATAGCTGCTTGTCCGCAGGCGAGCGTTTCGACGAGTGGTGGCGGTTAAGGTCGGGCGAAGCCCATATTGCCGTCGGGGCAAGAAGCGCCGTCTTCGCTCCGCTTGAAAATCTCGGTCTTATCGTTATCGACGAGGAGCACGACGGCAGTTACGTCAGCGAATCGAGCCCGCGTTACGCCACTTTCGATATCGCGCGTTTCAGAGCGGAATTCAACGGCTGTAAGCTCGTTTTAGGCAGCGCCACGCCGTCTGTGGAAACTTATATTTCGGCGACGAACGGCGAGTTCAATCTCGTCAAAATGCCCGACAGGATAAACAAAAAGCCGCTTCCGGAAATAATGATCGCCGATATGCGCAAAGAGGTAAGGCGCGGTAACAATTCGGCTTTTTCTTCGGCGCTTACAGAAGAACTCGAAAATTGCGTGAAAAGCGGCAATCAGGCGATAATATTTTTAAACAGGCGCGGTTATTCTCAACACATCATATGCCGCGAGTGCGGTTACGTCGCAAGGTGCGATAACTGCGACGTTGCGCTCAATTATCATTCGGTAGGCAACGTTTTGAAATGCCACTATTGCGGCGCGACTTATAAGATGCTTACGGCTTGCCCCGATTGCGGCAGTATACATATCAATTACGTCGGCACGGGCACGCAGAAGGTCGTGGAAGAACTCAAAAAGCTCTTGCCTTCGGCGCGCATACTCCGTATGGACAACGACACTACGCAAACCAAAGAAGGCCATTTTAAGATTTTATTGCAGTTTTCCGAGCATAAAGCCGATATTTTAGTCGGAACGCAGATGATAGCAAAAGGCCACGATTTTCCCGCGGTGACGCTCGTCGGCATACTCGACGCGGATATGAGCTTATTCTTTTCCGATTATAGAAGCGGCGAAAGGACTTTTCAGCTCATCACGCAAGTCGCGGGCAGAAGCGGCAGAGCGGACAAAAAGGGCGTCGTGGTATTGCAGACGTTTTGTCCCGACAACCCCGTGCTTCGATACGCCGTTTCCTACGATTACGAAGGCTTTTTCGCACGGGAGAGTTCATTGAGAAAAACGACTTCTTTTCCGCCGTTTGCCGTTATCGTCAGGGTGATGGTGGAAAGCGACGAGGAAACTTCAGGTATGGAAACCTTGAAAGAAGTCTATTTGAAACTCAGCGATCTGTATTCTCACAACAAGACGGCGTTTTTGTTTTTCAATAAGATGCGCTCGCCTATAAAGCGACTGAAAAACAAGTTCAGATATCAGGTGCTTATGCGGATATCTTCGTCGAGGAACGATATCGTCGACAAAGTTTACGAATTAAGCTTGCCGTGTTCAAACTCCAAAGCGCTCGTCTACGTCGAGTTAAATCCCGCAAATCTGAGCTGAAATACGGCATTTATTAAGTAGGCTACATACGCATTATGCATTACGAGAGGAAAAGTTTATGGCATACAGAAAGATCATTCAGGTCGGCGATCCGCTGTTACGCGAGATCTCGCAACCGGTGGAAAAAGTAGACGACGAGATAGTAACTCTTCTCGACGATATGAAAGAGACCGTGGAAAAGGCAGAGGGCGCAGGGCTTGCCGCCGTTCAGATAGGCGTTTTGAAAAGAGTGTTCGTCATTAACGTCGAAGAAGGTTATTTCGAGTTTATAAACCCGCAGATAGTCAAGCAAGCCGGATCGCAAAAAGGCAAGGAGGGCTGTTTGTCCGTACAGCATAAAGTAGGCATAGTCGAAAGGCCAAATAAAGTCGTGGTCAAAGCGCTCGACAGAAACGGCAAGGCGTTCAAACTTACCGCTTACGGTTTTGCGGCAAAGGCAGTGTGCCACGAGTACGACCATCTCGAAGGAATTTTATATACCGACAAGGCTTTGTCGATAGAGGCGTCCGATCAATGAAAATAGTCTTTCTCGGCACGCCTGATTTTGCCGTGCCTTCTTTAAATGCGCTGATAACTGCGGGTTACGAAGTCGTTGCCGTAGTAACGCAGCCCGATAGGCCCGTCGGAAGAAAAGCCGTGCTTACGCCGTCTCCCGTCAAGGTCGCGGCATTAAGTCACGGCGTGAAAGTATTGCAATTTGAAAAAATAAGCCGCGACGGCGTGGAAGAACTTAAAAAACTTAACGCCGATATAATGGTGACCTGCGCCTTCGGGCAGATATTATCAAAAGAGGTCATCGACGTCGCGCCCAAAGGTATAATCAACGTTCACGGCTCGCTTTTGCCGAAATACCGCGGTGCGTCGCCCGTTCAGTACGCCGTTATAAACGGGGATAAGATAGCGGGCGTTACCATTATGCAGACCGATACCGGCATTGATACGGGCGATATACTCGCCGTCGAAAAGACCGACGTCGGCGAAAAAGAGACCGCGGGCGAATTGTTTGAAAGGCTTTCCAAACTCGGCGCGGAGCTTCTTTTGAAAACTCTTAAAAAGATAGAAGACGGCTCTGTCGTTCCCGTAAAGCAGGACGAAAAAAACGCGACTTACGTCAAGATGATAAAAAAGGAAGACGCGAAAATAGATTTTTCACGCCCCGCTGCCGTCGTTTTCAACCTTGTAAGAGGCATGCATCCTTGGCCGATAGCGTTTACTTATTTACGCGGAAAATTACTTAAAATTTTCTCGTGCGAAATTTCGCATGAAGAATACGACGGTGCTTTCGGCGAGGTGGTAAGAGCCGATATGAAAAACGGTATCGTCGTAAAATGCGGCGTCGGTGCGATAATTATAAACGAACTTTTGTTAGAAGGCGGCTCGAAACAAAATCAGCGTGAATTTTTGGCGGGCAGGAAGATCTTTGAAGGCGATATACTCGGATGATAAATTATTACGACAGTTATCTCGTGCTTTCAAAAGTCTATTCGGAAGGCGCGTTCATAAAGCAGGCGATAAACGATACGCCGCTCGAGCAATTATCATTATCGAGAACGGTAAAAATCTGTTACGGAGTTCTCGACAACGATCTGAGGCTCGATTATTATATTGCGAAACTTTGCGAAAAATCGCCTAAACTTAAGATAAAGATAATTTTAAAGATAGGAATGTACGCTATCGAATTTCTCGGTAACAAGCCTTTTGCCGTGACCGACGCGCTCGTCGAGCTTACGAAAAAGCTCGGAAAATCGGCCAATGCGGGCTTTGTCAACGCCTTTTTGAGGCGGTTTGCCGAAAAGAAGGTAGAACTCCCCGAAAACGAAAAGGACTATCTTTCCGTCAAATATTCTTTCCCCGTTTTTGCCGTCGAAGAACTTATAAATGACTATGGCGACAAAGCCGAAAGCATAATGGCGTTTAACGAAGAATACACGTTTTTACGCTTCAACAATGGGATCGACGGTGAAAAGTATCTTTCAGATAACGGGCTTGCGTATGAAAAAACGCCGTTTTATAACGTGTTTTCCGTTCCCAACAAAAAGATGGACGCCGACTTCGATAAAGGTATTTATACTTTTCAGTCGGTAGGTTCGGCGGCTATCTGTTCGCTCGTAGGAAAAGGGCGCGATCTTCTCGACGCTTGCGCCGCGCCCGGCGGAAAGACGGTGTTTCTTGCCGATAAGTTCGATAAAGTTACCGCGTTAGAGCTTCATTCGCACCGCGCAAAACTTATCGAGTCTTACGTTAAGCGCATGAAAAAGACCAACGTAGATATCCTTTTAAAAGACGCGGGCGAATACGATAAGTCGCTCGGAAAGTTTTCCGCCGTGCTTTGCGACGTTCCGTGCTCGGGGTACGGTACAATAAAAACCAATCCGGATATAAAATTAAACAGAAGCGCAAATAGCATCGCCGAGATAAATAAAGAGCAGTTAAGGATATTGTCGACGTGCTCTGAATACGTTGAACTTGGCGGAAAACTCGTTTATTCCACTTGTTCCGTATTCGACGCCGAAAACGACGTAATAGTCGGCAAATTTTTAGAAAACAACGACGATTTTGAAGTTTTTTACGAAACTTGCGAACTGCCGCATCTCAGTAAAAAATACGGTTTGCAGTTTCTGCCGGATATATCCATGGGCGCGGGTTTTTACGTTTCGCTCATGCGCAGGATAAAATGAAAATAATATCTGACTACAACTTATCGGAGCTTAAAGATATCGTTTCGGGTATGGGCGAAAAGCCGTTCAGGGCGTCGCAGATATTTTCCAACGTTCATCAATATAAACGCTTTGAAGAAATGACGGAGCTGTCGGTTGCGCTACGCGAAAAGCTTGCCGCCGGATATATCGACGAACCTTGCAAAATAATAAGGGAGCTCGTCTCCCGCGACGGTACGAGAAAGTATCTGTTTTCCCTCTTTGACGGAAACGTTATCGAAGGCGTCTTGATGCAGTATAAATACGGCAATACGCTTTGCGTTTCCACGCAGGTCGGGTGCCGAATGGGTTGTAAGTTTTGCGCCTCCACGCTCGACGGGCTTATAAGAAATATGTCCGCGGGCGAAATGCTTTCGGAGATACTTGCCGTCAATCGTGCCCTCGGCGGTAGCGTTAAGGACAGAAAGATAACCAACGTCGTTTTAATGGGCAGCGGCGAACCGCTCGACAATTACGATAACGTAATAAAGTTTCTGCGCCTTCTTGCATCGCCGGACGGCATAAATATAAGTCCGCGCAACGTAAGTCTTTCCACCTGCGGATTGGTCCCGAAGATGTACGATCTTGCTAACGAAGGGCTGCCCGTAAATCTGACCGTTTCGCTCCATTCTCCCTTCGACGAGGCCAGAATGAAAATCATGCCCGTCGCAAAAACGTACAAAATATCGGAAATTTTAGCTGCTTGCGATAATTATTTCAAGATAACGGGCAGAAGATATTACTTTGAATATTCGCTTATTGCCGGCGAGAACGACTCCGATGAGTGCGCCGACGCGCTATATAGACTTTTAAAAGGCAAGCCTTGCCATCTGAACCTTATAAGGCTCAACGCCGTAAAGGAAAGAGATCTCGACGCCACGAGCGACGTAAAAGCCAACGCCTTTTTGAAAAAGCTTACCGACAAAGGTATTTCCGCAACGTTAAGGCGCCGTATGGGTACGGATATAGACGGCGCTTGCGGTCAGCTCCGCCGCCGCTATATCGACGGTAAATTAAGCGTTTAAGCGACAAATCATCGAAATATTCAGGAGATAACGGTTATTTTAGGGACTGTAAGTAAGATCACGACAAATAAATACAAGATATTTTGCGAAGGCGAGTATTACGTTATCCCCGCGCGCGGGATCATCAAACTGCAAGGCGGAGGCATAAAGGTAGGCGATACGGTGGTTTTTGATAACGGCGTTATAGAAAAGGTCGAGCCGAGATCGTCCTATTATCCCCGCACAAACGTTGCCAACGTAACGCTTATTAATATCGTCATCGCGCCGCTTCCGGAGCCCGACTATCTTCTCGTCGATAAACTTATAGCGGAGGCGTATGCAGGCGGGGCGAAAGTTACTCTCACCGTAAATAAAGCCGACACGGGGCTTTCCGTCTTTAACTATTGCAAAGAAAATTACTCGAATGCCGTCGACGCGATCTTTTCCGTTTCGGCGGAAACGGGCGAAGGGATAGATGAGCTCGTAAGTTATCTTAACGGCAATTTCACGGCGTTCGCAGGACAGTCGGCCGTGGGCAAAACTTCGCTTATCAACAGGATATTCGGCACGGATAAAGCCGTAAATAGCTTAAGCGAAAAAACGCTGCGCGGGCGGCACACCACGACCAGCCGCGAGATACATTTTGCCGACGGTCTTGCCGTTATAGATACCCCCGGGTTTTCCTCTTTGGAGCTTACGGGCGTGAAAAGCGACGAGCTTGATAAATTATATAAAGAGTTTACGCCTTACGTCGGCAAATGCTATTATATCGGCTGTTCCCACACGGCGGAGCCCGATTGTCTTATAAAAGACGCCGTTTCAAGCGGCGGGATATCTTCAGACAGGTATTCCCGTTACCTTTCGATCTACAAGGAAATCAAAGAAAATGAAAAACACAGATATTAAAATCGCACCGTCCATTCTTTCGGCGGATTTTGCGAAAATGGGCGAAGAAGTTTCCGCTTTGAAAAAAATCGGCGCGGATATCGTCCATTGCGACGTTATGGACGGCGTGTTCGTTCCTAACATCAGTTTCGGGATAAAGATGGTCGCCGATATCAGAAAACATACCGATCTTCCGCTTGACTGTCATCTTATGATAGTTCACCCGGAAAAGTACGTCGAAAGGTTCGCAAAGGCGGGCGCCGACTATATCACCGTTCATTACGAAACTTGCCTTGAAGATACCGAAAACGTGCTCGCGCTTATAAAAAAACAGGGCGTAAAATGCGGCGTCGTCATCAATCCCGATACGCCGGCAGTTAAGATAAAAGATATTATCCCGCTATGCGATATGGTGCTTATTATGAGCGTTTTTCCCGGTTTCGGCGGGCAGAAATTCATTGAAAGCACGCTTGAAAGCGTTCGATACGTCCGCGATATCGTCGACAAACTCGATAAAGATATACTTATCGAGATAGACGGCGGCATTAACGAAGAGACCGCCAAAGCCGCGCGTCAAGCGGGCGTAAACGTTCTCGTTGCCGGAAGCGCCGTGTTTTCGAGCGATGATAAAGCTTTGACTATCAAAAAACTTCGCGGTGCGGTATGAGAACGATAATTGCGCTCAACGGCGAAAAATTCGATTTTGATTTTTCAGATGGCGACAGGATAATCTGCTGTGACGGGGCTTACGAACACTTAAAGTCTATCGGCGTAAAGCCCGACGTTATTTTAGGGGATTTCGATTCTCTTAACTACGTTCCCGAAGGCGCAAAGGTTTTCCCTGCCGAAAAGGACTATACGGACGGCGAGCTTGCTTATACTTACGCTATGGAAAATTTCGGCGCGGATAACGTCGTTTTCATCTATGCCGGCGGTAAGCGCGAAGACCATTTTCTCGGAAATCTCGCCATTCTTATCAAAGCCGCAAAGGCGGGGATAGATTGCCGTGCGGTAACGCGCTTTTCAGACGTGTACTATATAGAAAGCCTGCGTTTATTTTCCGCTCACGTCGGCGCGACCGTTTCCGTCGTTCCCGTGAAAGAAACGTTAATAAAGAGATCCGACGGGTTAAAATATGCTTACGACAATACGAAAATGAACGTAGCGTCAACTTTGGGGATATCAAATATTGCGATAAAAAGCGAATTTTTTCTTGATATCGTTGACGGCGGCGCGTTTGTTTTCATTAACAAAACGAAAGACTGATATTATTACTTGATGAGTTGAGACGATAATAAAATGAACAGAAACGTTAAACAGATATTATTACCTTCGATAGTCGCGCTTATCTGGGGCGGCGCATTTATAGTTCAAGGCTCCGTTGCGGACAAGATGGGCGCGTTCACTTTCAACGCAGTCAGGTCCTATTTTGCCGTCGTCGTCCTTACGCTGGCGTCGTTTGTCGCGGATAAGGTCAGAACGTCCAAGGGCGTCGAAATAAAGACGCATTCCGTAAGATCGCTTATTATTGGCGGGATCTTGTGCGGCATTGCTATCTGCGCCGCGTCAAACGTTCAGCAGTTCGGCATGTTCGGCACGACTGAGGCGGGCGGCAACGTTCTCACCGAAGGCGACGCGGCGTTCATAACCGCTTTATATATAGTTCTCGTGCCTATCATTTTGCTGTTTTTCGGCAGAAAACCCACCGCAAACGTCTGGATAGCGATAGCTATGGCGCTTATCGGGCTGTTTCTTATATGCAATTTTACGGGCGGAAAGTCTTTCAGCGTTTATCACGTCGAGCTGTTCGGCTGTGCGATCATATTTTCCGTACACATACTTTTAGTGGATCATTTCGTTAAAAAGGTCGATCCGCTGAAACTGTCGTGTCTGCAATTTTTCGTAATGGGCACGGTTTCATTGATCTTTGCGCTGATCTTCGACGATATTTCGTTTGCGGTCATCGCCGAATGTCTGCCGCAGCTGATATACGTCGGCGTGTTCTCGTGCGCTATCGCGTACACGTTGCAGATAGTATCTCAAAAAGGCACCAATCCCGTGGTCGTTTCCATCGTTTTGAGCCTTGAATCTTTCTTTGCTTTATTGTGCGAAGTGGTGTTGGGGCTTATTACGGGGTACGTCAAGCCGCACACGCCGCTGCAGATACTCGGTTGCGTGATAATGCTTTTAGCTATAGTCTTTGCTCAGGTCAACATTTTCGCTTATATTTCCAAAAAGAAAAACGACGAAACGAAATAGACTTTTTATTGCTTTACGAAAAGCTTTTTCGCAAAATCGGGATAAAAACTGCTTTTAACACTCGTTTTGTTTGAATTTGAGCAAAATTCTTGCGTTTTTTTTAAAACGGTAGTATAATTATTTAAACGATTTGTATATCGTTATCTATTGAAATGGACGTAACATTAAAAACGGTTTTACAATATATCGCAGTATTCGTTGCGCTTATGATAGTTCTGCCCGCGCACGAATTTGCGCACGCATTCATGGCGGTAAAGTGGGGCGACGAAACGCCGCGCGTCAGCGGACGGTACACGCTCAATCCGTTTGCACATTTTGATCTTGTGGGCTTTTTAATGCTTTTGATCGTGCATTTCGGCTGGGCGAAACCCGTTCCCATCAATCCCTATAACTTCAGGAATATCCGCAAAGGCTATTTCTGGACGAGTGTCGCTGGCGTACTTACGAATATTTCTCTTGCGTTTTTGATGTGCCCCGTGCTTATAATTGCGTCTGAACTTATCACCGAGATCAACGTTTTTACCCTGCTTTTATACTATTTTTTATACTTTTTCGTAATTATAAATATCAATCTTTTCGTCTTCAACCTTATTCCCGTATATCCTCTCGACGGGTTCAGAGTCCTCGAAGTAATGTTCAAGCGCCCCAATAAGTTCCTTGCGTTTTTGAGGACAAAAGGCTATATCGTGCTTTTGGTACTCATGCTCGTCCACTATTTATCGACTTATTCGTTTTTGTCGTTTTTAAGTTACGTGGACGTTCTCGGGTGGCTTTTAAGTACCGTTACCGGCGGGATATTCAGCGGTTTCGAGGCGTTGTGGAACTTGATATTAAGCCCCTTTTTAAAATAATTATCGGAGTGAAATTGCTTTGAGTATCGAAAAAATCGCCGAAAAATTCGAGTCGGTCGTAGATTATAATACGACGTTAGCCAACTTCGACGGGCCGCTCGACCTTTTATTATATCTCGTTAAGCAGGCGGAGATAAGGATAGAAGATATCTTCGTCAGCGACGTTACCGCTCAATATTTAAAGTATATCGAATCGGTGAACGAGCTTGACGTTGAAAAGGCCAGCGAATACCTTACCATGGCGGCTACTCTTCTCGAGATAAAGTCCAAAGCTCTTCTTCCCCAAGTTGTCACGGACGACGGTGACGACGATATGGATCCCGAAAAGCTCTTACTGCGCCGTCTTGAAGAATATCGCTTGTTTAAAGAGGAGGCTGACGCTTTAAAGGCGCGCGAGATCATCGGAAGATATTATAAAGCGCCCGACGATTCGGCTAACGACGTTCGCATCGTCTATACCGATTTCAACCTCGAAGGGCTTATTAAAGCCTTCGTGTCGGTCATGACGAAAGCCGACTTACGGGAAAGCGCCCGCGCCGTAAAACGCGAGATACCGAAAGAAGTTTTTACCGTTAAAGACAAGATAGATTTTATCAGGCAAACGCTTTTAGACAGACAAGAATGCAGCTTTTACGAACTGTTTTCGCCGTATTACACGAGAAACGAGCTGATAACCACTTTTCAGGCTATGCTCGAATTGCTGAAAATGCAGTACATTTTCTGCGTTCAGACAGCTGTTTACGACGACATAACCATTAAAT
The DNA here is from genome assembly GCA_017616695.1 of Clostridia bacterium. Taxonomy (GTDB): domain Bacteria; phylum Bacillota; class Clostridia; order Christensenellales; family Borkfalkiaceae; genus UBA4636. The sequence goes on along the minus strand of JAFZXN010000054.1, from coordinate 73,345 downwards.
TGAATCCCGACAGGAGCGAAGAAATTGGAGAAATTGACGAATATAATTGAATCGATACTCTTTGTAAGCGGAAACGCGGTGGCGATTTCCGATATTTCCGAGCGGCTCGAGTGTACGGATAAAGAGATACTCGCAGCGGCTAAAGAGTTGCAGAAAAAATATTCCGATCCGTGCGGGATAAATCTTTTGATATTCAACAAAAAGATACAGCTTTGCTCGAATCCGAAATATTCCGAACCCGTTGCCGTCGTTTTGAATCCGATAAGGGAAAGGGAACTGTCAAAGAGCATGCTCGAAGTTGCCGCTATCATTGCGTATAAGCAGCCCGTGACAAGGCTCGATCTCGAGGAGATAAGGGGCAACAGCGAATACGCCATTCAAAACCTTTTAAAACTCGGCGTTATTGAGATAGTCGGCCGTAAAGACGCCGTCGGAAGGCCCGTTTTGTTCGGCACGACCGACGAATTTCTGAAACGTTTTGAGATATCGTCGCTCGACGAACTTCCCAACTACGAAGAATTGATGTCGAGGATCAGGATACTTAACGGCAACGACGGCGATAATTATCTTTACAAGAAGGACGAATACGTCGAAGGACAAGACGATAATTTAGGGATAGATATTTCTTCCATACCCAAAACTTCGGATAAAGAGGATTTCGTTTTAAAAGACTTTGCCGATGAAGAACTTCCCGATTTTCTCGTCGGCGAGGACGTTTCCGTTATCGGCGGCGACGACCTTGGAAATGAAGATGAGGTCGCTAAGGGCGACGAGGGCGAAGAATAATAATAAAAATACTGAAAAAAACCGTTTACGGCACCGTTAAATAACGGTGCTTTTTTGTATAATCGGCAAAAAATTACAGACTATAATATATATGTATGCGGCGATAATAGCGTTCGGGGTGCTGATATTTCCGGTATTTATAAACGTGCTGATTTACTTTAACGCCGATAAAAGCAAAGCGTTTTTCGTTATCACAGTTTTTAAAACGATATCTTTCGGCGGATATCTGAGCGTTAAAAAGGGCAATATCTTTATCCACGTTTCCGACAAAAAGGCCTTTTCGTTTAAGTTGATCGATATAAAAAGTATGTTCGACGGCAATATAAACGTATTGAAATTCGTCGAAATAACCAAAATATTTGCATTTATCGACTTACCAATAAGCTCGTTGAGTATGATCGGCGCGGTCGCCGTAAACTTTGTAAGTAACGCAATATTGCCGATATATATCGAGAAAAAGCCTTTTGTAAACGCAAAAAGTCGCGTGACGCTAAAAAACGAGGGGGATCTTACTCTGTTTTTCGAGACGGGTTTTGTTTTTAACCTCGTTAGCGGCGCACGGTTATTATTTGATTATCTGAGGAAAAGAAAATGAAAAACAATAACGAAGAAATAAGAAACGTCATCAACGAAACGTTAAAAAACTTTAACTACCTGTCCGACGCAAACACGGTCGTGGGTACGCCGATATTTACCGAAAACAACGTTACGATAATTCCCGTTACAAAAATGACGGTAGGCTTTTTATCGGGCGGGGGCGAATACGGAGAGATTAAACTCTTCCAAAAAAGTAACGCGTATCCGCTATCGAGCGGCAGCGGCGGGCTCGTGACGGTCAAACCGTGCGGCTTTATAATAGAGTCGAAGGGTAAAGTCAAATACTTATCTTGCCCGCAAGACCGTTTTGAAAAGATATCGGAGGAGTTTTTCAAGGTTTTGGAGGGTGTTGATGAAAAGAATTAAAAATTTGTTGGTAATATCATTGATTTTAATAATTATTATGTCTGGCATAACTGCCGTCGTGCCGCCTGTTTGCGCCGAAAACGGCTCTTTGGAAGAGATAGTTATCGACGCGAGAACGGGTGAAATACTTTTTGAAAAGAACGCCGATAAAAAAGCCTCTATCGCGTCGCTTACGAAAATATTGACGGCGATAACGGCTATTGAAAACTGCGACGTCGAAAAGGAAATAACCGTTACAAGTGAAATGGTCGGGATAGAAGGTTCGAGCGTTTACCTGAAAGAAGGTGAAAAATTGACGATAAAAGAGTTGTTATACGCTTTGATGATGCGATCGGGAAACGACGCCGCTACGGCGATAGCGCTTTCCGTAAGCGGCAGCATCAAAGATTTTGCCGTTCTTATGAATAAGACCGCGGAAAAAGCCGGTTCAAAAAACAGCAATTTCGTCAATCCGCACGGCCTTGAAGAAAGCGATCATTATTCGACAGCTAAGGACGTTGCTTATATTTCCGCATACGCTTTGAAAAATCTACTTTTTTCGGAGATAGTCGGAACGAAAAAGAAGGTTATTCGCAATACCGTTGAAGGCGCCGACAGAGTGCTTATCAATAAAAACAAGCTTTTATATAAATACGACGGCGCGGACGGCATCAAGACGGGTTATACCAAAGTATCGGGAAGATGTTTAGCCTCAAGCGCAACGAGAAACGGCGTAAGGCTTATTTGCGTTATCATCAACGAGGCAGACACTTACGGGAGGACTGCGGCTTTATTTGACCGTTGTTTTGAAAAATATAAGCTCGTCGCTTGATATTTTCGTATTTTACCGCGTAAAACAGCCTGTTATCGTATAGCTATGCGGGTATTTTTCATTACTTTCGATTTGACTTGTCAAACGCTTGATTTTTTTCGTCGGATTGTTTAAAATATCAGTAAGAAAAACGACGTATATCGGAAGAATATGAGAATCAACAGATACCTTGCGGAAGCGGGCGTAGCGTCCCGCCGTGCTTGCGACAAACTTATAGAAGAAGGAAAAGTGACCGTCAACGGTAAACGCGCTCAAGTCGGAATGGAAGTCGACTTTTCGGATCACGTCGCCGTCGAAGGGCGCGCGGTAAGACCTGTCGAAAAGAACGTTTATTACCTTATGAATAAGCCAAAAGGCTACGTTACCACGGTAAAAGACGACAAGGGGAGAAAAACGGTCATGGATCTTTTGCCGAAAAAAGCCGAACGCGTCTATCCCGTCGGAAGGCTCGACTACGATACCGAAGGGCTGCTGATAATTACCAACGACGGCGACCTTGCCAACAGATTGACGCATCCGACCAACGAGATACCCAAAACTTATATCGCCAAGATCGAAGGCCACGTCAAGGAAGACGACTTGGCAAAACTTCGTTCGGGCGTTATTATCGACGGAGTAAAGACCAAAAGGTGTTCGGTCAGGATAGTTGAAGAAGATAAGGAATCGACGAAGATATCCGTTACAATAACCGAGGGCAGGAACCGTCAGGTAAGAAAGATGTTCGAGGCCGTAGGCCATAACGTGGTCTTTTTAAAGCGCACGAAGATAGGCGATCTTTCTATCTCCGGTCTTAACCGCGGAGAAGTAAGGACTTTATCCCAAAAAGAAGTGTTTTATCTGAAAAATTTATAATTTTTTATTCGATCTGATAATAATTCGGTCGGAAACGGCCGATAAATAAGACGTATATCTTTTTTAAGTCTACTTACATAATTTACGGGGGCAGACTGTGAAAAAGATCAGATTTTTAACTGTAATAATCGTTATTTTTGCTATCGCCGCCATCTTTTGCGGCGCGTACGTTTTTTATCGGAATACCGAAGTATTCAAAAAAGTCAACGGAGTAGGGTTTATGACAATCGATATCAAAGGTCTGTCGGAAAAAGACGCGGCTCAATACGCCGAATTGAAAGCTGAACTCGATGAAAAATATCTCGTCAAGTTCTGCGATATTATGGACGAGGCCAAAGCCGACCTTATTTCTTCGAGCGAAAACGCGCTCGGGGAAGAGTATCTGCAAAAGAAAAAGCATATCGAAGACGAAAGGAAAAACGCCGAAGATCTTGCGAAACGGCTCGTTGAGTCGGATGAACTTAAAAGTTTAAAAGATAAACTCGTCGTTTTGAAAGAAGAGCTTATAAAAGCGCCGACGGAAGACGAAAAGGAGGAAGTCAAAGCCGAGGCTAAAGGCGTTTTGGCGGAGATCACGAGGATAACGCTCAATAACTTCAAGATAATGAGCGATAAAAAGAAGGAGATCGACGATCTTACCGAAGAGCTTAAAATTATCGTCAACGAGAATAAAGATAAGATATCGGTCGTTGAAAAAGATATTATCGAGAAATCCCAACGTTCGATGCGTGAAATGCTGTATTCTTACGGCTCCGAGGCGGAGGCTCTTGCCAATGCGTTCGGGCTCGTTCAATTCGACCGCAAACCAGCTTTTATCGACAAGATAAATCCCGAGGCTCGTTTGGCGTCCTTTGACAGAAACACGCTTCTCGACGCGCTGAATAAGAATAAGCACGACCACGTGCATCACGAGCACCACGACCACGGGGAAACTATTAAAAAGCAGCCGAGTTGCTCATTGTTGTCGTCTTGCGACAAGGATTCGTGCGCGGGTTGTTCAAGCGCAACGGAACGAAAAAACGAGCCTACCGATAAGGACTCGGACGACGACACGACTTTTTACGATGCGAAAATTATCGATAATAACAACAATTAACGATATTAATGCTTAAGATTTTTAATAAAAAACGGGGACTGGAAATTCGGCCTCCCGTTATTTTATGCCGCAGGATATCATTCGTCATTCCACCAATTATCCGGCAAAGGTTCTAAGTGGTTCAAATCGCTGTTCACGGTAACTTTCGGAAGCGTTATTTCCTCACCGCTGACGCTTATATTTTTCCCTTTGACGATCGGGATTATCGAATATTCGTAAGTTCCTTCATTTAATATCTCTTTGAAAACGCAGTCGAAACCTTCGTAAACGAGCCGCTTCTCGTTTTCGCTTTTCCGATAAATCTTGACTTTGCAAAAATCGGGTTTGTCGTAGACGATATTTATCTCTTTATCTATAAGTGAAACGTTTGCGTTATCTACCTTTGCCGATGAAAACGCCGTACTCGTATTTACGGGGCGGCAGCTATTTTTGAAAAGACCTTTAACGACGTATTTTTCGGGCGTGTTTTCGTCGGCAAGCATTATTCTGCCGTCGGTTTTTAAGACGTAACCGTCAATATTCAAGGTTATCGTTTCGGTATGATCGAAATTTTTCGGTGTGTCGTTTTTATATATATATCCAAGGATTTCTGCGTTTAGTTCCGCGGCTTTTCCGCCGCCTGTGACGGAATTATCCATAAGCGCGCCGTCGGCGTTTCCTATCCAGGCGGCTACGGTTTTGTCGGTCGTGTAACTTACGGTATATGCGTCGCTGTTCCCGTTTTCGTTCCCGAAAGTTCCCGTCTTTGCGGCTACGTCAAAGCCGAGTTTTTTAAGCTTTTTCGCCGTGCCGCTCGATGCGCATTCTCTTAATATATCCGTTATCACTTCGCAGGTATCTTGCGAAAATACTCTTTCTTCTTCTTTCTTTTGCTCGTAAACGACTCTTTCGTCAAATGTTACGATCTTTTTGATAAATCTTACCGGCGAATAATTGCCGTTATTCGGAAAAGAAGAATACGCCCCGACGAGCTGTTTCAATTTTACCCCGCCGTCAATATGGCCTACGGCGAGGTTCAAAGCCGCGTTTTTGACCGGTATACCGAGCTTTTTAAGATATTTTTCGGATTCGTCCACGCCGAGAACGTTCAAAAGTTTGACCGCGGGAACGTTAAGGCTCAATTTAAGCGCGTCGGCGACCGTTACGTCTCCGTAATATTTGTTTTTATAGTTGACGGGCGAATATCCGTCAATATTCGTAATTTCGTCTTTTACTACGGTACACTCCGTTATTACGTCCTTTTCTATAAGCGGGGCGTAAATAGCGAGCGGTTTGATTATAGAGGCCGGGTGTCTTAATATCTCGCCGCAAGTAGTATAATAGGCGTTTATAAGATGAGTTTTGTTATCCGCTACCATTATCTGTTCGTCGTATTCACGATTTTTCGCCGAGTTTTCGAGTTCGCGTTGCAAATCCTCGTCAAAATCCGTATAAACCGAGCAGTTTCTTATCTCGTAGGGATCAAGGTCAAGTTCTTCGGTCAATTCGTTAAAAACCGCTTTAATATAACAGCTACCTGTATCGTCGCTTTTTCCGTAGATCACGGCGTTTTTATCGAGCGTTTCGTTGAAAGTTTTTTCGTCGATATAACCGATTTTAAGCATTCTTGACAAAACGGTCTTTTGATAAGTTTTCGCCATATCGTAATTTTTTAACGGATTTACGGCGGAAGGCGAACGTATAGTCGCGGCTAAAAGAGTGGCTTCGTTAAGATCGAGTTCGCCCGAGCTCTTATTAAAATAAAATTTCGAGGCGCTTTCTATCCCGTAACGGTTTTCGCCGAAATATATTTTATTTAGATACATAGTAAGTATCTCGTCTTTTGAATATAATTTTTCGAGTTTTTGCGTAAGTTTGATCTCGTCGAGTTTTCTTTTTAAAGTCTTTTCTCCCGATAGCTGCGTGTTTTTTATAAGTTGCTGACTTATGGTGGACGCACCTTGAACGTACTTCCCGCTTATAAGATTTTTAAATGCCGCTCTTATCATTCCGAGGTGATCGAGCCCGTTATGGCGATAAAAATTCTTGTCTTCTGAGGCGATGAACACGTTTTTGATCATTTCGGAAACTTCGGATATATCTATCGCAGAAAAACCAGAAGATACTGTCGTTATCTTGTTGTTATGTCTGTCATAATAATCTATAAAATCGCCGTTATTTTCTAATGATTTTGTATTCAATTCCAATTTCGTCGGAACGATTAAAAATATGGCTGCGGCTGTTGCCGAAACAGTTAAAACGGCGAATATTATAAGTAAAGCGATGCGAAATATTTTTTTCATTTCAAAATATATTGTCGCTAAAATGACAAAAAATATTCTCGCGCACTTGATTATTTTTTATTAATATTATATAATAATACTAATATGCCAAAGTTTTACAAGATAATAACCTACGGTTGTCAAATGAATATCCACGATTCCGAAAAGCTTGCGGGAATGCTCGCTTTGAGGGGTTACGTTGAAAACGACGACGAATCCTTATGCGACGTTATCGTTTTCAATACGTGTTGCATAAGAGAAAATGCCGAAGATCACGCTTTCGGCAATATCGGCGCGCTCAAACAGCTCAAAAAACGTAAGCCCTCGCTTATTATAGCCGTCGGCGGTTGCATGGCGCAGCAAGCGGGCGAGGCCGAGATAATACGGGAAAAATTCCCGTTTGTCGATATCATTTTCGGAACTCATAACCTTGACGAATTCGGCATTTTGCTCGACAGAAAGCTGTCTTCAAACAAGAAAATTGTCGAGATCAAGGACGAAAGCGGCAAAATAATAGAGGGTGTTAAGCCTTTAAGGACGAGTTATCCGAACGCTTGGGTGAGCATAATGCAAGGCTGTAACAATTTCTGCACCTATTGCATCGTTCCTTACGTCAGGGGCAGGGAAAGAAGCCGCGAGCTTATGAATATCTACGCTGAAGTCAACGTTCTCGTTATGAGCGGGTACAAAGAGATAACTTTGCTCGGGCAAAACGTCAACTCTTACGGCAAGGATCTCGGCGATGGTACCGATTTTGCGACGCTTATCGAAAAATTGTCCGAAATAAAGGGCGATTATCGGCTTCGTTTTATGACAAACCACCCCAAAGACCTAACGGAAAAGCTTATTAATGCCGTGGCAAAAAACGAACACTGCTGTCATCAGATACACCTTCCTTTACAGTCGGGTAGCGACAGGATATTAAAGCTGATGAACAGGCATTACGATTCGGCAGACTATCTCAGAGAGATAGAAATGATAAAAAAGTATATGCCCGACTGTGCCGTTTCGACCGATCTTATGATAGGATTTCCTTCCGAGACCGAAGAGGATTTTCTCGATACGCTCAAAATGTGTGAAAAGGTCGGCTTTTCGTCGTGTTTTACCTTCGTTTATTCGAGAAGGCGCGGCACTCCCGCCGACAAGATGCCCGATCAAGTTCCCGACGACGTTAAAAAGGACAGGATAATGCGGCTCGTCGAATGCACGAACGAAAAAACGAGGCAGTTCTCTTCGCGTTACGTCGGCAAGACGGTAAGGATTCTTTGCGAAGATATCGACAAGAAAAAGAATATGTATATCGGTCGTGACGAATACGGCAGAATGGGGTATTTCCCGTCTTCACGCAACGTCATAGGCGAATTTGTCGATATGAAAGTCACTTCGGCAAACGGTATTTCGCTGTTCGGCGAGATAGAATGAACATCGGAGAAAAAAATGAAGAAACCAAACGAATTATCGCCGGTAATGCGGCATTATCAATCCATAAAAGATAAATATCCCGATTGCATAATATTCTATCGGCTGGGCGACTTTTACGAGATGTTTTTCGAAGACGCGGTAGAAGTATCTAAGCTTCTGGAACTTACGCTTACGGGAAAGGATTGCGGCTTAAAAGAGCGCGCGCCCATGTGCGGCGTTCCTTTCCACGCGGCGGATACTTATATAGCTAAGCTCGTTTCGCTCGGAAAAAAGGTCGCCGTCTGCGAACAGTTGACCGAGCCGAACGCCTCCAAAGGTCTTGTCGAAAGAGACGTCGTCAAGATAGTTTCCAACGGCACTATCACAGAAAGTACGCTTTTTAACGATAAATGCAACAATTTTATACTATGTATCGCGGCGGATAAAGCTTCTTTCGGCGTGGCCTGGGCGGATATTACTACGGGTGACTTTTTCTGTCGTCAATTTTCTTCGATGGAACAACTTTCCGATTGTTTATACAAGGTTTCTCCTGCGGAAATAATCTGTAACGAACTCGGTTTCAAAGCTTTCGACAATCTTCCCGAGGCTTTGAAGTCCTCTTATGCGAGAACGTCGAAATACAGCGAACAGGCGTTCAATTTGAAAAAGTGCAGAGAAGGTCTTGCAAAACAATTCGATACGGAAAATTTGAGCATTTACATACCCGACGACAAGGAATGTGCCATATCGGCGGCGGGCGCGCTCGTTTCCTACCTGAACGAAACGCAGATGCGAAAAGTAGACATAATATCTTCCGTTTCTTACGTCAACGACGAAAATTCTCTTTCGATGGACGGCATAGCATTAAAAAACCTTGAAATAATCAGGTCGCTTCGCGACGGCAAGGAGTACGGCACGCTGCTTTGGGCGGTGGATCATACGTCGACGGCGGGCGGTGGCAGGAAGATAAAAGAGATATTGTTATCGCCGCTTAAAAACGTCGAATCGATAAATTACAGGTTTGACGGCGTTTCAGACCTTGTCGGTAACAACGTCGCAAGACAAAGCCTTAATGAAACGATGCACTACGTCAAAGACCTTGAAAGACTTTGCGGCAGAGTATCTAATAAGATAGCGGGCCCTCGCGATTGCGAGGCCATAAAAGATACGCTTTCCATCATTCCTTCGGTAAAATTACAGCTTGCGGGAATGGCGTCGAAGATCTTGGACGATATAGCTAAAAACCTCGGAAATTACGACGATATCGTAAACTTACTTGACGCGGTCATAAAGCCCAATCCCCCTATAACGACCAAAGAAGGGAAATTCGTCAAAGACGGTTTCGACGAGCAGCTCGATCACTATCGTAACGTTCACACTAACGCCACGCAGATAATAAAAGATATAGAATTAAGAGAGCGCGAGGCCACGGGTATAAAGAATTTGAGGATCTCGTACAACAAAGTATTCGGTTACTATATCGAGGTCACCAATTCGTACCTGTCGCTCGTTCCCGAAAATTACATAAGAAAGCAGACGCTCGTCGGCGCAGAAAGATTTATCACCGAAGAACTCAAAAAGTTTGAAGAAGAGGTCTTAACGAGCAGTGAAAAAACGATTAAAATAGAAAACGAGATCTTTTCCAAGATCTGCGGCATACTCGAAAACAACGTAACTTCCATGCAAAGAACGGCCAAGTGCTTATCCATGCTCGACGTTTTATTGAGCTTTGCGACCGTTTCCAAAAAGCGCGGTTACGTCAGGCCCGAAATGTTACCTGCCGGCGGCAAACTCAACATCGTAGGCGGTAAGCACCCCGTGCTCGACGCGGCGGCTAAAATCAATTTTATTCCTAACGACACTCTGCTTGACAGCGACGAAAATCGTATGATGATAATTACCGGCCCGAATATGGCGGGTAAATCCACGTATATGCGGCAGGTCGCTTTAATAACCGTTCTCGCGCACGCAGGGTGTTTCGTTCCCGCAAAAGCGGCGGAAATACCAATTATCGACAAGATATTTACGAGAGTCGGCGCAAGCGATAACCTTATTTTCAATCAGTCGACTTTTATGGTCGAGATGACGGAAGTCGCGGATATCCTTATCAACGCCACGAAGGACAGTTTGCTTATCCTCGACGAAGTGGGAAGAGGAACGAGCACCTTCGACGGGCTTTCTATAGCCTGGGCGGTAGTCGAATATCTTGCCGAAAAGGTGAGAGCCAAAACGCTTTTTGCCACGCATTATCACGAATTGAGCGAACTCGAAGGCACGCTCGACGGCGTGAAAAATTACAAGATAAGCGTTAAAGAGATCAACGGCGAGATAGTCTTTTTAAGAAAGATCACGAGAGGGAGCGCAAACAAAAGTTTCGGCATAGAGGTCGCGTCGCTATCGGGGATACCGAAAGAGGTCACGCAAAGAGCCAAAAAGATACTCAATTCCCTTGAAAAAAACGACATAACTTTTAAGTCGGACGAGGGTGCGCCGGAAGTCAACGAAATGAAAAAGTCGTTCGTCGACGACTATATTTCAAAACTCGATCTAAATAACGTTACGCCTTTAAAAGCGTTTGAAATACTTGCTTATTTGAAGAGTAAAACAGATGATTAACATTTTATCGAAAGACGTTTACAACAAAATTTCGGCGGGCGAAGTCATCGACGGGCCCGATTCCGTTGTCAAAGAACTATTCGAGAACGCCGTCGACGCGGGCGGAACGGAGATATCCGTTTCGATAGAGCGCGGCGGTATGGATAAGATATTCGTTATGGACAACGGTTGCGGTATGGATCGTGACGATCTTCCCCGCGCTTTTTTGCCGCACGCGACGAGTAAACTGAAAACCGCCGACGATCTTAACCGTATCGAAACGCTCGGTTTCCGCGGCGAGGCGCTTGCAAGTATCGCCGCCGTGTCGAAATGCACGATATCTTCCAAAACGATGGAGGCGCCGATAGGCTATAAGATATCTTGCGAAGGCGGCTCGCTCACGGCGATAACGGAAACGCCTTGTCTTGAAGGTACGGCGGTAACGGTAAGCGATATTTTTTACAACACCCCCGCAAGGTTGAAATTTCTAAAGACTGAAAAATCCGAGGAAAATGCTGTAAAATCGCTGATGGAAAAGCTGATTTTGTCAAATCCTTGCGTAGCCGTCAAATTCCGCGTAGGCGATAAACTTGTTTACGAATCTTTCGGCGAAGGGTTCAAAGACGCGGTCATGACCGTTTACGGTATCGATACGGTAAATAACTGCTACGAGATATCCGTCAACAAAAACGGCATTATTATCGAAGGCTTTATCGGCAATACCAACTTTTTCAAAGGCAATCAGTCTTACCAGACGCTTATCGTCAACGGCAGGTGGGTGAAGGATAAAACGATAGCCTCCGCCATGCAGAACGCGTATTCGTCGTATATGATGAAACGGCAATATCCTTTTTACGTTTTATCCGTTTCCATGCCCGGCGAGTTCGTCGACGTAAACGTTCACCCGAGAAAGACCGAAGTACGCTTTCAGGATAATCAGATAGTGTATTCGTCCGTATATTCGGTCGTAAGTCAAGTCCTCGACGGCGCGGCGTCCGCGCTCGATATCATAGTTTCAAAGCCGAAGGCCGCCAACGTTTCCGACGATATTTTGTCGTCCGAAGGCATAATCTCAACTCCGCGCGACAATCTTGATTTCGGCCCCGACGAAGAGCATCTCAATAAGATACAGCGCGCCGTACTCGGTTACGATATCCCAAATAGAGACGATCCAGATCCGTTTTTGACCGAAAAACGGGTAAAGAAGAAATCGCCTTTGTCAAAATTTTCGTCGACAAAACTATCCGAAAATATCTTCTCTTATCCCGTAAAAGATTTTACGTCTTCCGCGGAAATAGACGAAATTTTCAAGGAAAACAAGCAGTATATTGAAAAACTCGAGCGTGAAAAGCAAGATGGCGGCGTTCAGTCTTCCGTCAAGATCGACGCGCCCGTAAAAGTTATCGGGCAGGCGCTCGACACGTTTTTGATACTCGAATGCGACGACAGCGTGATTCTCGTCGATCAGCACGCCGCGCACGAGCGCATCCTCTACGACAAATTGATCTACAAAGTAAAGACCAATGAAGTCGTTAAGCAGACGCTTTTGATCCCGTACGCTTTTAGAGTCAACGCCGACGAAGCCGACCTTTTGTTCGACAGGATATCTTATTTCAGAGAGATAGGTATCGATCTCGAAGCGTCCGACGACACTTCCTTTAAAGTTTATTCGATACCCGTAGATCTTATAGATATCGACTTAAACCTCTTCTTTGCGGATATTTTGAACGATGCAAAGTTTCAGGACGATAAAATTCCTTCTATTTTGCGAGAAAAGCTCGCGCAAAAAGCTTGTAAAGCGGCGATAAAGTCGGGCGATAAGCTTTCGCGTTCGGAGATCGACGGGCTACTTTCCATGCTTAAACAGGACTGGGGATTGAAGTGTCCGCACGGCAGACCTGTCTGCGTGAGGATATCGAGATCCGAGATAGACAAATGGTTCAAGAGAATTGTTTAAACGGCAAAAAGGTGGTCGTCGTTTGCGGCCCGACAGCGAGCGGAAAATCGGCGCTTGCGATAGCGCTTGCAAAGCGTCTCGGCGGCGCGGTCGTTTCTGCCGATTCGATAGCTATCTATAAAAAACTCGATATCGGTACGGCAAAGCCCGATAAAGATGAGATGAGAGGCGTTAAGCATTATCTTATCGATCACGTCGATCCGGAAAAGGAGTTTACCGTCGCCGAGTATTCATCGGCGGCGCGTGCGATCATCGACGAGCTTATTTTTAGCGGCGTTCTACCCGTTATCTGCGGGGGAACGGGCTATTATATCGATTCCGTTTTATACGATCTTTCTTACGGAAATTGCCCTAAAAGCAACGAGATACGCCAAAAATACGCGGACCTATTACAAAGTAACGGCGCCGGATATCTTCACGACCGCTTGAAAGAAGTCGATCGCGAAACGAGCCTCGTTCTTCACGAGAACGATACGGTAAGAGTTATTAGAGCGCTTGAGATCTTTGAGCTTACGGGCAGAAAGAAATCGGAAACGACGGACGAAAAGACGGCTCGTTACGATTTTAAGGCGTATTCTTTCGATTACGATCGCAAAGAGCTTTACGACAGGATAAACGCTCGCGTCGACGATATGTTTCGTCGCGGGCTAAAGCAAGAAGTCGTTTCTCTATTGGAAAGCGGGTTAGACAAAAACTGCCAGTCGATGCAGGCGATAGGCTATAAAGAAATAGTCGAAGGTATCGATGCCGGTTTGAGCGACGAAGAGATAAAAGAACTCGTCAAGCGAAATACCAGAAGATACGCTAAGCGCCAGATAACTTATTTCAAACGATATGACAATATGACTTTTCTCGATCCGAAAAACTATTCTTTGGACGATATAGTTTCTGACTTAAAACAATGGATGAGCTTAAAATAGAAAGATTAATAGATTCGTGCGAAAAAAAGCTTAAAAACAGCTTTGAAACGATAGAAAAAACAGCCCTTTTCAATCAGGAAAAGGTGCTGGACGCTTTCGTTGAAAATCGTATCGCATTAAGACATTTCAACGGGACCACCGGCTACGGCTACGACGATATCGGGCGCGACACTTTAAAAAAGGTATACGCGTCTGTGTTTCACGCGCAAGCCGCGGTCATAACGCCGCACATCGTTTCCGGCACGCACGCGATATCGCTTGCTTTGTACGCGCTTTTGCGCCGCGGCGACAGGGTGCTTTCCGTTACGGGCCTTCCTTATGATACCCTTCGCGGCGTTATAAGCGGCGGGGATACGTCTTTAAAAGCGTGCGGCGTGGAGTTTACCTATGTCGGTCTTAAAGGAAAAGATTTCGATCACGAAAAAATACGTTCTTTTGATTTGAGCGATTACGCCATGATATACGTTCAGCGCTCGCGCGGGTACGACAGCCGAGCGGTCGTTTCCATAGAAAAAATGCGCGATTTGTTTGCGGATTTGCGTAAAAACGGCTATAACGGCATTATCATGGTCGATAACTGCTACGGTGAGTTCGTCGATATTAACGAGCCGACCGACGTCGGCGCGAACGTTATCGCCGGCTCGCTTATAAAAAACCCCGGCGGCGGAATAACTCCTACCGGCGGGTACGTTGCGGGTGATAAAGAGCTTATTGATAGGGTGGAAGCAAGGCTTACTTGTCCGTCGATAGCTGCGGAAGTCGGCTCTTACGCTTACGGCTACCAATACTATTATCAAGGCCTTTTTATTGCTCCGCACGTTGTCAGTCAGGCATTAAAAGGCAATATGCTGTTCGGCGCTTGCATGGCGGAGCTTGGATATATTACCGAACCTGCCGCATACGAACTGCCGAATGACGCCACGCGCTCGATAATACTCGGCGACGAAGATAAGCTCGTGAAATTCATTCAAGCGATACAAAGCGCGTCACCCGTCGATAGCTACCTGACTCTCGTTCCGTGGGATATGCCGGGATACGATAACAAGGTGGTAATGGCGTCGGGATCGTTCGTTCAAGGCTCTTCCATAGAGCTTTCCGCAGACGCTCCGATAAAGCCGCCGTACACGGCGTTTTTACAAGGCGGGCTTACTTACGAACACTGCAAAATCGCTTTGAAAAGGGTTTTGAAAAATCTGTAAAAGCAAACAAAAAACCGCTTAATAAAAGCGGTTTTGAAGATTTTTACGTTTTAAATACGGATCAGAATTTACGGATGAGCCCGCAGACTTTTCCGACTAAGTACACTTCGTCGAAGACCATATCTTCCATATAGTCGTTTTCGGGGTGAAGGATTATCTTCCCGTCGCGATGGAATATCCTCTTGCAGGTGGCGGAATCTTCCACCAAGGCGATAACGATATCTCCGTCGGTACACGAAGAAGTTTTCTGAACGATTATCTTGTCGCCGTTCATTATACCCGCGTTTATCATACTCGTTCCTTTGACGCGCAACATAAACATATCGTCGGAATAGTTGAATTCGTCGGGCAGAGGGCAATAGCTTTCGATATTTTCAACGGCAAGTATGGGTTGACCTGCGGTGACGGTACCGACAACGGGCAAAGAGTGAAAACGCTTTTTATCGTTTATCGAAATGGCGCGTTTTTTCCCGCCGAAAGAAATAAGATTGTCGTCCTCAAGCTTTTTAAGGTAATATTGCGCTGTGGAAGTCGATTTGAAGTTGAATTCTTTGCATATCTCTCTGACTGTGGGCGGATAACCGTTTTCGTCGATAAAATCGGAAAGGTATTTAAAAACGTCGTTTACTGTATTTTTATTGCTCATATCATCACCTTTGAAACTATTATAACATATATTTATATATATTGCAAACATTTGTTCGATTATTTTTTGATTTTTATAAATTTTTATGGTAAAAGAATGCGTATTGTACGATAAAACGTGCGACGGGTGCGGGGAATGTATGTTCTGCGAACTCGATCCGACGAAAATATGCGATAATTGCGGGAAATGTATCGATCTACCCGACGATTACGTTATCGGCGTAAACTTCGAGGGCGAACGCCAAGACTCGTGTGAGCATGACGACTGCGATTGCGGACACGACGATTGCGACTGCGGACACGATCATAAACACTTTCATAAACACTGAATACTACGCCGATAAACGACGGATATCGGAATGATAATATGGGATTACTTGAAAACATAAAAACACCTGCCGACCTTAAAAAGCTCCCCGTCAGGATGCTTGACGAAGTTGCGGCGGAAATACGTGAGAAGATAATTAAGGTGACCGAACGTAACGGCGGACATCTTGCTTCGAGTCTCGGCGCGGTCGATATAATCGTCGCGCTCTATTACGTGTTCGATTTCAGCAAGGATAAGCTTATTTTCGACGTCGGTCATCAGTCTTACGCGCATAAGATACTTTCCGAGCGGCTCGACCTGTTTGAGACCATAAGAACGGAAGGGGGGCTTTCCGGCTTTCCGAGCATAACCGAAAGTAAATACGACGCTTTCACCGTAGGGCACGCGGGTACTTCGATAGCGGCGTCGCTCGGGTATTGCTATTCTCGCGATAAATTAAAAGACGATTATTTCGTAATAAGTTTCGTAGGGGACGCGTCGCTTTTTAACGGCGAAAATCTCGAGGCTATTTTCGCAAACGACAAAAAACCCGAAAAACTGCTGATCATTTTGAACGACAACGGAATGTCCATTTCCAAAAACAGCAACGGGCTGTATAAGGTTCTGACGAAAATGTCTTTAAAACGCAGATATTCGAAGTTCATGAACGTGATGGATAAGATCTTCGGCTGGAACTTTATCGGAAGATTTTTAAAGAACGTTAAAGCGGCTTTCAAGCGTTCGCTCGATCCGTACGTCGTATTCGATACCGTCGGGATAAAGTACGTTGGAGCTTTCGACGGGCATAATATAAAGCTTATGGTCGATATGTTCAACGATTTTAAGCAGGCTCCGCGGGCGACCATGTTGCACTTCAAGACCAAAAAAGGCAAGGGCTACGAGCCTGCGGAAAATAACGCCGATATCTATCACGGCGTTTCGGCAAACGGCAACGGCGTGGCAAAAGGCTTTTCTTCGCTCGTTTCTCCGCTTGGCGAAAAGCTTATTTCAAAGCGCAACGACGTGGTGTTTCTGACTGCCGGTATGGCTATCGGCACGGGGCTTTCCGACCTTATGAGATCTCGCCCCGATAAAGTTTTCGACGTCGGCATAAGCGAGGAATATTGCGTAACTTTGGCCGCCGGTATGGCGATTTCCGGGCTTAAACCTATCGTTTGTATGTATTCGACGTTTTTGCAGCGCGCTTACGACCAGACGGTTATCGACGTCTGTTTGCAGAATCTGCCTGTCGTCTTCATGATAGACAGGGCCGGGCTCGTCGGTAACGACGGCGCTACGCATCAGGGCGTTTTCGACCTTTCGTATTTAAGACACATACCGAACATGACGGTTCTATGCCCGAAAGACGGAAACGAGCTTGAAGATATGCTCGATTATGCGTTGGAACTTAATGCGCCCGTAGCGATACGATACCCCAACGGCGCTATAACGAAGTTCGAAACGGTAAGTAAATTTTCTGCCGATAAATTGTGGGAAGTCGTAAAAACGGGCGGAAATACCGCGATTTTAGCGTGCGGGCCGCGCGTTCTCGAAGTAGCTGAAAAAGCGTCCGAACAAATTCCCGTTACCGTAATTAACGCAAGGACCGTCAAACCGCTCGATACCGCAGTCCTTGATAATATAGCCGATAAAAATATCGTAACTCTCGAAGAAAACGCGGAGTTCGGCGGATTCGGCAGCGCGGTCACGGAGTATTATGCGGCAAAAGGCGTTAAAGCAAGCGTCAAAGTTGTCGGCATAAAAGACAGTTTCGTCGAACACGCGTCGGTCGGAGCGCAGATGAAAAACAACCGTCTTGACGTTGAAAGCGTCATCGATCTTATAAAATGAAAACCTTTTCCGTTACGAAAAACATTAAGCTGTCGCGCTTTTTGCTCGACAGTTATAACGGCGGTCTGTCGTACACCGCGTTTTGTCGGCTTTTGAGAAAAAAGGATATCAAAGTCAACGGCAAGCGCGTATCTTCTGACGTTTCTTTAAATTGCGGCGACGAGGTGGTCGTTTATTTCGACGGCGAGGAAAAGCGCTATTTTACGGAAGTTTTTAAAGACGACAACGTTCTTATCGTCGACAAATTCAAGGGCGTTACGAGCGAAGAGCTGTATGAAAAGCTTAAAAGCGTTTACGGCGAAGTGTATTTTTGCCATAGGCTCGATCGTAATACCGACGGGCTGATGGCGTTTGCTCTTAACGTCGACGCTTACGATTCGATTCGTTCGGGGTTAAAATCAAGACGTTTCGACAAGATATATCGGGCGCTCGTTTTCGGAACTTTTGAAAACGATGCGGGCGTTGAAAGAGCTTATTTGAAAAAGGACGCGCAAAATTCGTTGGTAAAGGTCACCGCCGATAAAAAGGGCGAAGATGCACTTGAGATCGTGACCGAATACCGCGTGATCTCTACTCAAGACGGAAATTCGGAACTTGCGATAAAACTCCACACGGGGCGGACTCATCAGATACGCGCGCATTTAGCGTATTTGGGGCATTTCGTTTTGGGCGACGGAAAGTACGGCGAGGAAAAGATAAACAGGCGTTTGGGCTTTAATATGATGCAATTATCGTCCGCCGCGCTGAAGTTGAACTTTTCAAGTGGCGATAAGTTGTTTTATCTCGACGGCAAAAAATTCGTGAAAAGCGGTTTTGAATACGTATGCGATTTCTTCGATTGAAAAATTTTTTAAAATATTGAAAATTTTTTTTAAAAACTACGTAAAAACAGTTGCAATATTTATAAATATTTGGTATATTAAATGGGCACTTGAACGAAAGTGTTTTGGGAGCATAGCTCAGTTGGGAGAGCATCTGCCTTACAAGCAGGGGGTCACAGGTTCGAGCCCTGTTGTTCCCACCAATACTTTTGAATAGGATGCGGGAATGGCTCAGTGGTAGAGCGTTGCCTTGCCAAGGCAAATGTCGCGAGTTCGAATCTCGGTTCCCGCTCCATTTTTTTTGCCTGAAAATCAGGCGGTGACATAGCCAAGCGGTAAGGCCCAGGTCTGCAAAACCTGTATTCCCCGGTTCAAATCCGGGTGGCACCTCCATATTTGCCGCTGTGGTGAAATTGGCAGACGCGCTGGACTCAAAATCCTGTGGTAGCGATACCGTGTCGGTTCGAGTCCGACCAGCGGCACCATAAAAAATTCCTCTTTTAGCATTAAAAGAGGAATTTTTTAATGAAGTCGCCGTCATTTGACGGCTAATGAAGACGCTCCTGACGGAGCTAATGAAGAAAGAAGTCGCCGCCATTTGACGGCTAATGAAGACGCTACGCTAATGAAGGCGCTCCTGACGGAGCTAATGAAGAATGAAGTCGCCGCCATTCGACGGCTAATGAAGACGCTACGCTAATGAAGACGCTCCTGACGGAGCTAATGAAGAATGAAGTCGCTCCTTATGGAGCTGATTATAGGGGTTATTCATAAGAAAAAGAGGGATAACTATTGATTAACGAATTTTTTTATGATATAATTAATAAAAAAATTAATAAAAATACACGAAGGAAAAACCGATTTGTACGCAGTATTACGTAAAAAAGAGAACGATCATTATTCCATTTTGGATAAGTTTCCGGAATTACGTCCGTTTGAAAGCGATATCAACTTGCGAATGGATAGATTTTACTTTAAGCGCGAGCAGCTAGTTAAAGGTCACGCCTTGCTGAAAGATTTTGCCAACGCTCACAAGTGGTACGGGTTTCATCAAGTAACTGGCGGCTGGGTGTACCGTGAATGGGCGCCCGCGGCGGACGGCGTATATCTTGCAGGCGATTTCAACGGTTGGAACAGTACGGCAACTCCTTTAAACAGACTTCCAAACGGTGATTGGGAGCTGTTTTTGTCCGGTGAAATTTTAAAATTCGGCAGCAAAGTGATAACTTTCGTCAAAAACGGCGATAAGATCACGCAACATATCCCCATATACGCCCGTCGCGTTACGCAGGATTGGGTAACGCAAAGTTGGTGTTGCGAGGTCTGGGACGACGAACCTTACGATTGGCAAAATAACGATTATAAGTTTGACGGCGCGCCGCTTATATACGAAGCTCATATCGGTATGTCTTCCGAAGAAGGCAAGATAGCCGGCTATCGCGAATTTGCCGATAACGTTCTGCCGCACGTTAAAAGTTCGGGTTACAACACTTTGCAGCTGATGGCGATAATGGAGCATCCGTTTTACGGTTCGTTCGGCTATCAGGTAAGCAGTTTTTACGCCGCGTCATCAAGGTTCGGTTACCCGAACGACCTTAAATATCTCATAGATAAAGCCCACGGAATGGGCATTCGTGTTTTGCTCGACGTAGTTCATTCTCACGCGGTAAACAACACTCTCGAAGGCATAAATCTGTTCGACGGCACCGACCACCAGTTTTTCCATTCGGGCGCGGAAGGCGACCACCCCGCCTGGGGCACGAAGCTTTTCGATTACGACAAACCCGAAGTATTGCACTTTTTGTTGAGCAATCTGAAATTTTGGCTGGAAGAATACCGTTTCGACGGTTTCAGATTCGACGGCGTTACGTCGATGCTCTATCACGACCACGGTTTAGGCTCCGACTTTTCCGACCTTAACAAGTATTTTTCGATGAATACGGACGTTCAGGCGATAACGTATCTGCAACTTGCTAACGAATTGGTAAGGGAAGTAGATCCCGATTGTCTTACTATTGCTGAAGATATGAGCGGTATGCCGGGTATGTGCGAACCTATCGAAAGCGGAGGGATAGGCTTTGACTATCGCCTCGGCATGGGGCTGCCCGATATGTGGATAAAGCTCGTGAAAAACTGCCGCGACGAAGATTGGAACCTCGGTTATATGTGGCGTGAACTGACTTTCCGCAACGCGAAGACCATAGCGTACGTTGAAAGTCACGACCAGGCTTTGGTAGGCGACAAGACTATTATTTTCCGCCTTGCCGACGCCGCTATGTACGACCAGATGGAAAAAAATTGCCATACGGAAGTCATCGACAGAGCCGTCGCTTTACATAAAATGATAAGGCTTTTGACCATTTCCGCAGGCGGAGAAGGTTATCTCAACTTTATGGGCAACGAATTCGGTCACCCCGAATGGATAGATTTTCCACGCCCCGGCAACGGAAACAGCTTTCACTATTGCCGCCGCCAATGGAGCTTATTGAAAAACCCCGACTTAAAGTACGAACAGCTTTACGCTTTCGATAAGGATATGATCGCCACGCTGAAAAGTTATAGCGTTTTCGATCAGACCTATCCCGACTTGAAATGGATGCACGAAGACGATAAAATGCTCGCTTTCGAGCGCGGTCATCTCGTATTCGTATTCAATTTTTCGCCGAACAAAAGCTACGAAAGCTATATGATACCCGTCAGCCGCGGAGAAGACCACGCAGTGCTTTTTACAAGCGACGACCATAAATACGGCGGATTCGGCCGCATCCATCACGAACCTTTCAGCGCTTTCGTTCCCGGGATCAAAGGAGATTTCATCAGGCTCTATCTCCCCGCAAGGACCTCGATCGTCCTTTGCCCGAAGTCCTTACTTAAATAGCCCGATGATTGTTTGATTGATTTATTATTAACACTGATATAATATAATCTTTTTTCAATTAAATAATCCTTTTTATAAACCCCCGACGTTCCGTCGGGGGTTGAATTTTATATAATTTTTCTCCAAAAAGGAGCGACTTCATTCTTTCGCGGTATTTATTGAAGAAATCAGCATAACACGAATGCTTGTGCAGGCAGTTTCAAGAGCTTTATATGAATTGTCATCTATATAGTCCGTATTATGCAGCAGCTCGAGCCAATAGCCCGTTTCATTTGCTTCTTTTAAAGCAATTTGCAACTTTGATATAAAGTCCGGTTTTCCGTGTGCATACTGAGCTTCACGGATATTTGCTCCGATAGAAGTTCCGCTCCTGCCGATTTGATTTGAAATGATGGTTTCGTGTTTGGATTTAAGCTCTTTAACGAGATCGATTATCGAAACGGCAAAATCCATAGATTGTGCGGAAAGTTGGTCATTTCGCATATTATTTCCTCTGTTAATAGTATTAAAAATATATCAATTCTTTAAATGAAGACGTCGGCGAAACCGACTAATGAAGACAGCACTTCGTGCTTAATGAAGACGAGCATAACGCTCTGATGAAGCAAAGTCGCCGAATAAACATAAACAATTAGCTCCGTAAGGAGCGACTTCATTAGCGAAGCGACTTCATTCTTCATTAGCCGTCGAATGGCGGCGACTTCATTGAAAAATTCCTCTTTTTGAATTAAAAGAGGAATTTTTCATGGTGCCGCTGATCGGACTCGCAGACGTTTTGGCAATGCGCGGGACGCATTGAGTTGGCTAACGCCAAAACCAAAAGTCATTATATAATTGGCTCGCTCACGCTCGCGACGGTTCGAGTCCTTACTGAACAAAAAAACAAGCTCTATGAACACGAAAACGTATTCATAGGGCTCGTTTTTGGTGCCGCTAATCGGACTCGAACCGATACGGTTGTTACACCGAGGGATTTTAAGTCCCTTGCGTCTGCCTATTCCGCCACAGCGGCATAAAAAACGGTTGATTTTTTCTTTGAAATGTGCAATAATATAATTGACGATCAAAAGCATAGATATAATAACATAATTGCTTTTGATTTGCAACAGTTTTTTATCATTTTGGAAAATTTTATGGATAAATTTGTTTTGATCGACGGAAACAGTCTTATTAACCGCGCGTTTTACGCAACGCCGCTTATGACCGATTCCAACGGCCGTTATACAAACGCGGTATATGCGTTTTTGAACATGCTCGTAAAGATGATAGGCGACGTAAAGCCCGCGTTTATGCTCGTTGCATTCGACAGAAAAGAGCCGACTTTCCGTCACGAAATGTATTCCGACTATAAGGGTACGAGAAAACCTATGCCCGAAGAGCTCGTTCCGCAGGTAGCGCTTTTAAAAGAAGTTCTCGACGCGCTCGGCGTATGCCGCTACGAGTGCGCGGGGATAGAGGCCGACGATATCATCGGCACCCTCGCAAAAAAATATGCTTACGAAACAGTTATTTATACGGGCGACAAGGACAGTTTTCAGCTTGTCGACGGCACTACGAGCGTTTATTTTACCCGCCGCGGGATATCCGATATCGAAGAATACACGGCTTATAATTTCGTCGAAAAAACGGGTATAACGCCCAAACAGATAATCGATCTGAAAGCTTTGATGGGCGACAGTTCGGATAATATCCCGGGAGTCAAAGGCGTCGGCGAAAAGACCGCGCTTTCTCTCGTTTCGGAGTACGGCAGCGTTGAAAACCTTTACGCAAACGTTTCCGCCGTCACCGGTAAGCTTAAAGAAAAACTTATCGACGGAAAGGATTCGTGCTTTTTATCGAAAACGCTTGCAACAATCGATACGAACGTCGATATTCCGCTTTCGGTAGACGATTTTAAGTTTGATTTTCCCTTCAAAAGCTCGGCAAAAGATATTTTCGCAAAGCTTGAATTCAGAAATCTGTTGAAGCGCGAAGAACTCTTTGCAAACGAAAACGGCGAAGAAAAGGCCGTTGACTTTAAAAGCGTCAACAAGGTGGAATTAAGATCCGAAATTGAGTTATCCGCCGTCATAAAAAGTGACAAAATCGCGCTTAATACCGACGATAATTTAAGTTTTTACACTTACGACGGCAACGAGTATTATTTAAAGATCCGCGAAAACTTCTTTGACGAAGGTTTTGATTATTCGGACGCTTTATCGCACGTTCTTCCGCTACTTGAACGAAATGATCTGACCGTCGTCGTATACGGCAAAAAGTCTCTGTTAAAGCTTGCAAGCGACAATAACGTTAAAGTAAACGCCGATATCGAAGACCTTTTGCTTATCAAATATCTTGCCGATTTTTCGGGCAAAGAAGAGACGCTTTCCGACGTTATTTCCTATTACGGTTACGACAAAACCTGCCCTGCGTTTGCTATCGCGGACCTCTTTGACAAGCTTTATTCAAAAGCCGACGACAAGGAAAAGGCTATTTACCGCGATATCGAGTTGCCGCTTAGTTCTGTGCTTTACGACACCGAGCGCGAAGGTTTCAAGGTCGACAAAGAAAACCTCGATTATATGTCGCAGCTTTATACCGAAAAATGTAACGCTTTGCTTGAAAAGATAAAATCCGTCGCGGGCGAAAACGTCAATCCCAATTCCTCGAAACAGCTTTCCGTTGTTTTATTTGAAAAGCTCGGGTTAAAGCACGGCAAAAAGATAAAGACGGGCGGCTATTCGACCGACAGCGAGATACTTGAAAAACTCGTCGGCGAACACGAGATTATCCCGCTCATTCTCGAATATCGTAAGTATTACAAACTGCTTTCCACCTATATAGACGGGTTCAGACCGCTTATAGACAGAAACGGACTTATCCACACGACTTATTTTCAGGCGCAGACGGCAACGGGAAGACTTTCTTCGAGAAAGCCCAATCTTCAGAATATCCCCGTTCGCGACGACGAAGGCAAGGAAGTCAGAAAGCTGTTTTCCGCCAAATCGAACGACAGGATACTGATAGACGCCGATTACTCGCAGATCGAATTGCGGCTCATGGCGGCGTTTTCGGGGTGCGAGGCGCTTATCGACGCGTTTAAAAACGGTAAAGATATACATTCGGCGACTGCGGCGACCGTTTTTAACGTTTCTTTGTCGGAGGTAACTCCGCTTATGCGAAGAAAGGCCAAAGCCGTCAACTTCGGCATTATATACGGAATAAGCGATTACGGCTTGTCGGAAAGTCTGAAGATCTCGCCTAAAGAGGCCAAAGAATATATCGAAAAGTATTTCGCAACTTACCCCGAAGTCAAGGCGTATATGGATAAAAACGTTGAATTTGCCCGCAAAAACGGCTACGCACAGACTTTTTTGGGCAGAAAACGCTTTATTCGTGAGATAAACGCATCGAATTACAATCTTCGCTCGTTCGGTGAAAGGGTGGCGATGAATATGCCCCTTCAGGGTTCCGCCGCGGATATAATGAAAATTGCCATGATAAACGTGTGGCGCGCTTTGAACGAGCGCGGTTTAAAGTCAAAGCTTATTCTTCAGGTCCACGACGAACTCGTTATCGACGCCTTTATTTCCGAGAAGGAAGAGGTGCGTTCGATCCTTACCGAATGTATGGAAAAAGCCGCGGATCTTAAAGTGCCGCTTACGGTCGAAGTTAAGGAGAGTTTTAACTGGTATGACTGTAAATAACGCTCAAAAAAAGCTTAAAGTAGCCGTTACGGGCGGCATTGGGAGCGGCAAAAGTCTTGCGATGAAAGTAATTTCTTCGCTCGGGTACCCCGTATTTTCAGCCGACGATATCTACGCCGAAATTATAAGTCGCGAAGAAAACGCCGTCGCTTGCTCGAAATTGCTCGGCATAGACGTTTTGTATGTTGATGATAAAGCAATTTTCGACAGAGCCGCCGCGTCGAAAAAAGTGTTCGACGACGAAGTTTTGAGAAACAAATTGAACGAATACGCGCACAAGCTCGTCTACGAAGAGATCGATAATATCTTCAAAAACCAAACGAAGACCACGTTCTTCGAGATACCTTTGCTATTTGAAAGCGGAAGGCAAAACGATTTCGACAGAGTCATCGTCATATTAAGAGACAGGGGCGAAAGAATAAAAAGCGTTGAAATAAGAGACGGTAAAAACGCCGGATTTATAGAAAAAATAATATCGGCTCAATTCGATTATGATAATATGCCCGCTACGGAACATACTATAATACGTAACGATAAAGACAGATCGAGCTTTATCGAGCGGGTAAAAAAGGTTGTTGAAAGTATCGTCGTATCGCAATAGTCACAAAATCGTAATAATTGCAATTATCCTTGTAATAATCGTTGTTTTTGTCTGTTTTTATGTTACACATAATTTCCTTTCATACAGAAAAATAGTCAAAAATTGCTTAAACGGCAGCACAGTCGAAGTTTCGCTCGTTCTCGCCGTGTGCAAAGTGGAAAGTAATTTCGATAGTCTTGCCGTTTCCGAAAAAGGAGCAAAAGGCGTAATGCAACTTACCGACGCAACGTTCGGATTCGTTTCGGATATGTATTCGCTTTCATACGAAAAAGAAGACATATTCGATAAAATAAAGAACGTCAACGCAGGTTGCAGATATATCGAATATTTATTCGATAAATTCCACGACGAATACACCGTCGTTTGCGCGTATAACGCAGGCGAAGGAAACGTAAAAAAGTGGCTTACGGATCCAAGATATTCTTCAGACGGCGTGACTTTATATTTCGTGCCGTTTGAAGAAACCGCCGATTACGTTAAAAAAGTATTATTTTTTAAGAGGTTTTACGATCGATTATGAAAGCAGTCGTTCAAAGAGTCAAAGGCGCTAAATTGTATTGCGAAGGAAAGCTCGTATCCGAGATCGGTTACGGACTCGTCGTGTTTTTCGGCGTTGCAAAGGGCGACGAAAGATCCGCTGCCGATATTTTGGCTAAAAAGATATCCAATTTAAGGATCTTCCCCGACGAAAACGGCAAATCCAATCTTTCCGTTAAAGACGTTAACGGCGAGATACTCGCGGTGTCGCAATTTACTCTTATCGGCGACGTTTCTCACGGAAACCGACCGGGGTTTTCTTACGCGGAAGAGCCGATAGCCGCAAACGATATGTACGAATATTTTTTGACCGCGCTCTTAGCTAACGGTATCAAACCGAAAAAAGGCGTTTTCGGCGGGGATATGACTATCGAGCAGATAAACGACGGCCCGTTTACGATCATTTACGATATCTGACGGATTCAGTGAATAGAAAATTGCATTTAAGTTAAAAATAATAGCGGCGATGATATCGTCGCTTATTTTTTAACGAGGTGGCTATATGAGCAAAAAAAAGAAAAAGATACGAAATATGACCGAAGTCGATTACGCTAATTACATCATGTCTTTAAAAGACGAAAGGCCGGCTATAGCAATTACTCCCGACGTCAAGAACAAAGACAACGATAAAAACCCTTAAATCATCGATAATATAAATGAAAAAGGCAGGGCGAAATTTCGCGTCTGCCTTTTATAATGCGTTGATCAGATCATAATTATTGCGTTTTATTTGAGAGAATCCAAAGATTTTTTAACGTTTTCGGCGATGTTTTCGGCGGTAAAACCGAATTTTTCAAACAGTTGCTGATATTTTGCGGAAACGCCGAATCCGTTCATAGCTACGATAGTTCCGTGATCGCCTGCGTATTTATACCAGGAATACGGCGACGCGGCCTCGACGCAAACTCTTGCTTTGACTTTGGAGGGGATAACGCTTTCGCGATATTTGGCAGTCTGCTTTTCGAAAATCTCCATTGAAGGCATGGAAACGACGCGAACGTCGATATTTTCTTTTTCAAGCAGTTTCTTTGCCGATATGGAAACGTCAACTTCCGAGCCTGTTGCGATTATAACAGCGTCGGGCGTGGACTTTACGGAATCGGAAACGACGTAAGCGCCTTTAAGCGCAAGGTCCATATCTTTACAATGCGGTTCGACTTTTTGCCTCGTAAGACAGATAGCCGTGGGGTGGTCGCTGTTCAGCGCCGAATACCACGCCGCCGCCGTTTCCATAGTGTCGCAAGGTCTATAAACCACCATGCCGGGTATGGAGCGGAGAGCTATTAATTGTTCTACGGGCTGATGAGTCGGCCCGTCTTCACCTACGCCTATCGAGTCGTGCGTGAAAACGTATATTGCGGGAAGCTTCATCAAGGCGGCAAGGCGAACGGCGTTTTTCATATAGTCGGAGAAGACGAAGAAAGTCGAGCAATAAGCCGTAAGGCCGCCGTGAGCGATGATGCCGTTTACGACTGCGCCCATAGCGTGTTCTCTTATGCCGAATTGAATATTGGAGCCGCTTCTGTCGTTTTTTGAAAAGTACCCGCGGCCTTCGAGTTTCGTCAGATTCGACGGCGTAAGGTCGGCGCTGCCGCCGAAGAGGTTTTCAACGACGGACGCAACGGCGTTTATCGCCATACTTCCCGAATTTCTCGTTGCGACGGCAGTCGAAAAGTCGAGTTTTGATAAAGCCTCCTTGACGTCTTGATGGTCGTTTCTCATCCAGACTGCGTATTTTTCGGCAAGTTCTGGGTATTTTTCTTTATAAGCGGCAAACATGGCTTTCCATTCTTTTTGCGCTTTTTTACCGCGGTTTATAGCTTTGTTAAGCAGCGGGCGTATCTCATTCGGGTACTCGAAAGGCGGATAAGTCCAGCCAAGATTATCCTTTAATTTTTGCAGATTTTCCGCGCCGAGGGGCGAACCGTGTACCTTTGCCGAACCTGCGAGCGGCGAGCCGTAACCTATGACGGTGCGGCAGATTATCATAGTCGGTTTTTCCGTTTGCGCCTTGGCTTTTTTGATGGCTCTGCGTATTTGGTTATGGTCGTTGCCGTCTATCTCGATAACGTTCCACTTTAAGGCTTTTTGGCGCATTACGATATCGTCGTCGAAAACGCCGTCGATCGAGCCTTCGATGGTTATCTTATTGCAGTCGTAGAAAACGATAAGCTTGTTTAATTTAAGCGCGCCCGCCAAAGACGAGGCCTCGTAGCCGATGCCTTCCATAAGATCGCCTTCGCCGCAAAGTGCGTAGGTATAATGGTCGGAAACGGGGAAGCCGTCGCGGTTGAATTGAGCGGCGAGTCTTTGCTCTGCTATAGCCATACCCACGGCGTTTGCGATACCCTGACCGAGAGGACCGGTGGATATTTCGACGCCCGGCGTAACGCCGTATTCGGGGTGACCGGGCGTTATTGAGCCGAGCTGACGGAAATTTTTGATGTCGTCGATAGATACTTTGTATCCGAATAGGTGCAGCAGCGAATATAAAAGCATAGAGCCGTGACCGCCCGAAAGAACGAATCTGTCACGGTTGTCGAACTTGGGATCTTTGGGGTTAAAGGTCAGAAATTCGTCAAAGAGGGTAAAAGCTACGTCGGCGGCGCCGAGCGGAAGGCCGGGGTGGCCCGATTTGGCTTTATCGATAGCTTCTGTCGAAAGAACGCGCAGAGTGTTTACGGCAAGTTGATAATTATCCATGATCTTCTCCGAAAAACAGATTTTTACTCTAAAATTATACTATGATTTTTCCTTTTCGTCAACGATTTTTTACTTTCGTCGACCGCTTTTTAATATGATTTTTTATTTGAAAGTAAACGTTTTACAATCAAAAAACGGCTTATCGGCGGAGCCTGTCATCGTTTGAAAAACAAATAAATCGTCCGAAAATAAATCAAAATTGCAAAAGGTGGGAAAAAATCGCTTTACAATAAATTTAATTATGTTATAATTATATTTAATAATGAACAAATTTTAAGAGGTAACTATGGCTAAAGAACAGCAGTTTGTCAAAAATATTGCCGACATAAACGAAGATTTTCCCCAATGGTATACCGACGTCGTTATAAAGACAGAGCTCGTCGATTACGGCCCCGTCAAAGGTACGATGGTCATTCGTCCTTACGGCTACGCTATCTGGGAGACTATCCAGACGGAACTCAACAAGCGGTTTAAGGCTCTCGGTGTCAAAAACGCTTATTTTCCTATGCTCATACCCGAAAGTTATTTAAAGCGCGAGGCCGAACACGTCGAAGGGTTTGCCCCTGAAGTTGCTCTCGTAACTCACGCCGGCGGCGAAAAGCTCGCGGAAAACCTCGTTATCCGCCCGACGAGCGAAACGATAATCTGCGAAATGTATTCCAAATGGCTGCAAAGCTACAGAGATCTGCCGATAATCATCAACCAATGGGCTAACGTTATGCGTTGGGAAAAGACGACGCGGCCTTTCCTTAGAACGAGTGAATTTTTATGGCAGGAAGGGCATACCGTCCACGCTACCGAAGACGAAGCGAGAGCCGAGGCGCTCGCCATGCTCGACTGTTACGAAAAATTCATGAACGAAGTGCTCGCAATCCCCGTGTTTACCGGCATCAAGACCGAAAAAGAAAAGTTTGCGGGCGCCGTTGAAACTTACGGACTCGAGGCGATGATGCTCGACGGAAAGAGCTTGCAGGCGGGTACCAGCCATTATCTCGGGCAGAACTTTGCCAAGGCTTTCGATATGCAGTTCCTCGATAAAGACAATACGCATAAGTACGCTTATTCGACGAGCTGGGGCGTTTCCACCCGTATGATAGGCGCCGTGGTCATGGCTCACGGCGATCAGAGAGGGCTTTCCTTGCCGCCTGCCGTAGCTCCCATTCAGGTAATAGTCATTCCCGTTGCGCAGTTCAAAGAAGGCGTTATGGAAAACGCGCAAAAACTCACGGAAAAACTTGTCGGAATGGGCGTTCGCGCAGAGCTTGACGCACGCGACGCAAGCCCCGGTTGGAAGTTCAACGAGTGGGAAATGAAGGGCTGCCCCGTAAGGATAGAGATAGGTCCACGCGATATCGAAGCGGGAAAATGCGTCGTTTCGAGAAGGGACAATTTCGAGAAGTTCGACTTACCTTTGAACGAACTCGAAAAGATACCCGAACTACTTTCGACCATTCAGAAAAATATGCTTGAAAAATCGAGAAAGATCCGCGACGGTAAAGTCGTTTCGGCAAAAACTCTTAAAGGTATTTTCGACGGCGTTGAAGGCAGGAATTTCGTCAAGGCTCCTTGGTGCGGCTGCCGCGAATGCGAAGAAAAGATCAAAAACGATACCGCGGCATCTGCGAGAGTTATCACTAAAGATAACGCCGAAGGCGAAGTCTGCGCCGTCTGCGGCAAGAAGGCAAAACACATCGTCCTCTTCGCAAGAGCTTATTGATATCTCGCCGCAACTATTTGTTTGAAATCATATAATTATTTTTCTGACCGCAACGCGTTCACGACCAATAGCGGTCAGCTCTCAGCGGCAGGCGATCTGCGTTTTTGCCGTAAAAAACGGCAAAAAATAAACTATGAACGATCTCGGTATTTCGTCGGCGGATAACAGAAAACTCGTCGGCACCTACAATCCGAACACTTACAACGCGCTTGACGCGGCGGTGTGTTTTATAATACTGCTCGTAGCGGAATTTGCGGCGTCGAGAGTGTTTATTATGCTCTTCAACTCATATAAAGAAGCGCACGAGACTTTTGATTTTTACGTCGTTCAGATATTATCGCTTTTAGTTTCGCAGTCGTTGATATTTGCGATCGGCTTTTTGTTCTCCAAAATTCGACGAGTAAGCTATCTGAGCGGCGGAGGATTTACTTTCAAATTCGATATAGTGAATATCCTGTTTGCCATGCTGCTTTCTTTGGGGCTGTATCTGTTGCTTTCGGGCGTGCATCTCCAATTTGCCGACGATACTTACAGGATATTTTACGACGTCGATTACGAAACTTACGCCGAAAGATACGAAGAGTACGTTTTTGAGCACACGGACGAAAATAACACGTTGTTTGCGTTTATATACGTTTTCGTGCTCGTGCCGATAGTTCCCGCGATAGTCGAAGAAGGACTTTTCCGCGGCGTGATAATGCGGGGGTTAAAACAGTTCGGAACGGTCTTTGCGATAGTCGTTTCGTCGCTTGCGTTCGCGCTGATGCACGGCAATCTGCAACAACTCGTTTTGCAGTTTTTCTTCGGGCTTTTAGCTTCTTCGCTCGTTATTTTGACGAAAAACTATTTGCTGGGCGTAGTAATGCATTTAACGAACAACCTTATGTCGACGATCCTTGCCGCGCTGTCGGAATTTGCCGAATACGTCAGTACGGGAACGGTCGCCGCCGCCGTTATCGACGCTGTGTTTATAATGATCGGCGTGGCGTTTATGACGGTTTCCGTGATATATTTTATAAACTTGCTACTATCGAAAAACAAGCGCAAAGTACTCGGACAAGGCGATAAGACGGATTATTACGACGAAAAAAAATATGCCGTTATCGTCACCGATAAACTCGACGAAAGCGGCGAGCCGATACTTGAAAAGATCGTTTGGAACGGCGTTGACGCGGGGCAATTTACTTATGCCGGCGCGGTTTGCTACGTCAAAAATAAAAGGATAAAGCTCAACAAGCCGTCGAATGCGACTTTATCGAAAATTCTTATATTTATTTCGCTTGGGCTTGCGGTAGCTTTGATATTCATCGATATGTTTATTTGATCGACGGAGGGTAACGATTTGAACGGAGATTTTTTATTCGGATTTTTTGAAAACGTTTACAATTACATTTATATGCTTGCGGAGGTCGACTCGCTGTTTTCAAGCGTGTTTTTCGGCTTTGACTATTTGTATTCCGCATTAACCTACTTAATTATTTCGGCGTTTACGTTTATCGCCGTTTACGTCTTGATGGGCATAGGGATATATAAGCTTTCGGTCAACAACGGTGTTTCGACGCCCGTACTCGGTTTCGTTCCGTTTGCGAGATATTATCAGCTCGGAAAGCTCGTCAACAATTGGCGGATAATGGGCATGAACGGCAAGACGTTGGGTATTTTGGTCGCGTCGCTGTCGGCGGGGTATTTCGTTTTTTCAAACGTTTACGGGTATATTTATTATTTTGCCCCGCTCATGCAGGCGTTCGAGACCAATAACGTTATTTCCGTCGCCACGGAAAGCGGCAGCGGATATCTTTTGAACGTTCCGTATTACCTTAATATGATGTTCAGGCTTGCGTACGTCGTGTCGTCCGTTATGCTTACTATCACCGTTTTCAGAGCGTACGAAAGAAGGTTGTTCGTCCTTTATTCGCTGCTCGGCGTGTTTTTCGGAATAACGGGAATATTCATTTTCGTTATCAGAAATCACAAGAAGATCGACAGAGCCGCGGAAGTCGCAAGAAGATTTGCGGGCTTTGCGGGATATAATAATTACGGTAACGGTCATAGGGGAGACGAAGGCGGTTACAACGCTTATTACGACGGTCTGCACGATTATTCTTCGAATAGCAGCAATAAGCCCGAACAGCCGCAAAAACCCGAAAACGACGACGTTTTCGAGGAATACGCCGACAAAAAGCCCGATAATAATCGCATTGCTCCAGACGACGGTTTCCGTTCAAACGAAGCCGAAAAACGTGATAATAACGACGATAAATACGATCCCGACGATCTCTTTAATTAAACGATATAAAAATAACAACTTACGGCGACCGAACGGTCGCTCGACCGATAGCTGTCCGCTGTTTGCGGTCAATGGTAAGCGATAAAAACTATGAATTACGAAAATATTTCAGCTATCTCGACGGCTCCGCTTGCGGCGGGCGTGGCTATAATAAGGATAAGCGGGGACAGCCCGCTCGATATTGCCGAAAAAATGTTCGTCTCGAAGACTCCCGTCAAAAGTTTCGAGCCGTACAAAATGTACGTCGGCACGATAGATTGCGGTTCGGTAAAGGACTACGGAATGTGCGTCTATTTCAAAGCGCCCAAAAGCTATACGGGCGAAGAAATGGTCGAATTCCATTGTCACGGCGGCGTCGCCATTTCGCGTGCGGTCTTAAAGCGGACTATCGAACTCGGCGCCCGTCTTGCAGAACGCGGCGAATTTACGCGCCGTGCGTTTCTGAACGGAAAAATGTCTCTCTCTTCCTGCGAAGGCTTGGTCGATATGATCTACGCGCAGTCGGAGTCGGAGGCAAAAATGGGCTTTTATCTTTATAAAGAGAAACTCTTCAACAAGATAAAAGGCGTTCAGGATAAGCTTAAATACGTTCTCGCGCTTATCGACGCCAACATAGATTATCCCGAAGAAGATATAGCTTTTGCCGAAAGCGAAACCATAAAAAATACGCTTATTTCATGCAAAAACGAACTCGTGCCGCTCGTTGAGTCTTTCAAGAATTCTTCAAAGGCAAGCGCGGGTGTGAACGTTGCGATATGCGGAAGGCCAAACGCCGGCAAAAGCTCTTTACTAAACGCCGTTATAGGTATGGATAAGGCTATCGTTACGAGCATAGAAGGCACCACCCGCGACGTCGTGGAGGGCGAACGCGATATTAACGGCGTGCGCTTTAACTTTTACGATACCGCAGGCATTCGCGAAAGCGATAACGAGATCGAAAAAATAGGTATTTCAAAGTCCAAAGAGGTCATTTCAAAAGCCGATATCGTGCTTTTGATGATAGACGGAGCCGTCGGCGTTACCGACGAAGATAAAAGGCTTATCGGCGAGCTTGGCGAAAAGCCGCATATAATTGCCGTAAATAAATCGGATACCGACGGGTTTATCGACGGGCGCGGCGATATAGATATATCCGCCATCACGGGCGAAAACTTAAACGGGCTTTACGAGTTGTTGTTTGAAAAAGCGGGCGTCGATACGATAAACTTCGAGGGCGATTTTTTGACCGAACAGCGGCATTTTGCGGCTATAAGCGCGGCGATAAAATATCTCGATACGGCGTTGACGTCGTTAAGATCTCTTCCGCTTGACGTTGTTGCGTCGGATATAAAAGACGCTTGGGTGTCTCTCGGCAAAATAAGCGGCGAAACGTGCGACGAAGACGTAATCAACGAGATATTCTCCAAATTCTGCGTAGGTAAATAATTGATATCAATTCAGAAATCGGATACGTAATATTGGAAAGCGGATAACTCTCTTCCGCTTCGGTAAGGATAATGAACTTTTCTTCGGGTGCGCTCGACGTATTGAAAATTTTAAACGATAACGGCTACGAGGCGTATATCGTCGGCGGGGCCGTAAGAGACGCGTTGATGGGCGTTCCGTGCCACGACACGGATATTGCCACGAACGCAAAAACCGCAGATATAATGCGGGTTTTTTCTTCGTTTAAAGTTATACCGACGGGAGAAAAGCACGGGACGATGACCGTAATAAAAGACGGTGTAAGTTACGAGATAACGACTTACAGAACGGACGGCGAGTACGGCGATTGCCGTCACCCGAAAGACGTCAGTTTCGTTTCTTCTATATACGACGACTTAAAGCGCCGCGACTTTACCGTCAACGCCATGGCGTATTCGAAAAGTAGCGGGCTTATAGACCTGTTCGGCGGGCAGGAGGACATCAAAACGAAGACTATCCGCGCCGTGGGCGATCCTTTAAAGCGTTTCGACGAGGACGGACTTCGCATACTTCGCGCGGTGAGATTTGCCTCTAAACTCGGCTTTTCCATCGAAGAAAAAACGCTTGCCGCCATGCACGAAAAATATGCGAATATCTACAAGCTTTCGGCCGAGCGCGTTTTCTCCGAAACGACGGAAATACTTTCAGGCGCTCACAGCGATCTTGCGCTCGATAAATACAGTTATTTCATTTTTTGCGCCGTGCCGGAGATACAGCCCGAATATAAATTCGATCAGATGAACCGTTCGCACGCGTACGACGTTTACGAGCACACCGTAAGGACCGTTAAACTTTGCGAAGAGCGTATCCCCGTCGTATTATGGGCGCTTCTTTTTCACGACGCTGGCAAGCCTTTTACCGCCGTTTTAGGTAGGGACGGGCAAAGGCATTTTCCCGATCATTGGCTCGTTTCTTGCGATATCGCAAAGAAAGCTCTTACAAGGCTCAAAGCTTCCAACGCCTTTATCGACGAGGTGTGTTGTCTTGTTAAAAATCACGACGATCTGTGGCTCGGGGGCAAACCGCATATAAAGCGGCTGTTGCGCGACCACGGAAGAACTTATATCGAACACCTTTTCGTCGTCAAAAAAGCCGACCTTTACGCTCATTCCGAATTCGGTATCAACAGGTTCGAGCATTTTTATTACAACAGCCTGCGCCAGTACCGCGAAATTATAGATAACGACGAGTGTTATTCTCTTTCGGCGTTGAAAATTTCCGGCGAGGACGTTAAGTCGCTCGGTTACGACGGTAAAAAAGTCGGTGAAACGCTTAATAAGGCGCTCGACGCCGTTATCGACGAGAAGATTCCCAACGAAAAAACTGCGTTATTGAATTTTATAAAGGAAAATGGATAAGATCTACGTTTCGATAGGCGGCGGCGATCTGAGGACGAAAACGACTTTGAAGATCGACTCTTACGTTGCCGCGCTTGCAAAAAAGCACGCGCAAGGAAAACGGGCTTACGGACTTTTTATAGGCACCGCAAGCCACGACTTTATGCCGTATTTCAATACTTTCAGAAAGACTTTCACGGGCGAATTCGACATTAAAGCCGATTGCGCGCTTACCGTTTACGGCGAAATGTCTTACGAAAAGATAGCCGCCAAATTCGAGAAAGCCGACTTTTTGTATATCGGCGGCGGCGACACCGTTTTTATGCTCGATACGTGGAAAAAGACGGGGCTTTACGATCTCGTTTTGAACGCTTACGAGCGCGGAGTCATCGTCAGCGGTCTTTCCGCCGGCGGGATATGCTTTTTTGAGACCATGTACACCGACAGCTCGTTCGTGACGGGTGGCGACTCCTATTCGTTTTATCCCGGTATGAACGTTATAAAAGGGACTATGTGTCCGCATTACGACGACAGAAAGCCCGATTTCAACGCGGCGCTGTTAAATAGCGAAATAAATTCTTCGTACGCCGTCGAGGCAGATTCGGCGCTCGTTTTTAAAAACGGCGAGCTTGTAGGTTCGCTATCTTCCGGCGGTAAAAGTTATATTTTAAGAAAAAACCTCGGAACGATCGAAACTTTTGAGATCTCCCCGATCTCCGAATGATCCGCGATTTTTTGAAAAACACACCGAATCATCAATAGTCGGGCAAATCATTACCCGACTATTTTTATATCTTTTTTTCGGCGACTTAAACGTCGCCCGACCACAAGCGGTCCGCGAATTTTATTAAAGTTCACATAATATTATTTATTATGAAACACTTTACGGATTGCTTGAAATTATCATTTCTTATCATCGGGAGCATTATCGGCGCCGGGTTTATCAGCGGGCGGGAGATAGTCTCCTTTTTTTACGGGCAGAACGCTTTTTTCGTTTCGGCGATACTTTGCGGGGCGTTCAGCGTTTTCATAAGTTTTATCCTGATAGTCAAAGACCTTGAAAATAACGTCGTTTATTCGTTAGTAAAACCGCTCGTTCTCATCTCGAATTTCGTCATAATGAGCGGAATGCTGTCGGGGCTTGACAGTTTGCAGGAACAAATTGTTTCGATTGACCATATTTACCCGATTTTTTCGACAGTTGCCGTCATTTTATCGAATATCATTTTGTATAGGGGCGTAAAAGGCGTCGAAAAGGTCAATTCCTTCCTCGTTCCCGTTATGATAGCTTTTATGATAGCGGTAACTTTGCCGTCGGTAAGCTTTTCTCAAGTCGGCGGCGACGGAATAAAGCCCGTAAAACTTATAAGTTATTGCGGGCTCAACGTCTTTATGTCGGCTCCCTTATTCAACGCGGCGGGCAAGGGTAAAAGCGTTATAAAAAGCTTTGCCGCCGCCGCGCTGTCGGCTGTGGTTCTTTGCGTATTGATCTATTTTGCTCTTTCCGCCGTGACGGCGAAAGGAAACTCCGCTTTATCTTCTCCCGTGCCGACGCTCGTTCTTGCCGGGGATATGAAGATAATATATTACCCGTTTGCGATATGCTTTATTTTCGGAATATTCACAACGCTTTTATCAAGTCATTATCCGCTTTTTTCGCTTGTCGAAAATGAGCGCTCAAAGCTTTTCTATAGAATTTTGTTAAGCGTTTCGACTTTGGGCGCGTCGCGTTTCGGCTTTTACAATATAGTATCGTATGCGTATCCGTTCATAGGACTTTTCGGCGCCGTCGTCACGGTTGTCATTGCCATTTCAACAGTAATCTTTCCGCCAAAGCCACGGCGGCGTACATTACACCCGCAAGAACGCACAGAATGAACGTGCTCGCCATAACGAGGTCGAGTTTGAACACCTGCCCGCCGTAGACGATGAGATATCCTATTCCGCGCTTTGAAACGAGATATTCTCCCATTATCGAACCTATCCAGCTCATTCCGACGTTTATTTTGAGCGTGGAAACGAGAGTCGGCAGAGAAGCCGGGAACACGAGGCGGGTAAAAATCTGAAATTTACTTGCGCCCATTGACCTTAATAAAAGTATCTTTCCGTTGTCGACTTCGCAAAATCCCGCAAGCATATTGATAACGGTCACGATGACGGTTATTATGACCGCCATAAAGATTATCGAACCGCTGCCCGCGCCGAACCAGATTATTATAAGCGGACCGAGGGCTATTTTAGGCAAACTGTTCAATACGACGATATAAGGCTCGGCTATCTTTTTGAGCGTTTCAGACCACCACATAAAGACCGCGATCGTTATGCCTATTACGGACGCCGCGATAAAGCCGATTATCGTTTCGTATAAAGTCGTTCCGATATGAGAGAATAATTCTCCGCTTAAATAAAGGTTTTTTATCGTGCTTAAAATTCGTGACGGACTTGAGAATATAAAGCCGTCTATCAACCCGAGGCTTACGGATAGCTCCCATAAAACGAGAAAAACAACGAGTAGCCCTACGCGCATAACGTTGACGACGACGGCTTTTTTCCTGATGCCGACGAGATATTTTTTGTGTTCGGACGAATAGTTTTCCATCAGTTCAGATCCCTCCATAACGTTTCGAACCATTGAGAAAACCTATCGCTTTCCCTGCGCTCGATGGGCGTAAGGTCTTTATCAAAGTCGAGAATATAGCAGTTTTTCACCTTTGCGGGGCGTTGCGTCAAAACGATTATCTTGTCGGAAAGAGAAACAGCCTCTGATATGTCGTGAGTGACTAATAACGCCGTCTTGTTTTCCGACTTTATTATCCCGTGAACGTCGTTACATACGACAAGTCTCGTCTGGTAATCGAGCGCGGAAAACGGTTCGTCCAATAATAAAAGTTCGGGAGAGGCGGCGAGCGTTCTTATAAGCGCCGCACGCTGACGCATTCCGCCTGAAAGCTGATTTGGGTAAAAATCGCAGAAATCTATCAGTCCGTATTTTTTTATCAGTTCGTCGGCAAGGTCTTTATTTTCTTTATTATAAAGGCGTTTTATTTTCAGCGGCAGATAGACGTTTTCGGAAATGGTGAGCCACGGGAAAAGCTCGTCTCTTTGGAGCATATAACCTATTTTTTCGCTTGGTTTTAAGAGTTTTTCGCCGTCGAAAAAAACGTCTCCGCCGTATCCTTTGATAAGCCCCGCGATAAGCGAAAGAATGCTCGTTTTTCCGCAACCCGACGGCCCTATGATAGCCGCAAATTCACCCGAACTGACGTCGAACGACAAGTCTTTTACAGCCAAGGTCTCTTTTTGTTTCGTATGGTAATTAAGGCTTACGTTTAAAAGCGATAGTAAGCTGTCCATAGTTTTCTCCTTAAAGTAAAAATTCCGTTGCCTTATACGAAAAAGCGTAAAAAGCAACGGATAAGTTTATTCGTCAACCGACGAATTATTCGTGCATCTTTATTACTCTTTCGTTTTTTACAAGGTCGTCGAAAAGTACGTCGCCGTCAAGTTCGTTTGCGTTTCTCATAACGTCTTTAAGTCTTTCAAAAGCTTCGGGCGTCATCGTCATATCCTTTTGCCAGGCGTCGATATTTTTATAAGAATTTATCGAATCGGTTAGCGAAACGTCGCTTGCCGACGGGAAGGAATTTTTTATTGCCGCGGCTATGGTTTTGGCGTCGTTTTTCTCAATATAATCGAACGCTTTAAACAGCGCGGTTATAAATTTATCGATTATCTTCGTGTTCTTATTAAGATAACTTTCGCGCGTCATAAAAGTCGTGAAAGGAACTTCTCCCGACTCTTTGCCGACGCTCGCTACGATATGACCTTTGCCGGCGCGTTGGAGCTCCGACGCCGTAGGCTCGAATACCGTGACGTAATCACCCGTGCCCGACTCGAAAGCCGCGGTCGTTAAATTGAACTGAACGTCAAAATTGAGCGTTACGTTTTCGCCGTTATAAAGCCCGTTTTTGTTTAACGCGTATTCAAGGCTCATTGCGGGCGAACCGCCTTTTCTTCCTGCGATTATCTCTTTACCCGTAAGTCCCGTCCAGGAAAAATCCTCTTCGGGCGTTCTTCCCATAAGGAAGGAACCGTCGCGCTTTGTTAGCTGTGCGAATATCACGGGTTTATCTTTCGGCCCGCCGAGCGAAGTATATATCCCCGTTTCGGGACCTAACAAAGCTATATCCGCTCCGCCCGACAAAAGCGCCGCCATCGACGCGTCCGAGCCGCCGCCGTTTGTAAGCTCAATCTCTATCCCTTCTTCAAGAAAATAGCCGTTTTCGATGGCTACGTAAAAGGGTGCGTAAAACACCGAGTGGGTGACTTCGTTGATCTTTAAAACGGTATTATTGCCGTCGGTGGTCTTTGCGCAGGCAAACGTCGAAAATGCGAGCGCGAAAGCAATAAAAAGTATCAATAATTTTTTCATTTCGTCTCCTAAAAAAAGGTTTCACTAAAAACAATATATGCATCGGAGCCGATTCTTGACAAAATCGCTATTTATCGGCTCGAATATTATATAGCCGACTATTATCGTTCTTTAAGGTTTTTTCCTTGACAAAAATTTTTAATTATTATATAATTAATTGAATAAATTTCAAATTATATAT
The DNA here is from genome assembly GCA_017616695.1 of Clostridia bacterium. GTDB lineage: Bacteria > Bacillota > Clostridia > Christensenellales > Borkfalkiaceae > UBA4636. Next base: position 33,057 of record JAFZXN010000054.1, on the reverse strand, counting down.
CAACAGCAATTTCGGCAGGTTTTTTTATGGATATGCAAAAGACTTACAACCCACAGGATTTTGAAAAAAGAATTTACGACAATTGGGAAAAAAGCGGTTATTTCAAAGCTAAAGTCAATCCCGATAAAGTTCCTTTTACCATCGTTATTCCGCCGCCCAATATTACCGGGCAACTTCATATAGGTCACGCGCTCGACGAAACTTTGCAGGACGCAATCATTCGTTTCAAACGTATGCAGGGCTACGAAGCTTTGTGGCTTCCCGGCACCGATCACGCGTCGATAGCTACCGAAGTTAAGATAGTCGAACTTATAAAAAAGGAAGAAGGGCTAACGAAAGAGCAGCTTGGGCGTGAAGAGTTTTTAAAACGCGCCTGGGCTTGGAAAGAAAAATACGGCGGCAGGATAGTCGAACAGCTAAAATGTCTCGGCTCGTCCTGCGATTGGTCGCGCCTTGCGTTTACTATGGACGACCGCTGCTCGAAAGCCGTTAAAGAAGTTTTCGTTAATTTATACGATAAAGGGCTCATCTATCAAGGTTCCAAGATAATCAACTGGTGTCCGAGCTGTAAGACGGCTTTGTCCGACGCGGAAGTCGAATACGCCGAGGAAGATTCATACTTCTGGTATCTCGATTACCCGCTCGAAGGCGAAGAAGGAAAATGCCTTACGGTCGCTACCACGAGGCCCGAGACCATGCTCGGCGATACCGCCGTTGCCGTCAACCCGCACGACAAGCGCTACTCTTCTTTCGTCGGTAAATATCTTATTTTACCTATCGTAAATAAGCGTATTCCCGTCGTTGCCGACGATTACGTCGATATGAAATTCGGAACGGGCGCAGTCAAGATAACTCCCGCGCACGATCCCAACGACTTCGAAGTCGGTTTACGCCATAACCTTGAAGTCATCCGCGTCATGAACGACGACGGCACTATGAACGAGCTTGCCGGTAAATTCGCCGGTATGGATCGTTTCGAGTGCAGAAAGGCCATCGTCGAAGAGTTGAAAGCCGTCGGCGCGCTTAAAAAGACAGAGCCGCACAAACACAACGTGGGCCATTGTTACAGGTGCCATTCTTCGGTCGAACCCATCGTTTCCAAACAGTGGTTCGTGAAAATGGCCGATTTAGCCAAGCCCGCCATCGCCGCAGTTAAAAATAAATCCATTAAATTTACGCCTTCGCGCTTTACGAAGATCTATTATAATTGGATGGAGAATATCAAAGACTGGTGTATTTCCCGTCAGCTTTGGTGGGGGCATCGTATCCCCGTTTATTACTGCGAAGACTGCGGTGAGAAAATGGTCTTAAAGGACGCTCCCAAGTGCTGTACGAAGTGCGGGAGCACCAATTTCCGTCAGGACGAAGACGTTCTCGATACCTGGTTTTCCTCGGCGCTTTGGCCGTTTTCGACGCTCGGCTATCCGGATATGACGGAAGACCTTAAATATTTCTACCCGACCGACGTTCTCGTTACGGGCTACGATATCATTTTCTTCTGGGTTGCCAGAATGATATTCAGCGGGCTCGAACACATGAACAGGATCCCGTTTAAAGACGTTCTTATCCACGGCATCGTCCGCGACGATAAAGGCAGAAAGATGAGTAAGTCTTTGGGAAACGGCGTCGATCCTTTGGAAGTTATCGCCGAATACGGCGCGGATACTTTGCGCTTTTCCCTCGTCAACGGCGTTGCGGCGGGCAGCGACATAAGATTTTCCAAGGAAAAATGCGAGAGTTCGCGTAACTTTATCAATAAGATATGGAACGCATCGCGCTTCGTTTTAATGAACTGTGAAGGCGCGGATATCCGTCCGATAACCGAAATTAAGCCCGAAGTCAAGGATAAATGGATTCTTTCAAGGCTCAATCATACCGTCAAATCCGTAACTATGCTTATGGAAAAGTACGACCTCGGTATGGCTTTAAGCATCTGCCACGACTTTATGTGGTACGATTTCTGCGACTGGTATATCGAACTTACCAAGCCCGCGCTTTACGGCGACGATATTGCCAAAAAGAACGCGACACTTTCTGTTCTTTGCCACGTTTTGAAGGAAACGCTCAAATTGTTGCACCCGTTTATCCCGTACGTTACCGAAGAGATTTATTCCAATATCCCGGGAACGACAGGCAGCATAATGGTTTCCGAATATCCGCGTTACAATTCGGCTTACAACTATAAAAAGGACGCCGAAAAGATGAACGCCGTTATGGATATCATTAAAGCCGTTCGTCAGATAAAGGTACAGGCGGGGGCGGCGCCTTCGAAAAAGGTCGAACTTATCGTCGTTACCGAAAACAGGAAGCTCGTGGATTCGAGCGCCGATTTCATCTGCAAGCTTTCGGGCGTAAGTAAGATAGTGTTCGTTTCCTCCAAGCAGGATATAACCGAAAAGGTGTTTACGCAAGTTCTCAACGGGTTCGAGCTTTTCGTGCCGCTTGGAGATCTTGTCGATATCGAAAAGGAAGTTTCAAGATTAAAAGCCGAACTCGAAAAGACCGATTCGGAGATAGAAAGGGCGGAAAGTAAACTCAATAACCCCGGGTTCGTGGAAAAAGCGCCCGCAAAACTCGTGGACGCCGAAAAACAAAAACTTGCAAAATTCCAAGAATTAAAAGCCAAAATTTTGGCAAATCTTAAAGAATACGAAAGTTGACGCAAAAAAAGGAGTCTTTATCGCTTTAAGACTCCTTTTCCGAAAATAAAAGTAAAGCGATACTTTTTATAAAGGAATTTAATGAAAAAAACCAACTCTTTAAAGATATCTTTTTTGGGTGGCGTAGGCGAGATCGGTAAAAATATGACCGCACTCGAATTCGGGCGCGATATCATAGTTATCGACGCGGGGCTTACGTTCCCTTCGCAGGATATGCCCGGGGTGGATATAGTCATTCCCGACGCAACGTATCTCATTCAGAATAAAGAAAGGATACGCGGTATTTTATTAACTCACGGTCACGAAGACCATATAGGCTCCGTTCCTTACCTGCTTAAAGACCTGTCCGTCCCCATATACGGGACCAAGATGACTTTGGCGCTTTTGTCGGCAAAGCTTAAAGAATTCAAGATAAACGGCGCAAAATTAAAGACCGTTAAAGAACGCGACAGAATAAACCTCGGCGTGTTTTCGGTGGAATTTATACACGTAAACCATTCTATATCGGGTTCGTGCGCGCTTGCGATAACGACTCCCGTCGGGCTCGTCGTTCATTCGGGGGATTTCAAGATAGACTTGACGCCGATAAGCGGCGAGATAATAGACTTATCGAGGCTTTCCGAACTCGGCAAAAAAGGCGTTCTTTTATTAATGTGCGAGTCGACTAATATCGAAAGAACGGGCTATACTTTAAGCGAAACGGCGGTAAGACAGACTTTTGAACACCTTTTCGGCGATAATATGCGCCGCAGGATAATTATCGCGACGTTTTCGTCTAACGTTTACAGGATACAACAGATATTCAACGTTGCCGCAAAATTCAGAAGAAAAGTGGCGCTATCGGGAAGAAGTATGTTGAACGTCGTCGACGCGGCGATAGCGGCGGGCGAACTCAAAATACCCGACGGCACGCTCATCGACGTTGAAAAGATAAAAAATTATCCCGATAAAGACCTCGTTATAATCTGTACCGGTTCGCAGGGCGAGCCGATGAGCGTTTTGACGCGTATGACCGCGGACGATTATCCGCAAGTCAAGATCACCGATAACGACACTATAATAATTTCCGCGTCGCCAATACCCGGCAACGAAAAAAGCATTTATCAGGTCATAAACAACCTTTATAAAAAAGGCGCGGAAGTCGTGTACGATTCCATTGAAAAGATACACGTTTCCGGCCACGCCTGTCAGGAAGAGATCAAGATATTCCATTCTTTATTAAAGCCCAAATTTTTTATTCCCGTTCACGGCGAATACCGTCACCTTAAAAAACACGCTAAACTTGCCCGTGAAATGGGTATGAAGGAAAGCGAGATAGTTATCGCCGAACTCGGCGACACGGTCGAAGTCACCGAAAGGTCGATAAAAAAGACGGATAGGATCCAAGCCGGTTCACGCTTTGTCGACGGGCTTTATATCGATAACGACGACGCGACCATTCGCGACAGGGTACACCTCGGCGGCGACGGGCTCATCATCACCGTGTGCTGTATTTCAAGCGAAAACGGCGCAGTTATGCAAAAGCCCGACCTTATATTTAAGGGCATCACTTTGAGCGACGCGCAGACGGAAGATATAATCGAGATCATCGAAAGAACTCTTTCGGCGTACGACCTTAAAGCCGTCGGCGACAAGCGCGAGATACGTAAAAAACTTCGTTCGAGCGTAAGAAATTACGTCTTGAAAAAGACCAAGAACAACCCGATGATAATCCCCGTTATTACCGAAATATAATGGAAATATACGCCTTAAAAGATAAACTCAGATTGCCAAAAAAGCTTGCATCTATTCGGCAAAAATATATCGATGCGGGCATTCCGTCGCTGAAAAGCGCTTCGCTCAACGAGCTTATGCTGCACGTTTCGATCAAAAACCCGAAGAAGATACTCGAGATAGGCACTGCGGCGGGCGTCAGCGGGATAGCTATGCTCTGCGTTTCACCCGACGCGGAACTTGTTACTATCGAAAAGGACGAATCCTTATTTGCCGAGGCCGAAAGAAATTTCGCCGAGTTCGGGTTTGAAAAAAGAGCGACTCTTCGGCTTGGCGACGCAGGCGATTTTTTAAACTATACGGACGCAAAATTCGACTTCGTGTTTCTCGACGGGGCAAAGTCACGCTACGTCGATTACCTGCCCGATATAAAGCGCGTTTTAAACGAGCGCGGCGTGCTGTTTGCCGACAACGTTTTGTTTCGCGGTTACGTCGACGGCGGCGTTTCATACGGCAGGGGCGACAACGCGATAGTCAATAATTTGAGAAGATTTCTTGACGCCGTTACCGCTGACGAAGACTTTATATCTTCCGTTTACGAGATAGGCGACGGAATTTTGATAGCGCAAAAATTATGATAAAACCTGAACTTTTAGCTCCCGCGGGCAACTTTACGAAACTTGTGACAGCGGTATATTACGGCGCGGACGCCGTTTACGTTGGCGGTAAGGACTTATCCTTGCGTTCTTATTCGGATAATTTTTCCGACGAGGAACTTGAAAAAGCCGTCGGGTTTTGTCATGCGAGGGGCAAAAAGCTTTACGTCACCTTAAATATTTATGCTAAAAATTCCGATTTCGACCGCATTTGCGACAGGCTGAAATTCCTTGAAAGCATTGACGCCGACGCGGTGATAATTTCCGATCCCGGCGTTATTTATCTTGCAAAAAAAATCGCGCCGAAACTTAAAATACATATTTCCACGCAAGCCAACACTTTGAATAAGTATTCCGCAAAATTCTGGGCGGATCAAGGCGCGTCGAGGATCATTCTCGCAAGAGAGCTGTCTTTAAAAGAAATAGCAGAAATACGTGATTTTCTGCCCGATAACGTAGAGCTCGAGGCATTTTGTCACGGCGCTATGTGCATATCTTATAGCGGAAGATGCCTTCTTTCCGATTACTTTGCAAACAGAAGCTCCAACCGCGGCGAGTGCGTTCAGGCGTGCAGGTGGAATTATTCGTTGCGTGAAAGAAATTCCGACGGCGAGTGGTACGATATTACCGAGGATACGAACGGTTCGTACATTTTAAACAGCAAAGACCTTAATATGATATCCGAACTCGACTCGATGACGAGTGCCGGTATTTGTTCGTTCAAGATAGAAGGGCGAATGAAGAGCGAATACTATCTTGCGACGGTCGTCAACGCGTATAGGCGCGCTTTCGACTCGCTTTATATCAACGGTACGGATTATAAGAAGGACGGGCTTTTCGAGAAAGAGCTTTTAAAGACCAATCATCGCACCTTCACCAAGGCTTACGCTTTTGAAAAACGCGACGATACGGTAAATTACGCCGATTCTCAGTCGGCGGGAGAAAGAACTTTTACAGCGCTCGTTCTCGATTACGACGAGGTTAAAAAGACCGCGCTGATCGAAATGAGAAACCGCTTTGCGGTCGGCGACGAACTCGAACTTTTAACTCCTTACGATAATCTGAACGAAAAAATAACCGTTACCGAGCTTACCGATACCGACAAAAATGCAGTTTCCGACGCGAAGATAGTTCAGCAAAAACTGTACTTAAAGACAGACGTTATTCTGCACGCAGGCGATATTTTGAGAAAATAACTATTTTATACGTTCAAGTTTTCATTATATAATTGCGTCCGGAACGCACAAGCATTCACGACCGTTATCGATCTGCTGCCTGCGACAATCGGTCTCAGATAGGTCTATCGTCGTTGAATATTCGCAGTCAACGAGTAATTATAATTGCATATCGCGAGATGATTCGACATAAATATCTTTTACGGAAGTCGATATTATGTTTGAATTTATTCTTTACGTTCTCGGCAAATGCCTGTTTTTCTGCGCGGCGATAGCGGGCGATACGTTTCCGAGACCTTTGACCGATAAAGAGGAAGCTAAACTTCTTGCCGCGGCGAGAAACGGCGACAAAGATGCTCGCGAAAAGCTTATCTCGCACAATCTTCGGCTCGTGGCGCACGTCGTTAAAAAATACCGCGGCGCGTACGAAAACGAAGACCTTATATCGGTCGGTACATTGGGGCTTATTAAAGCCGTAGACACCTATAACGAAGACAAAGGTTCGCGCCTTGCGACCTACACTGCTCGCTGTATTGAAAACGAGATACTGATGCTGCTTCGTTCAAACAAAAAGTACCGCAACAACGTGTCTTTATCTGACGTCGTAGGCACGGATAAAGACGGAAACGAGTTGACGCTTATCGATCTGTTATCCGACGACGAAAACGTTCTTCAAAAGGTCGAAAAGACCGTTCAAAGCGGAAAATTCATAAGATTTTTGCGCGATAATCTTTCGGACAGAGAGTACAAAACGCTCGTTCTTCGTTACGGGCTGACGGGCGGAGCGCCGCTTGCGCAAAGGGAAGTCGCCGCCCTTATGAAGATATCCCGTTCGTACATTTCGCGCATCGAAAAAAAGGCTATAGATAAACTGAAAATCATAATCAACAGGGAAGATTTTTATCTGACCTGATCGATATAAAAAAATTATGCGCTTATATTACGGCGCGACAAAGGAGGAAACTATGAGCTACGCAGATAAAGTATTTATCGCCAACTGTAAGGACATCATCGAGAACGGAGTTTGGGACACCGATAAAAAAGTCCGCCCGCACTGGGAAGACGGCACGCCCGCGCATACCGTTAAAAAGTTCTGCGTCGTAAACCGTTACGACCTTAATAAAGAATTTCCCATTCTGACCGTGAGAAAGACCTTTTTCAAATCGGCTGTGGACGAAATTTTATGGATCTGGCAGAAAAAATCAAACAACGTTCACGATCTCAATTCGCATATCTGGGACAGCTGGGCGGATGAAACCGGCTCTATCGGCAAGGCTTACGGCTATCAGCTCGGCGTTAAGCATAAATATCCGGAGGGCGAATTCGACCAGGTAGACAGAGTTTTGTACGACCTTAAAAACAATCCCAATTCCCGCAGGATATTGACAAATATCTACAATTTTGCCGACCTTCACGAGATGCACCTTTATCCGTGTGCTTATTCTATGACTTTCAACGTAAGCGGCGACACTTTGAACGGCATACTCAATCAGCGCTCCAACGACATGGTGGTGGCCAATAACTGGAACGTCGTTCAGTATTCCGTGCTTTTGATGATGATGGCGAAAGTCAGCGGCCTTAAAGTCGGCGAACTCGTCCACGTTATCGCGGACGCGCATATTTACGACAGGCATATTCCCGCTTTAAAGACCATGTTCTTAAATCCGCAGTACGACGCGCCGAAGCTAATTATTAAGCGCGACGTAAAGGATTTCTACGACTTCAAGGTGGAAGACTTCGAACTCGTAGATTACAAGGCGACGCCGCTCAAAGATAAACTCGAGGTCGCTATCTGATGAATCTGATAGTTGCCGTAGATAATAAGTGGGGCATCGGCAAAAAGAACGGATTACTGTTCGATATTCCCGAGGATATGCGCTATTTTCGGGAGAAAACTTCGGGGAAAGTCGTTTGCATGGGTTATAACACGCTTTTGTCTTTCCCCGGCGGTAAGCCGCTTAAAAACCGAGTGAATATCGTTCTTGCGCCCGAAAACGTCGAAAGAGACGATTGCGTCGTCGTACATACGCTCGACGAGTTTTTTGCCGCCGTAAAGAATTACCCCGACGACTCCGTTTTCATCATCGGCGGCGGAATGTTTTATAGGACTATGTACCCGTATTGCAAATACGCTTATATAACCAAAGTCGACGCTTTCGGCGACGCGGAAGTTTTTTTCGACGACCTCGATAAGCTCGATAATTGGAAAGCGTCGGTCATTTCAAAGGAACGTTCGGTGTCGGGGTACGATATTACTTTTACTTTATACGAAAATTCCGCTCCGCTGAAGTTTTAACTAACGCTTTCCGTCTCCTCGCCGAAATAGAGGGCGAATTTACAGCGGATAATTTTAAGAATGCTAAAAAGAGCATAAAAAAATCGGAGCTTTTATGCTCCGAAATTTTTTAATAAAAAGGTCAAGCCGATATTTGCGGAATGACCTGAAGACCGCTTACGCTCTTTCAATGCTGTTGCTCTTAAGACAACGCGCACAAACGTATTGTTTGGTCACAACGCCGTCTTTAACGACTTTGACCTTTTGTACGTTAGCACTGTAAGAGCGTGGTGTTTTACGGTTGGAATGGCTGACGAGATTTCCGCTCAGTTTACCTTTACCGCATACGCTGCAAACTCTTGACATATAAACACCTCCACGCATTTTTAGAATTCAGCCTATATAATATACCATTATATTTCAAAAAACGCAACTTATTTTAACGAATTTTTTTCATTTTAGGTAATTTTTTTAAAAATTGCCGCGCATTTATGCTCAAAAAGGCAAATCAAATATCAAAATTGTTGCAAAAATAGTTTGGTTGTAGTAAAATAATTAAAAAAGGAGTGCGGATCGTATGTCAGTCAGTACAAACAATATATATGGAAATATCACCATATCGGACGAAACGATAGCAAAAGTGGCGGCGCAGGTTTCATCCGACTGTTACGGCATCGTCGAAATGTTCAACAGGGATATCAAAGACATAAACGATCTGCTCGTTCCGAAAAACGCCATGAATAAAGGCGTAAAGGTAACTTCTTCGGGGGATAAGATCAATCTCGATCTTTACGTCGTCGTAAAATTCGGCGTGTCCCTTTCCGCCGTTGCGGAAACTTTAAAGCAAACGGTAAAATATAACGTTGAAAAATTTACCGGCATGATCGTTGATTGCGTAAACGTCAACGTTAAGGGCGTTAAGCTGTAAACGATAATTTTCGTTATTTTTAAAATCAAAAATTCAGGTAAACAAACATAACTCGTCGGTTGTATTTATCCGCCGAAAACGCTAAAAAGCGTTTGAAATATATATAATTTTCGGTTTCTTATTTTATCCGATCATTTTGCCGAAAGACTTAACGAAAGAAATTTGCTTTCGTTTCGCTCCACCGATCCATACCGCTTAAAAATATTCTTTCGGCTGTCCGATATATTTGTTTGTTACCCATTGGGAGATAATAATGTCAAAGAGTATAAACGGCGCCATGTTTACCAACATGGTAATTTCAGCCGCGCAATTGCTCGATCTTAATAAAAGTAAAATCGACGCGCTGAACGTTTTCCCCGTTCCCGACGGAGATACGGGAACGAATATGACGATGACTATGCAGTCGGTCGTCTCTGAATTGAAACAAAGTAAGACCAACCGTATGGGCGAGATCTGCGAAAGGATCACCCGCGGTGCGCTCCGCGGCGCAAGAGGTAATTCGGGCGTTATAACGTCGCAGATATTCAAAGGTATCTGCAAGGTGCTTAAAGACGAGACCGAGATAAATATGCGTATTTTCGCTCGCGCTATGAGAAGCGCCACCGAAGTTGCGTATGCTGCGGTCGCAAAACCCAAAGAAGGCACTATCCTTACCGTTGTCAAAGCTATGAGCGACAGCGCTCAATCGCTTAAAAACAAGGATATTGAAGTCGGTTTTGCCGAAATGATAGAGGCGGGCGAAGTCGCGCTCGAAATGACCCCGCAGCTGTTACCCGTTTTGAAAAAAGCCGGCGTCGTCGACTCGGGCGGAATGGGGCTCGTTACCATATTCAAGGGAATGCACATGGCTTTGACGGGTAAAAAAGTCAAAGGCGTTTCCATTGATGATGACGTGGAGCAAACTCCCGCCGAAAACGACTTTACTTCCGCCGATATGCTGAATTTGGGCGCAATAGAATTTGCCTATTGTACTGAATTTTTCATTATCAACATTAAAAAGAAGACCACGCTTGCCGACATCGATAAACATCGTGAAAAGCTTATCGAAATGGGCGACAGCGTTATTTGTATCGGCGATCTCGAGCTTATTAAAGTTCACGTTCACACAAACACCCCGGGTAAAGCCTTGACCGCCGCTTTGATGCTCGGCGAGCTCGATAAAGTCAAGATAGAAAATATGCTCGAGCAGAACCGCGCGCTCGTCAAAAAGTACGAAGAGGAAAGAAAGTCTATCGGCATTATTTCCGTGGCGCAGGGCGACGGTATCACCGAGATATTCAAAGAATTGAACGTCGACAGAGTGATAGCCGGCGGGCAGACGATGAATCCTTCCGCAAGCGATATTGCCGACGGTATTGCCAAAGTCAACGCCGAAACGGTCTTCGTCTTCCCCAACAATAAAAATATCATTCTTGCCGCCGAGCAAGCAAAGGCTCTCGTCGAAAACAGAAGAATAATCGTTATTCCGACCAAGAACATTCCGCAGGGCTTTGCGGCGGCGCTTGCGTTCGATCCCGATCTTCCCGTGGACGAAAACCACCTTAATATGCTCCACGCGATAGACCACGTTGCGGACGGGCAGGTTACTTACGCCGTAAGAAATTCTTCAATGGACGGCTTTAATCTGAAAAAAGGCGATTATATCGGTTTAAACAGCAAAAAGATATTATCGAAAGGTCACGATCTTTCTACGGCGACCATCAAACTCATCGAAAAACTCAAAGAAAAAAATCACAGCATAATAAATATCTATTACGGCGCCGACGTTAAGGAGCAGGAGGCCGAGCAGTTGCAGATAGACGTTCAGGCTATGTACGCAGATTGCGACGTCGAACTGTATTACGGCGGTCAATCGGTATATTTTTATATCCTTTCTTTGGAATGATCATTCTTTAAGTCGAAAAGGAAAATCGGAAACGGTTTTCCTTTTTTAAAAGGTGCGAATTTTGGAACTCAAATTTATCAAGGGATTATCGCAAAAAAGAATAGATGACGTTAATAAAATGGGCATTACCTCGGCGGAAGGTCTCGTCCGACTTTTTCCGCGCGCTTATCTTGATTTGAGAAAGACGGTAAGCTTAAATGACGCCGTAAATAATTCCTTTATCCTTACCAAAGGCACCGTTATAAGTATCCCCGAATACGTTCCGAGAAAAGGTCGTTTCAACTATTTTAAAATATTCTGCGAGCAGGACGGAGAGACGTTTTCCGTCATCTGGTTCAATCAGCCGTATTTAAAAAACAGGTTGAAACTCGGCGAAACTTACCTTTTTTACGGCCGCGTGAGAAATCGTTACGCGTTTTCTTTGACAAACCCGTCTTTTGAAGAATTCGATAAAAACGTCAATTTAAAAGGTATTATCCCCGTTTATCCGTTAAAGGGCAACCTTACTCAGAAGGTTTTGAAGAACGCCGTTCTCGACGCGCTCAAAAAGACGGATATCCGCTCTATGATACCCGACGATTATGCAAATAAGCTCGCTTTAAAAGACTTAAAGAGCGCATTTTACGCCGTTCATAATCCCGAAAACACCGAACAACTCGTAGAGGCGTCGGAAAGAATTGCCGTGGAAGAGTATTTCTTGCTCGTTTCGGCGTTCAAGATAATTAAAGGCGATAAGACGGAGGCGCGGCGCTTAAGATATAACGTTTCGGCAAAGGATATTACGGAGTTTTCCAAAAGATTTCCGTTTGAATTTACCGACGGACAGAAAAAGGCGGTCAACGAGATTTTTGCCGATCTTAAAGGGCCGACCGTTATGAACAGGCTTTTGCAAGGCGACGTCGGTTCAGGCAAAACGGCCGTCTCGTTATGCGCGATATACGCGGCTGTAAAATCGGGATTTCAAGCCGTAATGATAGCTCCAACCGAAGTTTTGGCAAGGCAAAATTTCGCAATAATGCAAAGATTTTTGCCGGAGTTCGAGTGCGCGTTTTTATCGGGTAGCTCGACCGAAAAGGAAAAACGGCTTATAAAAGCCGATATATCTTCGGGAAAGGCCCGAATAGTCGTGGGAACTCACGCTATCCTCGAAAAAGACGTTGTGTTTTCAGACCTATCTTTGGCGGTCTGCGACGAGCAACAGCGTTTCGGCGTTTCTCAAAGAAACGATCTCGTGGAAAAGGGCGCTTGCCCCGACGTGCTTATTATGAGCGCAACGCCGATACCGAGGACGTTATCGCTCGTATTTTACGGCGATCTCGACATTTCCACCATTACCGATAAGCCGATGCAGCGTACCGAAATAACCACGAGGATCGTTCCTAAGGCAAAGTACGACGATATGCTTTACTTCGTCGAAAAAGAGATATCCGACGGCAGACAAGCGTATTTCGTTTGCCCCAAAATAGACGGCGACGAAGAAGGCTCGATTTTGAGTGTTACCGAAATATTCGACGAATTATCGAAGAAATTACCGCACTTAAAATTCGCATTACTTCACGGCAGAATGAAAGATAAAGAAAAGACCGACGTTATGACTTCGTTTAAAGAGGGCGAAATTGACGCCGTAGTTTCCACGACGGTCATAGAGGTCGGGATTGACGTTCCGAACGCCACCGTAATGGTTATCTTCGGCGCGGACAGGTTCGGATTAAGTCAGTTGCATCAGTTGCGCGGACGCGTCGGACGAAGCGATCTTAAAAGCTATTGCTTTTTACTTAGTGATAACGAAAACGAAAAGACCATCGAGAGGTTAAAGACCTTACGAGATAATTCGGACGGTTTTAAGATCGCCGAGGCAGATTACGCCGACCGCGGCGGCGGGGATATGATGGGCACCAAGCAAAGCGGTAAGTTTTTGAGCGACCTCGGTGCGCTGAAATATTCGACGGGTTCTATATTCCTTGCCAAGAAAATAGCCGACGAAGTAATAAATTCGGGCAAATATTCCAAAGAACTGCGCGAAGTCGCCATCGCAAAATACAACTCGTTAAAAGACGTAACGCTCAACTGACGTTATCGGTTAATAAAACGCGATATAAATAAAAAAAGCGCCGCGGCGATATCCCGTTTACGGAATTTCATCGTGGCGTTTTGCTTTGTTTTATAAGGGATTTTACACTATATGTGCGGATCTGGATCGACAAATAACGTCTTCTGATTGGTATAATAAACTTTACCTGCGTTCGTGCCCGCGGGCTTTTTGACGAACTTTTTCAAAGTGTGATCGACGGGCACTTTTTTAGACGAACGCACTTTGCTGAAATAAGCGCAGATCTCTGACGCAAATAGAAGCACTTCGTCGGGAACGGGGCGGTTAAAAGTCCTTATTATGACGTGCGACGAATGATAATCCTTCGTGTGCAGCCAAATATCGTTTCTTTCTGCCGAAATTGTAAGTCGGTCGTTCTGAAGATTGTTTCTGCCGACCAGGATCTCGAAATCCTTATAGACGTATTTACGCGGTTCGGAAAGCTTCTTGATCCTCTTTTTACCCTGCTGTTTTTGCTTTATGACGCCGATAGCCGAAAGCTCTTCTTCGATATCGGAAAAATCCGAGTCCGTTTCGGCGGCGTCTATCTCCGAGTAGACCGTTTCTATATAAGAAAGCGTTTCTTTCAACTCAGCTGTCTGCGGGGTGACGGCGGCGACCGTCTTTTTCTGTTTGGAATACTTTTTGAAATATCTTTCGGCGTTTTCACGCGGGGAAAGGTCTTCGTCGAGCCTTATCTTTATAAGCGGATAATCCGGCTCGTAATAGTTTTCGACTTCGCAGTATTTTTCACCGCTTTTTATCTTGTAAAGGTATGCTATTATAAGCTCGCCGAAAAGCCTGTTGTCGTCCATATCCGCGCAGGACAAAAGCTTTTCTTCGGCTATCTGGAGCTTTTTATAAAGCTTTTTTTCGTAAGCTTTCACCGCGTCGTATAACCGACCTTTTTTCAAAGCCGTCGCAAACGAATTTTCTTTGTATAAATAGTAACCGTCGATAAGAGAATTTATCGACGGATATTTACGAACTTCCTTATATTGAGCGATAGGCTCAACGATATAAAAGTCGGTCTTTTTGCCGTCGGATACCACCGTGGGCGATATTTTCGGTGTTTCGTAATAATCGTTAAAATACTTGATAAATTCATCGCTTTTGAGGATTTTTACGAAATCGTTATCGCGCTTTGTTTCCTTAAATTTTGAAACGATATCTTCGGCGGTGGAAAACGATATGCCTTTAAAAGCGGTAAAAATAAACTTGGCGGGATCGTCTGCGTAAGTAAGTTTATCGAGCGCTTTTTTTGCGGCGGTAATATCGGATATCTCCGCCTTGTCCTGCGGCGGCGGAAGCGTATATTTTGCCCCGGGATAAATGGGGCGCGACAAACTTTCGTCGATGCCGGTCGTTTTCAAAGCGCCGAGGATCCTGTCGTTTTCAACGAGCGTTACGTTGGAATACTTGCCCATAATCTCGCAGTACAAACGCTTGTTTGAAAGCGTTCCGAGTTCGTCGCGGCAGGTCAGATATATGATAATTATCCTTTCGTATCTGACGGCGCTCACAGCGTCGATAGTGGCTCTTATAAGGTGCTTACGAAGGAGCATACAAAAGGACGGCGCTTCTATGGGAGCGGGCGAATTATCGTTTGAAACGCAGACTCTTGCGAAATCGGCGTTGGCGTTTACGATAAGCTTTAAGTTTTCCGAAGCTTTACGCACGGAAAAAACCACCGAATCTTTGTTCGGCTGATTTATCCTTTCTATTTTAGCGCCAGAAACGAGCTTATCAAGCTCTTTTGCGGCGTGAAAAATCGTAAAAGCGTCCTGCGACATAAAAGCCTCTTTTTTACAAAATCCGCAATTCGTTTTTCCAATTATACTAAAAAAAATCAAAAAAGTAAAATAAAACTTTAATAAAAGTCAAATTATCGGTCGCAAAAACTTTACTTTAACGACTTTATTTGATAAAATATTCGGGATAACAAATTTCAGAGGTATTATAATGCAATATACTTATGAACCTGCCGAAAAGAGTCAGGTAAAGCTTTCCGTCAAACTCGACGCAGCCGATTGGGATGAAGCAATACATTCGGCATACGAAAAAAACAAAGCCAAATTCAACGTTCAGGGCTTCAGAAAAGGTCACGTTCCGTTCAACGTTCTCGTAGGACTTTACGGCAAAGGATTTTTCTATGAAGACGCGATAAATATCGCCATTAATAAATATTATCCGGAAATTCTCGAAAAAGAGGGTAAAAACATAAACGTCGTAGGCGATCCGAAATTCTCGCTCGACGATATCAAAGACGACGGCGCGGATATTTCGGCGCTTATCCCCGTTATGCCCGAAGTCAAGATCGGTAAATATAAGGGTATAAAAGTCGAGAAAACAGAGTATAATGTAACCGACGCGGAATTGGGAAAAGACCTTAACGACCTTGCCGAGAAAAACAGCAAGGAAGAACCGGTCGAAGGCCGCGCTGCGGAAAACGGCGATATAGTCGTTATAGATTACAGCGGAAGTATCGACGGCGTTAAATTCGACGGCGGCACCGCGACCGAACAAAGATTGGGCCTTGGCACGGGAACGTTCATTCCCGGCTTTGAAGACGGCGTAGTCGGTATGAATATCGGTGACGAAAGAGATATCAACGTCAAGTTCCCCGACGATTACGGCGCGGAAAATCTCAAAGGAAAACCCGCTGTTTTCCACGTGGTTTTGCATAAGATATTGAAAAAGGTCGTTCCCGAGATAACCGACGAATTCATTAAAGACGCGACCGGTGAAGAAAACGTTCAAGCTTATAAAGACAAACAGCGCGAACGCAAACAAAAAGAATACGACGAAAAAGCCCGCAACGAAAACGAAGATAAGCTTTTGACCGCCATAGCCGAGACCACAGAGGTAATTATTCCCGACGCGATGATAGACGACGAAGTGGATAATATGGTCAAACAGTTCGGTTACAGGCTCATGTACAGCGGAATGAAGCTCGAAGATTATCTCAAATACACAAATTCCACCGAGGAAAAGTTGAGAGATAGTTACAGACCGACCGCTACCGACAGAGTTAAAAAACAGCTTATCGTCAACACGATAATCGAAACGGAAAATATGACGGCGACCGAAGAAGAGATCTCCGCTAAAGTCGCCGAGCAAGCCGCTTCCGTCAATAAGGACGCGGAAGAATACCGTAAGGGTATGGACGAACGTCAGTTAAAGTATATCGAAAACTCGATAATCATCGAAAAACTCTTTGCTTTTCTTACCGAAAATAACGAGTTCATAAAAGCGAAAAAAGCAAAAGAAAAGAAGTAATTTACACTGCTTAAATTTCGCAAACGATATTTGTTGATCATTATTTTTATGCGCAAAATATAAGCGCAGTATACGGAGTATTATGGCACTTATTCCAATAGTAGTCGAACAGACCGATAAGGGCGAACGCTCGTTTGACATTTATTCGCGTTTACTTGACGACAGGATAGTTTTCATTACGGGAGAGATAGACGACGCCGTTGCGAACACCGTGATAGCGCAGCTTATTTTCCTCGAGGCAAAAGATCCGTCAAAGCCTATAAATATGTACATCAACAGCCCGGGCGGCAGCGTAAGCGCGGGGCTTGCTATCTACGATACGATGAATTATATCCGCAGCGAAGTCTGCACGATATGCGTCGGTATGGCGGCGTCTATGGGCGCGTTTTTACTGTCGAGCGGAGCTAAAGGAAAAAGATTTGCTCTTCCCAACAGCGAGATTATGATCCACCAGCCGCTCGGCGGCGTATCCGGTCAGGCGAGCGATATCAAGATCCACGCCGATCATATCGTCAAAACCCGTGAAAAGCTCAACAGGATTCTTGCAGAAAACACGGGCAAAGATATCGAGACCATTTCCCGCGATACCGACAGGGATAATTTCCTTTCTGCGGATCAAGCGCTCGAATACGGGCTTATCGACAAGATATACGTCAACAGATGACGGCAAATATCGTCGGGTAAAAACGTAATTTCCGAATACAGGAAAAAGGAGGTAAAATGGATCCAACCTTTGATAAAGACTGCTGTTCGTTCTGCGGCAGACCGCGTGAAAAGGTCGGTGCGCTCATCGCGGGGCCGAGAGGCTTGTTTATATGCGATTCGTGCGTCGGCGCTTGCAACGAGGCTTTGAACGAAGAAAAAACACATTCCGAACCGTCGGCGGTCAATCTGTTGAAACCGCACGAGATAAAGGCCGAACTCGACAAATACATTATCGGTCAGGAAAGAGCCAAAAAAGTCTTGTCCGTCGCCGTTTACAACCATTATAAGCGGGTAAATTCCTTTGCGAAAATGAAAAGGTCACGCTCGCGCGACGATACCGAGATAGATAAAAGCAACGTTTTGATGTTCGGCGCCACCGGCTGCGGAAAGACGCTTTTAGCCAGCACTCTCGCAAGGATTTTAAACGTTCCCTTTGCCGTTGCGGACGCCACCACTCTGACCGAGGCGGGCTACGTCGGCGAAGACGTCGAGAACATTTTGCTCAAACTAATCCAGAATGCCGATTACGACGTTTCCCGTGCGGAAATGGGCATAATCTACATCGACGAGATAGATAAGATAGCAAGAAAAGGCGAAAACGTTTCTATAACGCGCGACGTTTCGGGCGAAGGCGTACAGCAAGCGCTACTGAAAATTATCGAAAGCACGATAGCTTCCGTGCCGCCGCAGGGCGGTCGTAAACACCCGCAACAGGAGTTTATCAGGATCGATACGACCAACATTCTCTTTATATGCGGCGGGGCGTTCGTGGGGCTCGATAAGATAGTCGCAAAGCGCAAAAACTCTTCGGGCATAGGATTTGGCGCAACAATTCAGGACAAGACGGAGATATCCGAACAATTCCTGAACGAAGTACAGCCGCAAGACCTTATAAAGTTCGGTCTTATCCCCGAATTCGTCGGAAGGATACCCATAACCGTTTCTTTGAATTCGCTTGACGAAGAGGCACTCGTAAAGATTATGACCGAGCCCAAAAACGCCATAGTAAAGCAGTATCAGAAACTTATCGGTATGGACGACGTGGAACTCGACGTCGAAGATAACGCTCTCCACGCCATAGCTAAACGGGCTATCGAACTAAAGACGGGCGCAAGGGGTTTGAGAACCATTTTCGAAGGCCTTATGCTCGACGCGATGTACGATATACCGCTCGATAAGACGATATCCAAAATAATAATCGACGAAGACGTCGTTCGCGGCGAAAAGAAAGCCGTCGTCGTTAAAAAAGATATCGCGTAAAATTTCATAGCAGATAAATGCCGTCGCATTTCCTTTTAAAGAAAGTGCGGCGGTTTATTTTTAAGCACGTTTTGCGCCCGACGTAAAAGGTCGATACGGGCAATAATAAGAACACGACCTTTTTAAAAATAATTATTTTTAAAATTTGCTTATTTTTTGCGTAAAATTGCATTTTCCGATTTACAAATTGTTGATATTTGATAAAAAAAATGTTATAGTAATACTTGATATTATTATAAATATATTTAAAGCGTTTCTGACTGCGCTGTTTACGCCACGCCTTCAAAACGCGTACAGTTTACTTCAAGGAGTTTTCAGTTATGCAAAAAAGAGTTACAGTGAGAGAGATCTTCACGTCAAAAGAAACTTATGCCGACAAGAAAATAGTCGTCATGGGCTGGGCAAGAACTATCCGTGATTCGAAAGCTTTCGGATTTATCGAACTTAACGACGGCAGTTATTTCAAAAACCTGCAGATAGTTTTCGAGAGCGCGAATTTACCCAACTATGCGGAGATAGCATCGCAGAACGTCGGCGCGTCGTTGATAATCGAAGGTAAACTCGTTTTGACTCCCGAGGCCAAACAACCGTTTGAATTAAAAGCCGAAAAGATAACTGTCGAAGGAACTTCGACTCCCGATTATCCTTTACAGAAAAAGAGACATTCGCTCGAATATCTCCGCGAAATAGCCTATCTTCGTCCGAGGACGAACACTTTCAGCGCTGTATTCCGTATAAGGAGCGAAACGGCTTTTGCCATACACAAATTTTTCAACGACCGCGGGTTCGTTTACGTTCACACGCCGCTTATTACGGGAAGCGACTGCGAGGGCGCGGGCGCAATGTTTCAGGTGACGACGCTCGATCTCGACAAGATCGCCGCTTCGGGTAAACCCGTCGACTATTCCAAAGACTTTTTCGGAAAAAAGGCGTTGCTTACCGTTTCCGGCCAATTGAACGGCGAAACGTATGCGATGGCATTTGGTAACATTTATACTTTCGGACCGACTTTCAGGGCCGAAAGATCGAATACGGCAAGGCACGCGGCTGAGTTCTGGATGATAGAGCCTGAAATGGCGTTTGCAGATCTATCTGACGATATGGACGTTGCCGAGGCGATGGTCAAATCCATAATAGAACACGTCTTTAAGGCCTGCCCCGAAGAACTTGACTTTTTAAATAAATTCGTCGACAACACGCTTATAGATAAACTGAAAAACGTCGTTGAAAACGAGTTCGTCCGTCTTCCTTACACCGAGGCCATAAAGATTCTCGAAAAGGAAAAAGACAAATTCGAGTTTCCGGTATATTGGGGGTGCGATCTTCAAAGCGAACACGAACGCTATATTACCGAAAAAGTCTTTAAAAAGCCCGTATTTTTAACCGATTATCCCAAGGAGATCAAAGCCTTTTATATGCGCATGAACGACGACGGCAAGACCGTTGCGGCAAGCGACCTGCTCGTTCCCGGTATCGGCGAACTTATCGGCGGCTCGCAAAGGGAAGAGCGCCTTGACGTCCTCAAAGAAAAATTGAAGGAATTCAATCTTAAAGAAGAGGATTACTGGTGGTATCTCAACTTGAGAAAGTACGGCGGAGTGCGCCACTCGGGATTCGGGCTCGGCTTTGAAAGAATGGTAATGTATCTTACGGGCATAGCCAATATCCGTGACGTTTTACCCTTCCCGAGAACGGTCGAGAACCTCGAATATTGATCCGTATTTATTATGGTTTTCGATTATAAGGCGATCGAAGATACGATCGGTTACGCTTTTAGCGATAAGAATTTGCTTTTGCAGGCGTTCACGCACAAGTCGTTTTCCAACGAACATAAAGGCTTTTTATGTTACGAAAGACTTGAATTTCTCGGTGATTCCGTGCTCGGGTTTATCGTAACGGAGTATTTGTTCAAAAATTATTTGATCGACGAAGGCGCGCTTACCACCGTCAAAAGCAAACTCGTTTCTACCGTGCCTTTATCGACGGCGCTTAAAGCCGCTGGGCTTGACAGATACGTTCTTTCGGGAAACGGCACTGACTGTAACGACAAGATAAAAGAGGACGTTTTCGAGGCGCTTATCGGCGCGACCTATCTCGACGGCGGGCTGAAAAACGCCGAAATGATCGTAAATAATCTTTTATTGTCTTCGTCGGAACTTAATAAAGCGTTCAGCGAAACGAGAGATTATAAGTCGATAATAAACGTTTTTGCCGAACGTAAACGTTTGGGGGACGTTAAATACGTCGAAGTATCAAGAAGCGGTCCCGATCACGATCCCGTTTTTACGATGGCGCTTATGATAGGAAACGACAAAATATCCGTCGGCGAAGGCTCTACCAAGCAAAAAGCCGAGCAAAACGCGGCAAAAAACGCCGTTTACAAACTGAAAAGTGAGGGGCAGATAATTGAATTTTGAGAAGATCGAATTGATAGGCTTCAAATCGTTTGCCGACAAGTGCGAGATCGTCTTTGATAACGGCGTTACCGCGATAGTCGGCCCGAACGGTTGCGGTAAGTCAAATATTGCCGACGCCATTCGCTGGGTACTCGGCGAGCAATCGGCAAAAACGTTACGCGGTTCGTCGATGACCGACGTAATTTTCAACGGAACGCAAAACAGGAAATCGCTTTCCTATTGCGAAGTTTCTCTGTTTTTCGACAACACCAACAAAATCTTCAAAAGCTCCGATTACAACGAAGTTATTTTAACGAGAAAGCTTTTCAGAAACGGTGACAGCGAGTATTATATCAACAAACAGCCGGCAAGAATGCGCGACATCGTCGATCTTTTACACGAATGCGGCGTCAGCAAGAACGGTTATTCGATTATAGGGCAAGGCAAGGTCGCAGAGATCCTTTCTTCAAAACCCGCCGACAGAAGAACTATTTTCGAGGAGGCCGTCGGCATATCCAAGTCGAAGGCGTCAAGGCTCGAATCGGAAAGAAAACTCGAAAGGACGAGGGATAATCTCAACCGTATCAACGACATTATGGAAGAGATCAACCGCCAACTCGAGCCTGCCGCAAGAGCAAAAGACAAAACCCAAAAATTCCTCGAATTTGCGGGAGAATTGAAATATCACGAGATAAACAATTATCTTTATAAACGCGAAAACGCCACGAGCGTTAAGGAAAAGATCTCGATAAGGATACAGGCTATCCTCGAAGAAACCGAGCTCAACGAAAAAGAGCTTGAAAAGGCGACTGACGATTATAACCGCCATATGAAGGAATCCACCGAATCGGACGGCATTATCGCTTCGCTCCACGACCAGATACTCGTACGTTCGCTCGACCAGGAAAAACTGCAAGGTCAGACCAAGATATATAAAGAGAGGATCTCTTTCTATAAAACGGAGATAGACCGTCTCAACGCCGACAAAAAAGACCGCGTCGAAAGGCTCGAACTACTCGAAAAAGCCTTGAAAGCAAGGGGCGACGAGCTCGTTGAGTTCAAAAACGAGATGAAAGGTCTTACTGCGGAAAGGGACAAACTTTCCGATAAGCTCGGTGCGCTCCTTGCCGAAATTTCCGAAGGCGAAGGGTTAAATCTCTCCGCGCAGAGCGAGATAATAAAGACCGCGGAATCGCTTGCGGGTTTAAGTAAAAACATCGGTTCGCTCGATACCGAAAAATCCGTCTTTACCACAAGGCAAAAAGAAACGATCGAAAAAGTCGACGCTTTAACGTCGGCTATCAAAGGGCTTTACGCAGAAAAATCGGCAATAGAGCTTGGAATTTCGTCTGACGAAAAATTGCTTACCGACCTTAAAAACCAGACGGAAGAGCTTGAAAAGACCATTTCCGAACTGAACGAAAAGATATCCATCCTTTCCGATAAGGCCTATAAAGCCAACCTCGAAATATCCAACTTAACTTCGAGCAAGAAGATCTACTCGAATATCAAAGAATCTTACGAAGGCTACCCGTCTTCGGTAAGAAAACTTATGCTCGACGCCAAAACCAACGCTGAACTTGCCAAAAGGATAAAAGGCGTTGTCGGCAGCGTCATCAAGACGGACAAAAAGTACGAGCAGGCAATAGAAGCCGCTATCGGTAACGCGGTTCAGAACGTTATCACCGCCAACCCCGACGACGCGAGATATCTTTTGGAATACTTGAAAAGAACAGACGGCGGCAGAGTTACGTTTTTACCCGTTTCGTCGGTCAAACCTCACTTAAACGGCGCGGAGATAACGTCGGCTTTAAACGAGCGCGGAAGTCTCGGTTTTGCCACCGAAGTCGTTTCTTTCGACGATTATTTCCGTAGCGTAATAGATTTTCTCCTGGGGAATACGCTCGTCGTCGACAATTCGGAAAACGCGCTCAACATTTCCAAAAAGTATAAGTTCAATTTCAAGATCGTTACACTTGACGGCGATATCTTCAACTCGAGCGGCTCGATAACGGGCGGTTCGCGGCGCAACAGCGGCGTTACCGTTATGTCCGCGGAAAGAATGCTCGAGACCATCTCCGAAAAGATCGCCCAACTCGAGGCCGAAACGGAAAAGACGAATAAGGAAAAGCAGGCTTTGACGGATAAAAGCAACTCTTTCGTCGACAAGCTCAATTCTCTCGAAGAAAGCGTTTCAAACACCAAGCAGGAACTTTCAGTTTTGAACGAAAGGCTTTCGTCGGTCAACTCTTTGATATCCGACAAGGAGAAAGAACTTTACGAATACAAAGAGATAATCGAATCCGTCGCGGGCAGGCTCAACGAGATATCCAAAGAATATCTTGAGATCGAAATGGGCAACAAACTGCTCGAAGAAAAGAGAGATCAAGCCACTTCCGAAAGCGAAAAACTCCAGAAAAAATACGACAAATTGCGTTTAGAGCGCGACAGCGTGATGGACAAGCTGACCGAGATAAAATCGAGGATATCTTATCTCGAATCGGAAATCAACGCCGCAAATTCGGATATCGACAGAATGAATAAGGACGCCGACGATACACGTCTTATTATAAAGAAAGACGCAGACGACGCCGACAGCGACGCCGCGGTCATCGAAGGTTTCTATAAAGAGATAGAAAAGCTCACTTTATCCAGCGAAGAAAGTTCGGGCATCAAAGAACTGCGCGATCGTTTAAAAGAATGCGAATTGAAAAAACAGAAATTGAACGACCTTATCTCGCAGGACGATCTTAAACGTCAGATACATAACAGCGAGCTCAATAAACTGTCCGAAAAACGCCACGAAGAGGAGCTTGCGATAGCCAAAGTCGATTCCGAACTCGAATACATGGAACAGCGCGTTCAGGAAGAATACAAGCTCACTTACGAAGACTGTCTTGAACTTCGCGATCCCGAATACAATATAGTCGGCTCCAATCAGGAGATAGACAGGCTCAAAAAGCGCATAGCCATGCTCGGCAACATCAACGCCGACGCTATCGAAGAATACAACCGCTTAAAAGAGCGTCACGACGACCTTCAGACGCAGTTCGACGACCTTTTAAAAGCTGAGGCCGATATAAAAGACGCCATAAAGAAGCTTACCGAAGAGATGCTCGCAACTTTCAACGAAGGTTTCGGGCAGATAAAAATGCACTTCAAACGTATATTCAAAGAGCTTTTCGGCGGCGGCTCGGCGGATCTCGTTCTCGATTATACGGACGTTGTGGATCCTCTCGAAGCGGGCGTCGAAATAGTCGCTGAACCGCCAGGAAAGAAACTTCAGAAGATCTCGCTTTTGTCGGGTGGCGAAATGGCTCTTACGGCTATTGCGATACTTTTTGCAATACTTAAATTAAGACCTATGCCGTTTTGCGTTCTCGACGAGATAGAGGCGGCGCTTGACGACGCCAACGTCGAAAGATTTGCAAGATATCTGCAGAATTTCTCTTCCGAAACGCAGTTCGTCGTTATAACCCACAAAAAGGTCACGATGGAGCTTTCGGACGCGTTGTTCGGCGTTACGATGCAGGAAAAAGGCGTATCCAAAATAGTTTCCGTAAAGCTTGCGGACATCAAAGACACCTTGGAGGACTGATAATACCTTATGGGCTTATTCAGCAAGATAAAAGAAGCGTTACAAAAGACAAAAACCGCGATATCTTCTAAAATTTCAGCGCTTTTTACACGTGATAGAATAGGCGACGATTTTTACGAAGACCTTACCGACGTTCTTATCTCTTCGGATATTTGCGTCGATACGGCGGAAACCATCGTCGACGAATTGCACGAGAAAATGAGATCGGAAAAGGTCGCCGACAAGGAAGTCGTCATTAAAAATCTTAAACTGACGTTAAAGGAAATTCTCGATAAAGCGGCGCCGGTCGAAATCAAATATCCCGCCGTTATTATGGTAATCGGCGTCAACGGCGTAGGGAAAACGACGTCCATAGGAAAACTTGCAAATTATTACGTTAAAAACAGGAAAAACGTTACGATAGCCGCCGCCGATACCTTCCGCGCCGCGGCTTCGGACCAGCTTTCCGTCTGGGCGGAAAGAGCCGGCGTAAGAATAATAAAGCAGGGCGAAGGCTCCGATCCTTCGGCGGTCGTTTTCGACGCGGTAGCCTCGGCAAGATCGAGAAATACCGACGTACTTATCATCGACACCGCGGGAAGACTTCACGTCAAAGCCAACCTAATGGAAGAGCTTAATAAGATGTCGCGTATAGTCGGGCGCGACTATCCCGAGGCTACTTATTATAAATATATCGTCCTCGACGCGACGACCGGTCAGAACGCTTTGTCGCAAGTCGAACTGTTTAACGAGGCCGTCGGTATCGACGGTATCATTTTAACAAAGCTCGACGGCTCCGCAAAAGGCGGGTTCGTTTTATCTCTTGCGGACAGAATGGGTATCCCCGTAACTTTCGTAGGCGTAGGCGAAGGCATCGACGATATAGAAGAGTTCGATTCCGAAAACTTCAGCGAGGCGCTCATCTGAAAAATGGCATCAGAAAAAAGATCACTTTCAAAACGCAAAAATACCTGGTATCCGCTCGATAATGCCGCCAAGATATATCCTCCGACGGCATCGGATAAGCGCGCCCACGTATTTTGCTTTTCGGCTATTTTAACGGAAGAAGTCGATCCTTATTCCTTAAGAGAGGCCGTAGTGATCTTATTGGAAAAATATCCCACTTTCAAGACCAAACTGATGCGCGGTAAATTCTGGTATTACCTCGAAAACAACGATTTGCCGTTTAAAGTCTTCAAAGAAGACGCATATTATCTTAAATCCATCGATCATCAGCAAAATAACGGTTATTTGTTCGAGGTTCTATATATCCGCAACAAGATAACCGTAAAATTTTTTCACGCGCTGACGGACGGCACTGGCGGGTTCAACTTTTTCAAATCGCTTATATTGACGTATTTTTCCGTTATCGGCAAAGACGTTGACGCCGAAGGGCTGTTAAAACCCATTGACGCGCCGTCGACTGCCTCGGAAGGTGAAGACAGCTTTTTGACTTATCATAACGTAACGGGCGACAAGACCGAGAAAATTTCAAAACCGTATCATATTAGGGCAAAACCGTTCGATTACGACGGCTGCGGAATGATAACCGCTAAAGTTCCCATTTCCGGCGTAAAAGAGCTTGCAAACGCCGCAAACGTTACTATAACGGCATATCTTTCGGCTTTATATTCATACTGCGTTTATAAGGCGTTTTTGGCGGACAGGCCGGAAAAGAATAAACTCGTTACCGTCCTGATCCCCTGTAATCTTCGCAAAAAATACGGTGGCGAAACTCAGCGCAACTTTACGATGTTCGCAAGGTTTAGTCACGATTACACCGTTTACGATAATACCACCGTCGAACAACTTGCCGCCGAGTGCCAGAATAAGATGAACGACGATCTTCGCGTTGAAAAGCTCGACAAGATAATCGACGATAACGTGAAACTCGAACGGAACTTTTTTATAAAGATAGCGCCGCTTATTTTAAAGGACGTCATAATGCGCACGGCTTACGCCAAGGTCGGCGAAGTTTTGCAGACGGTAAATTTCAGCAACCTCGGGCTCGTCAAATTCCCCGAAAGCGTTTCGCCGTTCGTCAAGGAAATTACCTTTTCGATTACGCCGACGTTTTCGTGCAATCACCAGACGGGCGTGATAGGCTACGGCGATTATCTGTACGTTACTTTTGCCCGCGGCTACGTCGAAACGGAACTTGAAAAGACCTTTATCAGATTTTTGACCGCTAAAGGCTTAAAAATCGAAGTTTCAAGCAATTTTTGGGAGAGTCAGCCATGAAAAAATGCAGATATTGCAACGTTGAAGTTGATTCCGACAAGAATTTTTGCCCCATATGTTTTAACAGGACCGACAATCTCGACGACCGTTCAACGGGGCTTTATACGTTAAGAAAACACAACGAAACTAAGATAAAAAGCTCTTGGTTTTTAACGAAGCTTTTCTTCTTTTTGACGATTTGCACTTTGACTGCGAGCGTTATGGTAAACGTTCTCGTCACGCCTAAATCCATGTGGTCTCCGCTCGTCGTTTTCGGCGAGCTGTATATCTGGGTTTTGATAGCGCACACGATAATGTCCAAGCGAAGTCTGTTTGAAAAAGTCTTTCTGCAAGTCGTCGTCATACTTTTAATATTGATCTTTGCGGAAAAACTTTCGATAAGCGATTGGCTGATACCGTACGTCTACCCGTCGATGTCGCTTGCGGTCGTAACGACGTTAAGTCTCATTCTTATAATAAGCTCGAAAAGGGGCGAATACTTTATCGGATTTACCGTCATAGCGTTTTTACTGTCGATAGGTTCGTTGGTGTTTATTCTCTTTTCATTGACGGGCGAATTTAAGTTATTAAACTATATCAGCCTTGCCGTCGGGTTTTCCGCCGTGTTCGGATACGTTCTTTTCGGGTTTGACTCCATTAAATACGAACTTGGCAAAAAGTGGCATTTATAACGGTTTTTTTTAACATTTTTTCTATTTTTGCAATAATCATACGAAAGATAAATTATGGCGAGAAAAAAGAATAAAACGAAAAAGTACGACCTTCGGGCGACGATAGTCTTCGTCGTCGCGTTAGTCGTGATTGCCGTCGGATTTTATTTGTTAAGACCGGTCGTATCCGATCTTATGAAGAAAGATACGGCAAGTAACGATTCCGCAAACAGCGTTACGAGCGTCACCGAGATAATCGCCGACGCCAAAAACGATGCCGAACTTAAGATGCACGTTATAAGCGTAGGTCAGGCCGACAGCATATTTATCGAGTTTCCGACGGGGCATTGTATGCTGGTCGACGCGGCTGAAAAATCCTCGGTAGGAAACGTCGTAACGTACATAACGGGACTTGGTTACGACACGCTCGACTACGTTCTTTTGACGCATCAGGACTCCGACCACGCCGGCGGTATGGCCAAAGTATTCGATGAATTTACCGTAAAGCACGTTTTCCGTCCGTCGGTATATTCTAAATACAAAAATTACGACCTTCCGGAAACTTTCAATATCGGTATAAGCGGCTCGCCGTCGAAAACTTCGACGACTGAAACTTATTACAACTTTTTAAAGTCGGTTTATTACGAAGAAGGTTGCACTTGGGAGGCTTTCAATAAAGATTCTGATTTCGGTCTTATAGCATACGATGAGTCGGACGACCGTTCTTACGAGTGTTTCGTCGACTTTTTAACTCCGACCGCCGACACACAGAATATCGCTTACAGAGCGGAAAACGACTTTTCGCCGATAATGATAATAAGCTACTGCGGTTTCAAGATAATGCTTACGGGCGACGCGGAAGAACTCGTCGAAAAAGAACTTCTCGATTACTACGCAGATATTTATCCCGATTACTCATATTTCGACGTTGACGTTTTAAAAGTAGGCCATCACGGATCGAAAACTTCATCGTCAAGGTCGTTCGTCGAAACCGTTAAACCCGAATATTCGTTTATTTCCTGCGGTCTGGCGCCGGAAAAGCAAAAATATTGCCCGTGGCAAGTAACTCTCGATACGTTGAAAGATAACGATTCGCTTATTTATCGCACCGATCTTCAGGGCAATATCGTCCTTACGGTAGACAAAGACGGAAAATATAATATAGCAACCGAAAAAACTTGCAACGACTATTCACTGATATTATCGGGTTATTCCAACGCTGAACCCGAAGCATAAAATTTTCCGTCTTACGATAAAATAACATAAAAAAGCGGCGATCCACAGTTGATATTATCAACTTGGATAGCCGCTTTTTTACTACTCAAGGGCACGCAAAAAACAAGCCCTTACAAATTATCGAATTAAAACTATGCGATCAAACTTCGGCGGGCGTCGAATTATACGCATCAAGAACTTTTCCGATTATATAATCACGCGTTTCGGTGTTTATAGGGTGAGCAATATCTTTGTGCGAACCGTCTGCGGATTTTTTACTCGGCATAACAACGAACGGGCCGTCGGTACCCTCGATAACTTTGAGATCGTGCACGACGAAACAACCGTCGATAGTAATAGAGGCAACTGCTTTAATGCGGCTGGCGTCTTTGGTAACAAGTTTAACTCTTACGTCTGTAATTTCCATCATCAAACCCTCATTTTAGGACTTTATTATCCCTATTATTATAATAATACAACAAATTTGATCATAAATCAACACTTTTTGAAAAATATTTGTAATAATTCGCAACTATTTTTATGAATTGTGTCGAAAAAATGAATATTCATGGTAGAAGGCGAATATAAAATACTAAAAAAGAGCTATTTATGGACACTTTCGACCGCATTGACTTTTCGCTACTTAAAAAGGATCTGAAGGTATTTTTCATCGGGATAGGCGGCGCCGGAATGTCGGCGCTCGCGGCGTATCTGCTTGACGAAGGCTTTTTTGTCGGCGGGAGCGACAGAGCTTTAAACAATAATTGCGACAGACTTTTATTAAAGGGCGCGACGATTTTTTCCTGTCACGACAAAAATAATTTGATCGGTTACGACGTCGTTATAGTAAATTCCGCTATATCCGATGACAACGAAGAAGTCGTTTACGCCAAAGAAAACAAGATCCCCATACTATTACGCGCACAGCTGCTAATGCTTATTTCCGAAAAATTCCCGACGAAAATAGGAGTATCCGGCACGCACGGCAAAACGACGGTAACTTCTTTGATAGCCAATATCCTCGACCGTGCAAATATGAAATTTACCGCTTTTATCGGCGGTGACGACAAGACGCTCGGAAATTACCACAACTCGGGAAATTCGATTCTTTTATCGGAAATATGCGAATTCAAGAGAAATATCGATTATTTTTCGCCGAGCATCGGCGTAACGTTAAATATCGACAACGACCATCTCGATTCTTACGACGGTTTTAACGACCTTAAAAACACGTTTTATTCGTTTTTAGACAGGAGCGTTTGTCCTATCGTCAACGCGGACGATAAAAACCTTTTAAACTACTCTTCCGACGCCGTTACTTACGGGCTTTACCATAAAGCCGATTATACGGCGGTCGATATAAAATACGGCAAAACGACCGATTTTACCGTTTTAAAGAACGGAAAACGCTTCTTCAGAGCAAAGAGTAAATTGTGGGGAGAACACAACGTTTTAGGCGTTCTGGCGGCTACGGCCGTTGCGGATACTTTATGTATCGGCGCCGACGTAATAAGATGCGCGGTCAATGATTTTGTCGGCGTTTCAAGGCGAAACGATCTTATAGGAACGTTGAACGGCGCAAAATGTTACGGCGACTACGCGCACCACCCGAGAGAGATCGACGTTTTGTTAAAAGCCGTGCTAAGGCACGTCAAAGGAAAGCTTATATTCGTTTTTCAGCCGCATACTTATTCGAGAACGCGCATACTTTTCAACGAATTTACAGGCGTTTTATCTCAAATCAAGCATCTTTACTTATATAAGACCTATTCGGCACGAGAGGCGCCCGTAGCAGAATATTCGGCAAAAAGCCTTGCAAGCTCGATAAAAAACGCCGAATATTTCGACGATTTCGATAAACTTTTTGATAAACTGAAAACCGCCGTAACGAAAAAAGACGTTATATATTTCGTCGGCGCGGGGGACATATTTTCGCTTGCGAGCGAGAGATTGAACGTATAAAAAACGAGACGAAAACGCCTCGTTTTTTTAATATTTCGTATTGAATTTAAATAAAATAGTTATCTTTATCGAGTTTGAAATACTTGATAAACAGATATATCGGCATATTGATTATAAATAACACGGGATAAACTACGTATCTTATAACCGATTGCTGGTCGGAAAAATCGATATTCGACAGCACGCAGCAAACTATAACTATCAACGCGAGGTTGAGCATGATTATGCCGACGAGTTCGATAGCCGATTTAAAGCTCGGCACCGTGGCGACTTTCTTATCCTTTTTAAACAGATACATAAGCCCCGTCGTCGTCGGGAACGCCGCCGTAAGCAGCAGGAAAGCAAAATACGGCCAGAAGGTAAGATTGGCGGCGCCTGACGTAGTGAAGAACATTAAAAGCGTTTCGGCGGCAAGTATTATGTAAAACAACAGCGAAGAGTGGAATAAAAGCTTGTTTATAAGTATCCTGTCGCTGTCGCGTTTAATTTCGGCGGAGGATATCTTTACTTTGAAACCCTCGCTGTCCGCCATGCTCTTTACGTCGCTGAAATCGTAGTAAGTATGATGAACGGTAGTGTAGCGTTCGGTATTCCTCCTTTCGTAATCATCGTCATCATTTGAACGCGAATAATCGTCGGTTTTATCGGACTTTTTATCGTGCTTAAATTTCGAATTACCTTTCTTTCCGTCGGTTATCGGCTCGTTCTTATTAAAGAAAGCATTGATATCGAAACCTTCGTTGTAGTCGACGACCACGGGCCTTTCTTCCTTTTGTTGATCGGCTCCGGTGGGGGAATCGAATATTTTCGAAAGTACCGAGCGGTAATCGCTTGCGGGAAGTGAATCGGGATCGAAATAGTCGTCTTTTTCACCGGGTTCCTGCTTTAAAGTGGGATTGACCGTTTCGGTGGCACGCGGCGCGTACGAAGGCTTGTTTTCGGTCATTTCGAGTTGCGGTTCGACAGGTTTTTCGGCGATATCGTCGGCCTTTATGGGCTTAGCGGACATCATCTCGACGAAAGGACGATCCTGCGGCTTTTCGTTGGTCGGCTCTTTGTAAGATTCGGCTATATCTTTTTCATCGCTCGGTTTTTGAGCGATTTTCTGTGCGTTTTCCGTCTCTTCGGGAGCAAAAATATTGTTATAACCGTCTCCCGCGGCGATCTCGAAGCTATCTTCGCGCTCCGTTTCGGCTGCGGGTATGATATCTGACTGCGTATAATCTATAAGCGTAAACAGATCGTAATTGTCTTTTGAACGGTCTTTTTCACGCTTTGCGCTGTTATGCGAGGCCGCATCTATATTTGGCCTTGATTCCTCGATAAAAGGCTTTTCGGCGGGTTTTTCGGGGCTCTCGTCAGGCTCGGCGTCGCGTTTATTTTCTATAATGCCGTCGTTTTGGTCTAAGCCGTCTGACATCTGCGAAGAAAGGAAGCTTTTCAAAGTTTCTTCGGGTGAAAGTTCTTCTTCGACTGCGACCTGAGCAACGTCTTCTTTAGAAGAGGTCGAGCTGTCGGATACGGCAACTTCTTCGGGCTTTTCGGGAACGGAAATAAGGGTATTTATCATTTTGCGGGAATATTCCCAGATATCCTTGTTTTCGTCGATATAGACTTTACCTTTTTCCGTAAGCTGATAGAATTTCCTGCGAACGCCGTCGGGAGTGTTTGACGTTCTGTATTCGGTAACGTAACCTTGTTTAACGATCCTTTGAAGGCACGAATAAAAAGTACCTTGCTTCAGCTCGAAACCACCGCCGGCACGTTGTTCTATCTCTTCTTTTATCTGCGTGGTATGCTTGTCGTTATCCACAAGACACAATAAAATGATGGTGTCTATGTGTCCGCGTAGCATTTCACTCGGGATATTATCCATAAAAAGCTTTAAAATCCTTTTATATTTCTTATAAATTATATCATTATTATATCGATATGTCAATATATATAAAAATTTTTTCAAAAAAAATTATCAAATTATGGACAAACGCCGTATATAGTGATATAATTATTTATGCGCGATCGATTTTGTTTTACGAATAAATAAATACAATACGCATTACAAAAAATCGTAATAATTTCTAAAATCCGATAAGTTTTCAGTAATTTTGAGAATTATTCGTTTTCGTTGCAAAATCAGCCTATCTATTCGCAAAACTTGTGTTTTACGCATAGTTTTATATTTTACCGAATAGTTCGCCGATATCAAAAATAAACAAAATTCGATCGTCGCCCAATAAAATTTCTTTCAAATAATTGATTGATTTTGTCGGAAAAGAAAAAAAAACGAGGTGATTAAAATGAAAAAAAACGACTACTTTAACGAGAGAACGGTATCGACTTTAGAGAGAACGGAGAACATTATAAGCCGACTCCCCTACTTTATAAACGACT
>JAFZXN010000053.1 GCA_017616695.1 Clostridia bacterium | reverse complement strand
GCAACGGCGGCAACGTTAACATTTACGGCGGCGTTATCACTGCGAACGGCGGCGAAAGCGCCTCCGGTATAGGCGGCGGCAATGGACGCAACGGCGGCAACGTTAACATTTACGGCGGCGTTATCACTGCGAACGGCGGCGAAAGCGCCTCCGGTATAGGCGGCGGCTATTTCGGCGACGGCGGCGACGTTAACATTTACGGCGGCGTTATTACTGCGAACAGCGGCGAATATGGCGCAGTTGCTATCGGCGCAGGTTCGGGCAGCATTGCTCACGGCACGCTCACCGTTGCTGAAAGCGGTATCGTTTACGGCGGTATAAGCTCCAATCCCACTACCGTGATCGAAAAATCCGACAACGATTACAAAAGATATCCGTATATGATCGTCACCGTTCCCGAAACCGAACCCGTGACCGACTATTACCTCGTCGGCACGATGAACGACTGGACGATCTCCGACAACTACAAGTTGACCAAAAACGAAGCGGCGACGGGCGAAGAATACAGTATCGAACTCAATTTGGCCGCGAACGACGAATTAAAGATAAAAAGCGACGGCGGAACCCGGTATCCCGATCAGGGCGACAATTACGTCGTTACCGCAGGCGCCGACTATATCGTCTTCTTCCGCCCGAACTTCGACGGCGGCGACGACTGGTACTACGGTTGCATTTACGTGATGAGAAAACATCAGCACGACTACTCGACCGACTGGACGCACGACGAAAACACGCACTGGCACGCCTGCACGGGCGAAGGCGCCTGCGACGCGCCCAAGGCTGACGAAGCGGCGCATACCTACGGCGACGATATAACCGAAACTGCTTACTACACCTGCTCTGTCTGCTCGCACGAAGACAGTCAGCGCAAAGCCGAATACGACTCGGTTCAGGCAGAGAACACAGAGCTTGACCAGGAAGCGGTCAACGCTGTCAAAGAAATGATCGCGGCTATCGGCGCGGTCGCATACACCCCCGAATGCAAGGCGAAGATTTCCGAGGCTCGTGCCGCTTACGCCGAACTTTCCGGCGTAGAAAAAGACCTCGTGGATAACTACGACGTTCTTATGGCAGCCGAAGACGCTTACCTCGATATCGCCGAACGAAAGGCAGGTGTGAAAAAGCATTACGAGATAAACTGCGGCGGCAATATCACTTTGCCCGCTATCGGCTTGATGCTTATAGCTATCGCGGTCTCTTTCGTAGTCTTTCGCAAAAGGGAAAAAAGCGTTAAATAATTAAACCCGCGCTTTGGCCTTTTTGACCAAAAGATAATGCGGCTGTCGCAAGTCGATCTATCAGCTTGCGACAGCCGCATTTTTACGGTTTATTTGTTTTTATTCGGCGACCTGCTGTCGGCGAATCAAATATCCTTATTGAGTATTCTGTACAAAAACTCTCTCGTTCTCGGGTTGGAAGGCGAATCGAAGATGACTTCGGGCTTATCGTCTTCGGCGATAACGCCGTTATCCATAAAGATAACGCGGGAAGAAACGTCCTTTGCAAACTGCATTTCGTGCGTTACGACGAGCATCGTAAGCCCGCTTTCGGCAAGGTCTTTCATAACGAGCAGAACTTCCCCGACCATTTCGGGATCGAGCGCCGAAGTCGGTTCGTCGAAAAGTATGACTTCGCAGTCCATCGCAAGGCTCCTTGCAATAGCCACTCTCTGCTTCTGACCGCCGGAAAGCTGCCTCGGCTTGGCGTCGATGAACTGCGCCATACCGACCTTTTCAAGGTATTTCAAAGCGTTGGCTTTTGCCTCTTCCTTGCTGCGTTTTAAGACCGTCTGCTGACCGATCATGCAGTTTTTGAGCACCGTCATATTGTTGAACAGGTTGAACTGCTGGAAGACCATTCCGACCTTCGTGCGGTAACTTCTGATATTGAAACTCTTGTCGGTGATACACTCGCCGTGATACAGGATATTTCCGCCCGTGGGCTGTTCCAGTAGGTTCAGACACCTTAAAAACGTGCTTTTACCCGAGCCCGAAGCGCCGATTATGGAAACGACTTCGCCTTGTTTAACGCTTAAGTCGATGCCCTTTAAAACCTCGTTTTTTCCGAAGTTTTTTACAAGGCCTTTGATTTCAAAAACGTATTCCGACATATCTTCAGGCCTCCTTCGTCACTTTTATTTCCGCGCGCGGGTCCGATTGCGAACCGTGTATGGTGTAATTGTTTTTGCCTTCGAGCAGTCTTTCGACGAGCCGCAAAAGCCTCGTGACGGTAAAGGTCATCGCAAGGTACATTACCGAAACGATGACGTACGTTTCAAGTACCATGTTCGTATCGCTTGCGGTGAGCTTCGCCATAAAAAAGAGTTCCGTGACGTAAATGACGTTCAGAACGGACGTGTCCTTTATGTTTATGACGAACTCGTTGCTGACCGACGGCAGAATGTTTCTTAAAACCTGCGGTATGATGACGTGGAACATTAGTTGCCAATGGCTCATACCTATCGACTGCGCGCCTTCGAATTGGCCTTTGTCTATGGAAATTATCCCGCCGCGGACTATTTCCGCCATGTACGCGCCCGTATTAATGGAAACTATCACCAGCCCCGACGCTATTACCGGCAACATTATGCCCGTAAGCTTTGCGTAGCCGTAAAAAATGACCATTGCCTGGACCATCATCGGCGTGCCGCGGAATACTTCTATATATATGGCAAGAATGAAGTTTACGACCTTCATCAGCCCGTTCACGAATTTGTTTTTTGACGGCGGCAAAGTCCTTACGATACCGATGAGTATGCCTATCAAAAGCCCCATCAGCGTGCCGACGAGCGCTAAAAGTATGGTCGTGCCGACGCCCGAAAACAGCGTTGCCGAATACTTTTGCCAAATATAAGCTATTTTTTCAAAGAAAGACATAAATTCCTTTTTCGCGCCCGACCGATATAAGGATCGGTCGGGCGCGGGTTATCAGCCGTTAAATATCAAATTATAAATAAAAGCGTTAAAAACTACCCGATTTCGGGAAAAGATATCAAAGATCAAGACCGGTCGCCTGAAGGGCTATGGCGGTTTCCATCATCTGCGCTCTTTGTTCCGCCGTGATCTTGGCTAATGCGGCGTTGACTTTTCCGAGATAATTGGTTTTCTTTCTCATAGCGACAGCTATGGCAACGTCGTCGTCGGTCACGGTGAAGCCCGTGTCGTTGTTGACGAGCGCTACGTAAGCGTAATCGGAAGAATCGTGGCAATAAGTCAAAGCCGTGGGGAGCTCCGCTATATAACCGTCGATAAGGTTGCTGTCAAGCTGCGAGTGCATGAGCGCGAAAGTTTCAACTCTCGTTACGGTGCAGCCCGAAAGCTGTTCGGAAAGAGCTTTGTAGTGGAAAGTTCCGGACTGCGCGGCAATTTTATAATCGGGTTTGTTGAGGTCGGTAAGGTTGGTCGCCGTGGAAATGGTCGAGCCGGCTTTACATAAAACCACGAGGTTGCTGCTGTAATAAGGATCGCTGAAGTCGTTGGTAAGTCTTCTTTCCGCGGTGGGGCTCATACCCGCGATAACGCCGTCGATAAGTCCGCTGTCCAAAGAGGCTAAAAGCGCGTCCCATTCGAGCATTACTATTTCAAGATTGACGCCGAGGTCTTTGGCTATCTCTTTGGCGATCATAACGTCGTAACCGTAGGCGTACTTGCCGCTGACGTTGGAAATGGGCACCGCGCCGTTGCTGTCGTCGTTCTGAGTCCAGTTGAAGGGTTTGTAGTTACATTCCATACCGATCTTGATAACGCCGGCTTCTGTGATCTTCTTTTCGTCGTCGACGACTTTGCTGCCGCCGCAGGCGACGAGGGATAAACCGAGAGAAAGTGTGAGCGTCAATGCCGCTAATAAGGTGATGAGTTTTTTCATTGTGAGTTACCTCCGAAAAATTTTTTAAATCAAATCTTTGGAAGGTCTATCAAATAAAAAAATCCGCAATTTGCAAAGCGCGTTGCAATATTGCGGAATAAATAACCTTTAATATTACGATAGCGCTCCGCCGTCATAAACGGCGACAGTCGATAAGATATTCTCTTATCGCCCAACCAAAGCCCCCTTGAATAAGACTCGGTTTCGGCAAAACACCCTTTCTCGGCACCGTTCAAGCGGTTTTATGCCCGATTACTGATGAGTTTTGCGCCTCTATCCAAAGTATTCGATTTGTATGGTGCTATCTTACACCAATTTTTTCAATAATGCAAGCGTTTTGCACTACGTTTTTTAAATTTTTTAAAAAAACTCGCCGTTTCGGGCTTTTTTGTGGAAAAATTTCGTCAAGTCCTCAAGTCTATAACTTTTCTTGCCGTGGGCGACTTCGGAACGAGGGAGTCGTATTCCTTTTTGTTTGCAAGTTTCAGTGAAAAATAACAGTAAAACAGCTTTTTTCTCGATATTTCGTACTTGTTTTCCCGTTCGTCTTTATATATAAGAGGTCGTGAGGCTTTGCAATTATCGCAAGAGGAATCGGCGCTTACCTTGTACGGGCAGTGCGTAAGCGTCATAAGCGCGGGGTTTCCTTCGTAGCTTGCGAAATTTTTAAGCCCTTTTAGCTCTATGCTCGAAAAAACGTCCTTCGCGCCTAAAAGTAGATGCGCGCCGCCCGTCACCGCGTTGTAAACGTTGAGCCCCGTGCCGATAACTACCGGCCTTTCGTTTAAAAACTTTAACGCGTAGTAATTGTTTGCGACCACGCCGATCTTTTTGTTCAAAGCGCCGTCAAGGTGGGTGATGAGCTTATCGATGAGCGCAAGGTCTTTCTCCGTTGATTCTATCGGCAAGTCGAGATAAAAGTCCCCGTATAGGTCGATCATCGGCATTTTCGGTAAGACGTTATAGTCGTCGGGCGAAAAAATGAACGCCGCGTTTTCGTTATTTAAAAGGTCGTTAAGGTCGTTCGATACGACGTAATTATCGGTAGCCAAAAGCCCGTTTGCGGCGTCCTCGTAGACCGATATCACTTCGGATATCCGTTCTTTCGACGGGTGATACGGCGGGCGAGAAGGCGAATTTTTTACGACTATTTTTTCGATAAGACCGTCCACCGCATTGCGGCGCAGAGCGTTGAGCGCCGATTTTACCATAAACACGCCGTCGGTCTTTAAGAAGACGCTTTCAAGATAAAAGGGTGCGTCGCCGAATTTTATGCTTTCTTTAAGTCCGTTTTCATCAAGCGGGCTTTTAACGGCTTTTTCGCATTCGTCGCCTATAGCGGTATAACTTACGTCACAAAAAGAAAGCGTCATTTGCGCCTTTTTTCCGATAAAAGCCTGCGTTTCGCATTTTACGGGCAACAGTTTTCTGTCCGATAAAAGCTCGTTTTCAAGAGTAACGTCAAGCGTTTTATATACTTCGTCGCCGACGCGTATGCCGCTTTTAGCCGTTACGAAACGATACTCGCCGCCGCCTGTCTTTTCGGGCGAGCCTACGCCGAGCGTGGTCTCGGTTTTTCCGACTATCCGCAGTCCGTCGCCGTTTATAAGGGGAGAACTGCATTTGACCGCAACACGCCAAAGCTCTTTGAAGGGCTTTACGTCCGTTACAAAACCTATCTTAACGCCCGTATTGTTGTTGTAACGATAGTCGATGATATCGTCGTTATCGAACATATAGGCGGACTTATCGTATTTTCCGCGAGAAAAAGTCCGCGACAAGTCGTCTATCGCAAGATCCACGCTTTTTTTACCGTTTTCGCCTAAATTCTTACCTCTTGCGAGAACGTACGCTTTTACCGCCGCGGCAACGTAAGACGGGCGTTTCATTCTGCCTTCTATCTTGAAAGAATCAACTCCCGCCGCGGACAAAACGTCGAGTTTGTCCGCAAGACAAAGATCGTTCGGCGAAAGGAGATTGCCGCATTTTCCTTCGCAGGAATATTTCAATCGGCATAATTGACGGCACCTTCCGCGGTTGCCGCTGTTCCCGTCCTTTATCGACGAAAGGTAACAGTTACCCGAAAACGCCACGCAAAGCGCCCCTTGAACGAAGTATTCTATCTCGAGCGACGTCCTTTCTTTTATGCGCTTTATATCGTCGAGTTTGGTCTCTCTTGATAAGATAACGCGCTTATAGCCGCACTTTTCGAGAAATTCCGCGCCGTCGGCGTTATGTATTCCCATCTGCGTTGAGGCGTGGATAGCGGCGTCGGGGTACAGCTTTTTGATAAGAGTACCCATTCCGAAATCCTGCACGATGAACGCGTCGGCTTTGGCGTTATACAGTACGTCGACCGCGCTCAAAAACGCGGGTATCTCTTTGTCGGATACGAGCGTATTGAGCGTGATATAAGTTTTCACGCCGAGAAGGTGCGCGTTTTTTATGACTTCGGCAACGTTTTCAAGCGAAAAATTGTCGCATTTGGCGCGCGCGTTGAAATCGTTGACGCCGAAATACACTGCGTCTGCGCCTGCGTTTACGGCGGCGGTCAAAGACGCCTGATCGCCTGCCGGGGCAAGTATTTCGCAATTTCCTGCCGTTTTTTCCATTCTTTCGTTCATCGGTATAATTTTATAATATTTTTCACCATAATTCAAGTTTTTGGCGTAAGTTTTTTCAATGCAGGCGCAAAGTTTTTTATTTTAATAAAAAAAGTTACGTTGATTTTTAAAAAAATAACGGCTTTTATCGTCTGCGAGTTTGAAAGTCGCGGTCAATTTATTTGACAAATCTTTTAATAAATGATAGCATTAATAAAAAGCAAAAGAGGGATTATATGGCAAAGTACATTACCGAACCATCGCATACGTTCAACGAATATCTTCTTATACCGGGCTACTCTTCGAGTATGTGCGTTCCGACCAACGTTTCGTTGGCTACTCCGGTCGTCAAGTTCAAAAAAGGAGAAGCGCCGGTTCTTACGATGAATATCCCGCTCGTATCGGCGATAATGCAGTCGGTATCCGGCGAAAGATTGGCGATCGCGCTCGCAAAAGAAGGCGGCATTTCCTTTATTTTCGGTTCTCAACCGATAGAATCGCAGGCGGCAATGGTCGCAAGGGTAAAATCGTTTAAAGCCGGCTTTGTTATAAGCGATTCCAACGTTTCGCCGACTTCGACTCTTGCCGACGTCGTCGCTTTGAAAGAAAAAACGGGACATTCGACCGTCGCCGTTACCGAAGACGGCACTTGCGGCGGCAAATTGGTCGGCATTGTGACGAGCAGGGACTATCGCGTCAGCCGTATGCCGCTCGATAAGCCCGTTTACGAATTTATGACGCCGTTTGAAAAGCTCGTCTACGCAAAAGTGGGCATCACTTTAAAAGAGGCGAACGACGTTATCTGGGAACATAAACTCAATTCTCTGCCCATCATCGACGAAAACGGCAGGCTGGACAGCTTCGTTTTCAGAAAAGACTACGAGTCGCACAAGGAAAACCCCAACGAACTTCTCGACGAGGATAAGCGCTACGTAGTCGGCGCGGGCATCAACACCCGCGATTACGCCGAAAGAGTTCCCGCGCTCGTCGCCGCGGGGGCGGACGTGCTTTGCATAGATTCTTCCGAAGGTTTTTCCGAGTGGCAGGCGCTCACTTTAAAGTGGATCCGTGATCGTTACGGCGATAAAGTCAAAGTCGGCGCGGGCAACGTGGTCGACGGCGAAGGTTTCAGATTTCTCGCCG
This sequence comes from Clostridia bacterium, assembly GCA_017616695.1. Lineage (GTDB taxonomy): Bacteria > Bacillota > Clostridia > Christensenellales > Borkfalkiaceae > UBA4636. The sequence goes on along the minus strand of JAFZXN010000053.1, from coordinate 14,288 downwards.
AGCACGGCGCCGATTTCGTCAAAGTCGGTATCGGCGGCGGTTCTATTTGTATAACCCGCGAAACGAAGGGCATAGGAAGAGGCCAGGCGACTGCGCTTATAGACGTGTGTGCCGCCCGTGATAAATATTTCGAGGAGACGGGCGTTTACGTTCCCGTATGCTCGGACGGCGGTATCGTTCACGACTACCACATGACGCTCGCTCTTGCTATGGGCGCGGACTTTCTGATGCTCGGCAGGTATTTTGCCCGTTTCGAGGAAAGCCCGACGGAAAAACTGACCGTCAACGGCAGCGTGGTCAAAGAATATTGGGGCGAAGGTTCCAACCGTGCGAGGAATTGGCAGCGCTACGACCTCGGCGGCGACAAGAAGCTTTCGTTTGAAGAGGGCGTCGACTCTTACGTTCCTTACGCCGGCTATCTGAAAGATAACGTCTTAACTTCGCTTGCGAAAGTCAAATCGACCATGTGTAATTGCGGCGCGCTCGATCTTAAAGAGTTCCGCCAAAAAGCCACGCTCACTCTCGTTTCGGGAACGAGCATCGTCGAAGGCGGCGCGCACGACGTAACGCTGAAAGACACCACCAAGACCAAACGCTCTTAAAGCGTAAAAAAAGTGAAAACAGGATTTTTTTACAGTGGCAAACGTAAAAATTGTCACTAAAAAGCCCCTCTATAAGTCGATTATCGGCTATTTTTCGATTTTTTACATTTTCAGACCGTAAAAAAAAGGAGTTAATACATGAACGGAAAATTGACGGAAAACGAACTCGGAAACTTATACGAATACAAGGTCTCCGCATCCGGCAGGATAAACCTTATCGGCGAACACGTCGACTATTGCGGCGGTAAAGTGTTTCCTGCGGCCATCTCTTTGAAAAACGACGTTTACGTCAGAGCCAACGGAACGGACAAAATTAATATTTCTTTTTCGTCGCTTCCCGACGAGGTAACGCTCGATATAAACAAACTCGACGCTTACAAGCATTTAAAATACGGCAACTATCAGGCGGGTTCCGCGTATATGTGGCAGCAGGCGGGGCATAAAGTCGTCGGTGCGGATATGTATTACGACTGCAACGTGCCGTTCGGGAGCGGGCTTTCGTCTTCCGCCGCCATAGAAGTTTCCACTATCGCCGCGCTTGCGACTATCGCGGGCGAGAAATTCGATAAAGTTGAAGTCGCTTTGCTCTCGCAAAAAGCCGAGCGCGAATACTGCGGCGTCAATTGCGGGATAATGGACCAATACGCGTCGGCTTGCGGAAAGGACGAAATGGCTATGCTCCTCGATTGCAAAACGCTCGATTGTAAATACGTTCCCGCGCGTTTCGGCAACTATTCTATCGTTATCATTAATTGCAACCGTCCGCACAGCCTCGTCGAAAGCAAGTATAACGAACGCCGCGCCGAAACGGAGTACGCGCTCGATTATTTCAGAAAATTCGGTAATTACGCCTGCCTTGCGGACTTAACGACCGAAGAATTCGGAAATTTGTCCGACGGCCTTGCCGAGCCCTATCGCACCCGCGCCAAACACGTCGTTTACGAATGTGACAGGGTAAATCGTTCGGTCGTCGCGCTCGAAAAAGGCGACATGGCGGAGTTCGGAAAACTTCTCAACGCATCGCACGCCTCTTTAAGAGACCTTTATCTCGTTTCCTGCACGGAAATGGACACGCTCGTCGACCTTTGCACGGCGCAAAAATCGTGTCTTGGCGCGCGTATGATAGGCGCGGGTTTCGGCGGCTGCGCGATAGCTCTCGTTAAAAGCGACAGCGTCGACGCTTTCAAGGAAACGGTCGGAAAAGCTTATAAAGAAAAGATCGGTTACGCCGCAAGTTTCTATCCCTGCACGATAACCGACGGCATAACTTCCGTAAAGCTGTAAAAAATCGAAAAGTCGGCGTATAAGTCGATCATTCGCATATTTCGTGAATTATTTAATATAAAAAAGGTCGGTGGCATAAATGAAAATTTCGACGGAGATAGCTTCCGCGGCAAGAAAAGTGGGTTACGAAAAGGCGGTGGAGCTGGTAGCTGAAGCCGGATTCGACGCATGGGATCTGAGTATGTTCGATATGGTGCGTATAAACGGCGCTTTGGCTTTGGCGGAGCCGAGCGACAGCCCTTTATGTTCCGACGGATACGCCGCTTACGTTAAAAATCTGAAACGGATAGGTAACGATAACGGCATAGTCTGCAATCAGGCGCACGCTCCTTTTCCGTCCGCGTTCAAAAACATGGAAAAGTATCTTCTCCGCGCTCTGGAATGTACGGCGATAGCGGGCGGGAAGATATGCGTTATCCATCCCGACAATAACCGCACCGCAGAAGAGAACGCGCTTATGTACGAAAGGCTTTTGCCGTTTGCTCACGAGTGCGGCGTAAAAATAGCCGTTGAGAATATGTGGAATTGGAATAACGAGGCCGATCACGCCTCGGCCGCCGCCTGCTCTTCGCACGACGATTTTTTGCGCCACCTTACCGTGGTGAACGACGACTACCTCGTCGCGTGCGTGGATATCGGTCACGCCGAAATGAAAGGGCTTGATACGAGCGCGCCTAAGATGATAAGAACGCTCGGCAAATACGTTCAGGCTCTTCATATCCACGACAACGACCGTTGGCACGATTCACACCGCATACCGTTTTCAATGGATATAGATTTCCATGCCGTAGTAAAAGCTCTGAAAGATATCGGTTACGACGGCTATTTCACTCTCGAGGCCGACTGCCACCTTGCAGATTTCGATAAGGAAAGCACGTTTAAAGGCCTTAAAGAGCTTTCCGCCGTCGCCAAAAAGCTTGCCGACGAATTCGACGGTTTATGATCGTTTCGCCGCGCTCTTATTGAGGCAGGCGACTGTTTATAACGATTTTTTTACGCTCGCTTGCCGTGCCCGAACGCTTTTATTCGGGCGCGGCGCAGCGTTTTTATAGTTAAGAAAAAAGCTTTTCGGGCTTTTTGGAAAAAAAATAATATTTTTGCGGTAAAAGTTGAAAAACAGTTGCAAAAAGCAAAAGTATGTGGTATTATTAACAAGTAACTTGAATAAGGCCTCATGGTCAAGCGGTTAAGACGTCGCCCTCTCACGGCGAAAACAGGGGTTCGAGTCCCCTTGGGGCTACCATATTGAATAGTAAAGTTTGATACAATTTGTGCATCAGGATTTTTATATAAAAATGGCTTAGTTAAGCCAAGTATTTTAGAATTAACACTTATTGATGTCTCGAGGATATCGAATAATAAGTGTTTTTTTATTTTTGAATTCGCACACTTTTTAGCGAATATGATAAGACTCCACTGGAAGATAATTGCTTTGACTTAAATTTTCTAAAATTACTTGTTTACTTTTTTCATATAATATTAATTCATTATGGTATAATCGTATAAAGTAGTAGTTTGTATTAAAATTAAGATTTAAAGCGCTATAATGTGCAACTTGAGATAAAAATAGAATTATAAGGGGAGTCAGATACTTTGAAAAGAATATGGATTATTATTGTCAATGTTTTCATAATGATCGCTATGGTAATATTTGTTATTCTTTATTCTAACGACGAGAACAAAAGTTCAATTAAAAGACAGATAGAGTATTTTGAAAACACGACAATCACAATGAAACATATTACAGAAAATTATCTGGAGGGCGAACAACGTATTTGTGACGTTTGGACTCACTACATTAATTCAAATGAAATGACCATTGATGAAGCAGTAACTTTTATCAGAACTTCTCACGTGCAACCCAATGCGTCTGCCCACATAGTATTTCTGGATACACTTACCGGGCTTTCAACAAAGGGAAGAAATGGAGATTTAAATAATTATAGTGTTTCATATGAAAGAATTAATCTTTTAAATGATGTAAGTTGGATTAGTGAGATCGGTAAGTCTATCAATGTTTCCAGAGCGTATACTAATCCGGTAAACGGAGAACAGTCAATCGCTTTTTGTAATAAGGTTAACGTTCGTGATACAAGTACTGGTGATATTAAAAATGCGATATTACTTCGAGTTATGCCAATTGCAGAATTGGAACAAAAATGGGTTTTCCCAAAAGAAGAGTTTGCCAGTGCCGAGCTTTCTATGATAGATGATGATGGGGATTATATCATTAAAGGACATTCATTTAAAAACTCTAATCTTTTCGAGTTTTATCGTTCTTATAATGACGTAGATAATCTTACAATCGATGAATTATCTAAAAAGATTACATCATCCACAGGTTCAATTACTATGTTGAATTCTCGTGGCGAGGAATGTATTCTTGCCTATACATCGATTTCCGCATCAAAAGGTTGGACTCTTCTTAACTATATACCGATGAAGAATTTAAGCGTAAATACAGAAAACTGGTTGTTGATTGGATTTATTTCTGTTGGTTTATTTGTCTTATTCGTATTTGATTTGGCTGTGATGATTATTTTTAATAAGAAACTTCATTTAGCTGCCAAAGAAGCTGCCGCAGCAAATAAATCAAAAACAGATTTTCTTTCTACGATGTCACATGATATTCGTACCCCTATGAATGCTATTATTGGACTAACAGCTATCACAGAAAAGAAATTAAATGATACGAAAGTGGTAGAAGAAAACCTGCATAAAATAACTCAAGCAAGTAATCATCTTTTAACACTTATTAATGATATCTTAGATATATCTAAAGTAGAGAGTGGAAAACTAAGTCTTAATCCACAAACATTCTCCATCGTTGAAACTGCACAAAATTTGGTCAACTTATTCCAACCAATGGTTAAAGAAAAGAATATTGATTTCAATTTCCGTGTAGGTAATATGAATATTGATTATATTTATGCCGATCAACTACGAATCAATCAAATCTATATCAATATTTTATCCAATGCGATTAAATATACTGAACCGGGTGGTAGCGTTAGTGTTGACATGCGTCAAGAGGAAAGTCCAAAACCCGGTTATGTTCGAGTAGTATATAATGTAGCTGATACCGGTATCGGTATGAGTAAAGATTATTTGGCAATTATGTATCAACCGTTTTCACGTCAAATTGATAGTCGTGTAAATAGTATTCAGGGTACCGGTTTAGGTCTTGCTATCACTAAACAGATGGTTGATTTGATGGAAGGTAGTATTGATTGTCAAAGTGAACAAGGAAAAGGAACTACATTCACAATTGTTTTAGATCTTCCTATTGCGGATAAACAAAGAGATGAAATGGTTCTTGATTCGATGGACGTTTTAATTGTTGATGATGATCGGGTATGTTTGGAAACTGCAATTGAAACATTGAAATCTCTTGGTGTTAATCCGGATTCTACAACAAGTGGTATTGAAGCATTGGAAATGATCAAGCACCGTCATGAGATTGGCCAAGATTATCGAATTGTAATTCTAGATTGGAAGATGCCGGATATTGATGGCGTTGAAACGATTCAAAGAATTCGAAAGGATTTAGATTCAAATATTCCTATATTGTTAATTTCTGCTTATGATTGGACAGATATTGAAGATAAAGCAAAAGAAGTAGGTGTAAACGGATTTATTAGTAAACCTTTATTCCGCTCTACACTTTATGACAAAATAAATGAGATTTTAGGCACTGCCTCAAAATCGGTAGAACCACAAAATGATTATTCTGATTTAGAAGGAATGCATATTTTAGTTACTGAAGATAATGATATTAACTGGGAAATTATCTCCAACATGCTTGAGATGTATAATATCACAACCGAACGTGCTGAAAATGGTCGTATTTGTGTTGAAAAAATCAAGAATGCTAAAAAAGGTCATTATGATTTAATCTTTATGGATATTCAAATGCCGGAAATGAATGGACTAGACGCTACAAGGTATATTCGAGCTTTAGGTGATTCTTATGATTCTTCCATTCCGATAATTGCTATGACAGCTGATGCTTTTGCTGAAAATGTTACGGAGTGTTTAGAAGCCGGTATGAATGGTCATATCGCAAAACCAATTGATATTAAACTTGTTTTAAAAGAAATACGTAAAATCAAGGAGGATAGAAAAAATGAAAAAAATAATTAGTATCATTCTATTTGTTTGTACGCTGGTAATCTTTACCGCGTGTGATGGTATAAATGCCAATAATGAAGATAAACCGTTTGAACCATCTTATGATACAAATACAAGTTGTAAAATCACTGTTGCCGGAAGTTATGATAACTTTGAGGCATTAGAAGCAGAATTTGATAGATTTAACGATATCTATCCGAATGTACAACTTAGCTATGTAAAATTAGATGATTACAGCAATACAATCGCTACAGTATTGGAAAGTAAAGACAAACCGAATATTTTCTTTTCCTATGCCGGAATGGTTGGAAATGAAAGTTATAAATCTGTATTTGAACATATGGAAAATCTTTCTGATTCTAGTTTGAATATGAATCTTAATTGTATTCGTTCCGGATTAATTAATCATGATGAAAACGGAAATGTTTTAATGATCCCGGTTTTATCAAGAACGTATGGAATGCTTGTAAACAAAGACTTATTTAAAAAATTTAATCTGAGTATTCCTACAACACTTGAAGAATTAAATACAGTTTGTGAAACTTTCAAAACAAAAGGATATGAAAGCCCAATGATGGGATATAGCCGAAAATCTTCAAGTTGTTTTATGTATACTCTTGCTTATCCGATGTTTGTAGTAACACTTGCTAAAAATCCGGAAGCTTTAGCACTTGCTAATGCTCTTAATCCTGCTGCAGGTGAATATATGCGCCCTGCACTTGAAGCAATGAAACAAATTATAGATAAGAAATACATAGACATTAATGAGTGTGATGAGATTGCGGATAACTATACCAAAGTAATATTACGCTTTTTCGAAGGTGATGTACCAATGATGATTTGTGCCGGTGATACGGTATCCGGTACTAAGAAAAGAGAAAGTCAATCTGAAGCTTTTAAAAATTCACCTTTTGATTATACGTTTGCCCCAATTCCTTTAACCGAAGAAGGAGGATATTTCATTGATAGTCCTTCTATTGAATTCTCTGTTAATAAATATTGTGATAATTTAGATATGACAAATGAATTTATGCGTTTCTTAATTTCAAATAAGGAACTTAACAATCTAGCTTCAATTAAACGTTTATTAACACCAACAAAAGATTTATCATTTGACACAATTTATGCACCGTTCGGTCAAGTCCCATCTGATAGAATTGTATCTCCGGAAGTACTTGGGGTTTTAGATCCTCTTACAGTTCAAATCCGAGTTGCAGCATATCGTGTCGGAAAAGGTGAACTTACAATTGATGAAGCAGTCGAAATGTATGGAAGCTTCTAAAAAAATATAATTGCTTACGGAAACACTAATGAGTAATATTATTAAGGATATAAAAAGAACAATTCTTGTTGTTGAAGATGAAATAATTAATCAAGAAATATTAAAAGAAGTATTGAGTGTAGAGTATGATGTGGAAATTGCTAATAACGGAATAGAAGGTATTCAAAAACTAACTACATCGATAAAACCCATTTCTTTAATCATCCTTGATATCAACATGCCAATGATGAATGGTATCGAATTCTTAAAGAGATTAAATGAGAAAAATATTAAAAGAATACCGATTATTGTTATTACATCAGAAACAGAAACTGAACTGGAATGTTTGGAACTTGGTGCCATCGATTTCATAAAAAGACCTTTTGAATTGCCACAAGTTATGCTTGCAAGAGTTGCAAGATTAATCGAATTATTTGAAGATAGATTAATCATTCATGCATCAGAACGTGATGAATTAACGCAAGTATATAATAAAAATGTGTTTATAGAATATGTAAAAATGATTGAGGAATATAATCCGAATGATAAGATGGATTTAAATGTATTGCTTGTCGAAAACTTACATATTATTCATGAATTATATGGCCAAGATAAAGCCGATGAGGTTATGAAATATATTGCTGATGAGCTTAAGAAAAATGTTAAAGCTTATGGTGGTATCGTTGGTAAATTAGAAGATGAATATTTCTTGGTTTTTCATAAGCATGTAGATAATTATGATGAGTTAGTTAAACATTTTGAAATATCATTAGAAAAATATGGAGTATCAGGTATCAATTTCAAACTCGGAGTATATGAAATTGATGATAAAAAAGTTAGTATTGATGTACGTATCAATCGAGCGAAGCTAACCTGTAACCAAGTTGGAAAATTCGGGCATAATAAACATTTAGCTTTCACTGATATCAGTCAAAACAATTCACTTCTTTATGAACAATTAGCATATGATTTCCATAATTCACTTCAAAATAAAGAATTTGTTATTTATTATCAACCTAAATATAATATTGAAAATGAACCATATATATCTTCAGCTGAAGCTTTAGTAAGATGGATTCATCCTTCAAGGGGAATGGTTTCTCCCAAAATATTTATTCCGCTTTTTGAAGAACGTGGCTTTATTAGAGAATTAGACCATTATGTATGGGAAGAAGCAATTAAACATTTAGCCTATTTAAAAGAGAATAATATGGATATCGTTCCTGTTAGTTTAAATGTTAGCAGAATTGATTTATTAGATGATAGTATAGTAGATATATTAGAGTCATTTACTAAGAAGTATCACGTAGATAATAAATATGTATATCTAGAAATTACAGAATCTGCATATAATAGTGACAGCAACCATTTAGTTAAGATTATTACGACACTTAAGGAAAAAGGCTTTAAGATTGAAATTGATGATTTTGGAGCCGGATATTCATCTTTAAATGCGTTAGCTACAATTCCATTTGATGTTTTAAAGTTAGATATGTTATTTGTAAAAGAAATGTATAGCAATGATAAAACATTAAAGATTATTGAATTAGTGTCAGATATTGCGAAATACTTAGATGTTGTTTTAGTTGCTGAAGGTGTAGAAACAGTTGAACAATTGAATCAGCTAAAAAAATTTGGATATAGTGTTATTCAAGGCTATTATTTCAGTAAGCCATTAAGTAAAGAAGATTTCATGAAATTATTAGGAGAAAATAAATGTTAACTTTAGATCAATTAGATTCTTTTGGAGCGAATACAAAAACCGGGGTCCAAAGATGTGCGAATAAAGAAGAATTATATTTACGTTTAGTGAAGATGGTTCCTACTAACGCAAGTTTTAAAGCATTAGAAGAAAGTATCAATCATAATGATTTAGATAAAGCTTTTCAAGCTGCACATGCTTTAAAAGGAGTATTATTAAGTTTGGAATTAACTCCATTAACAGAGCTTGTAGTTGAAATTACGGATTTACTTAGAAATAAGACTATGATGGATTATTCGAATTATTTAGAGAAAATCGAAACATTAAGAAAAAAACTAGAAGATATTTGTAATAACTAATAATAGTGAATCAAAGAATGCGTCACAAAATTGTGGCGCATTTCTTTATCTTTTGGTATAGTCTTTTAAAAATAGGAGTGACGTCTTATGATAAAGTTAGTTGAGATTTCTAAAGAATATTGTGTGGTAAAGTAAAGCAAGAGGGGACTCGAACGCGAGGGGAGTCGGCGCAAAATAAGATAAGTTGACTAATTTTGTTTTATTATTATATTTTTCAGAAAATTGATATAAAATTTTAATTAATAGTATAGCATTTTGTAAACGAATGTGATAAAATAAGAGCATAAGATAAAAATGAGGAAGTATCGGAATGAAAAAGGCTTTAAGTTTTTTATCGCATCTTTTCGGTTTTGATAAATTGAGTAAATACGAAAACGATTATCTGCACGACGCAAATATCCGCAGTTGCCGCTACATGGGCGTTATCGTCGTTTTGCTCGAATTGTGGATGCTGATAAGGCAATCGTATTCAAAGATCTTACCCAAACTTCAAAACGGCGGCGATTTTACGGAGCTGGTAGTAAAATACACTTCCAAATACTGGCTGTTTCTGTTCGTCGGCTTAGGGCTTACGCTCTTTTGCTTTTTCTACAACAGGGACAGAAGGCTTTCCAGAGGAAGGTTTATAACGCTCATAGTTTCGGGTTCTTGCTGCATATTATATACGTTGATGCTTAGCCTTGAAACGTTTACCAAAGTGACGGCAACGATAACGCCCGTAATGGCGAACATAATGAACGCAATGCTTATATCCATCTACGTTCTGTTGTTCGTGATAGGCGCGTCGATAGTGGCTTATTCTATCGTCAAATATTTAAAAAACAAAAACGTCATCATTTTGGAGCACGTCATCATCACCGCTTTTACGCTCATCTGTCTTGCGTTCGGCGTATACGTTTCTTACAGCGACTTCTGGGGCGGAAAAGAAATAATCTGTTTTTTGACGATGGTTATATACGTCGGGTGCCTTTTGATCTACAGACCTTACGTAACGCTATTGATCCTCGGAACGAGTTTCCTCGGCTTTTACTATATCTTGCTTACCTTCAACGAGGGGCTTACTTTCAAAGCGCAGGAAATAATGATAAGCGGCGTTCAGCAGAAGATAATTTCGGGCGACGCCGTAAACTACCTTACGTTCTTCATATCTTTGACTACGATATGTTTCGCTATCTATCACGGGCGAATGAACGAAGCCAAAAAGTCGAAGGCCTTGGAAAAAAGTGCAAAAGAAGACGCGCTTACCGGTTTATATAATTACGGTTATTTTACCACGCTTGCTACGGATAAGATACGTTCTCTTACCGCCGACGTCGCCGAAAACGTATTTTTGTTCATAGACGTTCACAATTTCAAAGCGTTCAACGACCAAAGGGGTTTTGAAGAAGGCGACAAGTTCCTGGAATTTCTGGCAAACCACATTTCCGCGGTCTTTGACGATTCGCTGTGCGCCCGCCAGTCGGACGACCACTTCGTCGTTTTGACTAAAGCCGAAAGCTTTTCTAAAAGGCTGAATAGCTTAAACGACGTAGTTAAAGCTTACGACGGCGAGATATTGATGAGCTTAAACTGCGGCGCGTATCACTTGAGCGGCGTCGACGAAGATCCGCGCATGGCCATCGACAGAGCGCGTTACGCCGCACACTGTATCAAAAATCGCTTCCAGACCATCTGCGTCGAATACGACGAGGAGATGAGCGACGAGTACCGCAAGAGATTGCATATCATCAATAATATAGACAACGCGGTGAATAACGGCTGGATAGTTCCGTATTATCAGGCGGTCGTCTGGTCGGATACCGAAAAACTTTGCGGTTGCGAGGCGCTTGCCCGCTGGATGGACCCCGTTTACGGGCAGCTTTACCCGAACGAGTTCATACCCGTTCTGGAAGATTATCGCTTGATACATAAACTCGACAAGGCCATTTTCGGCGCGGTATGTAAAGACATTCGCGAGGCGCTTGACGAGGGAAGGCCCGTCGTTCCCGTTTCGCTCAACTTTTCGAGGCTCGATTTCGAGTTGATGGACGCCGTGACGGAGCTTGAAGATCTTGTCAAAAAGTATAACGTTCCAAAGCATCTTATACACGTCGAAGTCACCGAAAGCGCGCTTGCGGATAACTTTGCCAAATTGAACGAGGCCATGAATCGAATAAAAGAATTGGGCTATGCGCTGTGGCTGGACGATTTCGGGAGCGGTTATTCTTCGCTCAACGTACTTAAAGATTATCAATTCGACGTTATCAAGTTGGATATGCGGTTTTTGACGGATCTCGAAAACAGCGAAAAGTCGAGAACGCTTATCGATTGCATAATCAAGATGGCCAGCCGGATCAATATGTTTACGCTTACCGAAGGCGTTGAGACCAAGGCTCAGGCGGAATTTCTTAATAAGATCGGCTGCGACCGTCTTCAGGGCTATCTCTTTGGTAAACCGATGCCCAAAAACGATCTCTACGCCCGTATAGACGAAAGAAAACTCGTCGTTTCCGATAAAATACTATAATATCTGCCGAATATCATTTCTGCGAAAGTGACGAAAAGGTACGATAGTATGCCCTTTCGTTCCCGCTATAGCGGGCAGGGGATAATATTCCCGATATAAAAATACGGCGTTTACAAAAAATCAAGCTCGTTTACGTTATTCAATGCGTATTTCGGGGGCGAAAGCAAGTAAGCGCCGTCTTTATGTTTTTCGGACAAAACTACGCAAAAAATGACAGGACTTATCACTTTCGGCATGATATAATGTTACCGTCGGACAAAGGAGAAAACGAGTATGGATTGGCTGTCGTGCATAAGAAAAGCTATCGGATATATGGAAGAACACCTTATTGAAGACGTCGGCTTGCAGGAGGTCGCGGACAGCGTTTTCGTTTCGCCGTTTTTTCTTCAGCGCGGGTTTTCCTTATTGACGGGCTACGGGATAGGCGAATATCTTCGTGGCCGCAGGCTGTACGAGGCGGCGCTCGAGCTTAAAAACACTGACGAAAAAGTCATAGATATCGCTTTCAAGTACGCTTACGACACGCCCGAAAGCTTTACGAAGGCGTTTTCGCGTTTTCACGGCGCGACGCCTACGCAAGTAAGATCCGGCGACTATCCCGTGCGCGTGTTTCTTCCTTTGACCGTCGACGTCAATATTTACGGAGGTAGTAAAATGAATTACAAGATAGCCCCTATGTTCCCGTTCAGGCTGATAGGTTTTCAAAAGGAGTTTACCTACGAAAACGCCTATGAAAAGATACCCCTGTTCTGGGACGAAATTTGCGAAAAGTACGCTGAAAACGTCTATGCCGGCAACGCCCCGAAGAACGCTTACGAAAAGGCTTTGGTCGATAACTGTATAGGCGAATACGGCGTTTGCATAGACGATCTGGGCGGCGGAAAGTTCCGCTATCTCATCGCCGGCAAATACACGGGCGGCGAGGTCCCAGCGGGTATGGTATTATACGAATTTCCGCGGCACGACTGGGCGGTGTTCGACTGCATCGGCCCCGTGCCCGACGCTTTGCAGGACCTTAACACAGAGATATTCAAAAAATGGCTGCCCGCTAACCCCGATTACGAGCTTTCGGGAAACGCTACCATCGAGTGGTACGACTGCATTAACGGCGAAAAATCTGACGCCGACTATCACAGCGCTATATGGATACCCGTCAAGAGGAAAAAGTAGGATAATTGAAAAAAGGGCGCTGTAAAGCCGATATCGACTTTTACAGCGCCCTTTTTTCATATATATTGTCAATGGAGCGTAGACGTCACGCTTTTATAATATTCGTGTAAATATGCTCATAAATGCATAAATAAACGTTATTTTTTGAGCGTCTCGTCTACTATATCCGCGTCTTTGGAGTTGACGGAAACGCTTTTCATTCCGTTTATGCATCCCGATTTGGACTTGTAGCCTTCTTCCGAAATGGCGATATTTTCGCCGTTGGAGGCATAAAGCCTGTAACGATACAGCCCCGCCTTGTCGAGATATATCTCGAATTTGGGGCAGGTTTTGGATTCGGGTTTTTGCAAAGTCGAATCCTCTATCCTGTCTTCCGCAATGCACTTTTCGGCAAATTTAGCTATGCTTTTGGTGGCGTTTAAACAAGACGCTTTCGTCGAATAAACCTGCGACGATACGGCGATCTTCATTTTGTTTGCGGCAAGAAGCCGAAAGTTGAAACCCGTAGGCGTTTTCTTGATTATAAAAGTTCCCATAATATCCTCCCGTCAAGCGTATTTCGCTATTCCTTATTATTATAACAGAACGTTTTCGTTTTGTAAATACCCGAACGGAAATTTTTCGTCAAAATTCGATTTTTTTCTTAAAACCCCGATCATTAACGTCGCCGTCACGGTGCATTTTCGGTCCGAGTCGGATAAACTAAAAAATTGAATATTATTCAGAATTTATGCAATTTTAACGGTCGTGCCGTATCGGCTGAATAAAAGCGAGGGGATTTTACGGAAATTATTATTCCGTATCGTCCGCATTATCCGCAAACGGATATCAATTCGTTTGACAAAAATAAATTATATATGATATGATAAACGAAAATAAAATGCGAAAAATTATTTTTTTTCGCTTACCGCAGACCGCTCCCTAACCACTATCTCCTAACCCCTATCCCTTAATTTGAGCGGTCGGCTCAAAAGAAAGATCAAATCAAAAAAGGTGAAAATATGGCAACCGAAAAAGACATAGAACAATTCAGCGTACAATGCGAAAACATCTTCACGCAGGTAGCGAGGGACGTCATCGGTCAGAAGGAAGTCGTCGAAGGTACTATCATCGCCATGATAGCGGGCGGCAACGTGTTGTTGGAGGGCGTTCCGGGCGTAGGAAAAACGAGGCTCGTAAGAACGCTCGGCAGGGTATTCGACCTACCGTTCAAGCGTATCCAATTTACGCCCGACCTAATGCCTGCGGACGTCACGGGAACGAATATCATCGT
>JAFZXN010000006.1 GCA_017616695.1 Clostridia bacterium | reverse complement strand
GATATCATCGGGCGGCGTGGTCGTTTAATGCTGAAATGGGAATCGAACTGAGGGGGAGTCGGCGATAATCGACTTATAGCCCAGCTTTTTTGGGGGGAAGCGGGCGAGGGAGCGTCGATAAACAGGCGGGGCGTAAACCACGTTTATAGCGGTAAGTGCGGAAACGTTGCCGTAAACGATTGAATTTTTCGGGCGTTTGTGGTATAATATATTTATAGTAAACGGCCGTATGGTTTTTGCAACCGCGGGCGGCGGGCAGGTATGAACGAAAAAGACGATATTTCAAAACTTCATATCAAAAAGATGATAGCGCCGATAGTCGTAACGGTAATAATGATAGCATATTTTATCGTTTACTTTGCGGTGCTGATCTTTTTGACGGAAAGCTTGGTTTTCAAAATACTTCTGGCTGTCATACCCGCAACGTTCGGAACGGTCATGATAATAGTCTGCGTTCAGCGCATAAAAGAAATTAAAGGAGGAGAAGAAGATGATCTTGGTAAATACTGATTATATCACGGGAAAAGAACTTGAAATGTTGGGGCTTGTAAAGGGCAGCACCATACAGTCGAAAAACATGTTCAAAGATATCGGTCAGGGGTTCAAGACTATGGTCGGCGGCGAATTGAAGGCTTATAACCAAATGATGAACGAAGCCCGCGCGCTCGCCACCAAGCGCATGGTCGCCGAAGCCGAAGAACTCGGCGCCGACGCTATCGTTAATATCCGCTATTCGTCTTCGGCCGTCATGCAGGGCGCGGCGGAAGTCATAGCCTACGGCACCGCCGTCAAATTCAAATAATACAAAAACGTAAGCATTCGGCAAAAATAAAAGGATAAGCGCTTAAATATGAAATTACTTGTCATAGATATGCAAAAAGGGCTTGCGATTGACGAGCTTTATGATTTCGACGGCTTTATGAAGAAGGTCGTAAGGCTTATTAATAAGGCGAGAAAAAATAACGTCGAAGTCATTTATTTTCAGCACGACGCGGGCGCGGGAACGGGGCTTTCCGCGGGCGACGAGGCTTTTGAAATAGCCGACCGCGTGGCGCCGAAGGAAAGCGAAAAGGTCTACGTTAAGACTATAAACAGCTGTTTCGGTAACGCCGATTTCGTCGGATATTTAAAACGTAGCGGCGAAAAAGAGCTTATGATAGTCGGCCTGCAAACGGACTTTTGCATAGACGCGACGATCAAATCGGCTTTCGAGAAAGGTTATAAGGTGTTTGTTCCGAGCGGGGCGAATACCACTTTCGACAACCCCTTGCTTTCTGCGGATAAAGCCTGCAAATACTTCAGCGAATGGATATGGCAGGGCTCTTTTGCCGACTGCGTTTCCTTTGCCGCCGCTTTAAAGCTGCTCGAACATAATTAAGCATTCCGACCGCTTGTCGGCGAACCATTATAACGCATATATTATATAGCCGAAAAACCTTGCGCGTTCATAAAACCGAGATCCGCAAGGTTTTTTCGTTTGCAAATTAATCATACGGCGGCTTTGACTACTTGGCAAAAATTCATCGATTTGAGCCTTAAAACCATATAAAATGCGCAAATAAGTGAAATAAATTACCCGATTTTGCCAAAGTGTACAATAAAATCGCGCCAAAGTGTACAATAAAATCGCGCCAAAGTGTATAATACCGTTGACAAATTGTTATTTGTTTGGTAAAATATAGACAAGTAAGGAGGCTTTTTATGGATATCTATAAAAAAAGGCTTGCAGACGAGTTGTTGAAAGAAAAGTTGGCGGGGAAGGGCGCCGTGCTTATCGAAGGCCCTAAATGGTGCGGAAAAACGACCACCGCCGAGCAAATTGCAAGCAGTATTCTTTATATGGCTGATCCTAAAGCCAAAAAGCAAAATATAATGCTGGCAGACGCAAATCCCGAAACGCTGCTAAAAGGTGAAACGCCTCGGCTTATCGACGAGTGGCAGTTGGCGCCGAAACTGTGGGACGCCGTTCGTTTTGAAGTAGATAAAAGGCACGATTTTGCTCAATTTATTTTGACGGGTTCGAGCGTTCCCGCGGATATGAGCGACGTCAGCCATACGGGTACGGGCAGATTTTCTTGGCTTAAAATGAGGCCTATGAGTTTGTTCGAGTCCGGCGAATCCACAGGCGAGGTGAGCTTAAAAGCTCTTTTTGAAAACAGAAAGAGCGTTTATGCAAAAAACAGCCTTACACTCGAAGACGTAGCGTTTTTGGTATGCCGTGGCGGCTGGCCCGTTTCCACGTATTTAAGCGGTAAATTGGCGTTGAATCAAGCTGTGGATTATTTCGATTCGGTCGTCAATTCCGACATTTCACGCGTGGACGGGATAAAGCGCGATCCCGAAAAAGCGAAAAGGATCTTACGGTCTTTTGCCAGGAATCAAGGCAGTCAAATAGGCGAAGACACGATACTTACCGACATTGTTTCAAGTGACGACGATTCAATATCCAGAGGAACTGTCCGCTCGTATATCGAGGCGCTTAAAAAAATATTCGTAATAGAAGATATGCCGGCATGGAATCCCAATTTAAGGTCGAAAACGGCGATAAGAACTTCAGACACGCGCTATTTTGTCGATCCGTCAATAGCGGCGGCCGCGCTTGGTTTCGGACCGGGCGATCTGATGAACGATCTTAAAACGTTCGGCCTGATGTTCGAGACTATGGCTATAAGAGATCTGAGAGTTTATTCGCAGACGCTGGGCGGAGACGTTTACCATTACAGAGATAAAAGCGGTTTGGAATGCGACGCGGTCATTCACTTGAGAAACGGCCGTTACGGATTAGTCGAGATAAAACTCGGCGGTGATAAATTGATCGCGGAGGGTTGCGATTCGTTGTTAAAGCTTTCAAAACTTATCGACACGGAAAAAATGAATAAACCGTCGTTTTTAATGGTCGTTACCGCAAACGGGAATATGGCTTATGAAGATGAAAACGGGGTGTTTGTCGTACCTGTCGGCACGTTAGGCGCGTAAAACTATTATTAATAATATAATCAAATAATTGAAAAAACGGGGAATTATTATGGAAATTATTAACGATCAACAAACTAATGAAATTGTTTTATCGGAGATCCGATGCCCTAATTGCGGGGAAAAGATCCTATATAAGAAAGGCGATAAAGAAGTTATATGCATGGCATGCGGTAAATCGTGTTCGACAAATGAAAAGCGTAATGCAACAGAAAATGCTGATCCTGATAGATTATTTGAAAACAAGTTGAAAATAGATGGGATCAAGACGTCATCATCTGCATTGGCATATATAGAACAATATTTAGATACTTATGATTGGGAAGCCTTTGCTTTTGATCCTGATATTATAATCGACGAATTGGAGATGATAACCGAAAATTTGAGAGTTTCTTCTGCCGACGATTATAAGACGTGGGTTGCGTGCTTTATTTCTACTGTAGTTCCATACAAGAAGAAAATAGAATATAGTTCAAAAATTTATGAAAGCATTATTGAGGAATATAAAAAAGGTAATCTCGATTCGTACGGAATATATGACGTTTACAAAAAAGTGGTCTCATCCGTTATAGATAATTATACCGCTGTAAATTTAAAAGCTGATAAGTATTTATACTATGCGCAAAAATACAATTTACCGAAAGAAGACGAGATAAATTTAGAGAAAAACTATTGTGAATCCGACATAAAAAAACTTAATGATACAATTTATGAGTCTATAGAATATATTCCTGAAATAGCGAGGTTTTTAAAAGAAAAAGAAGATCTTCTTGTTGCGGAATTAAATGATATAGGTATAAATGCGCAGGAAAAGTATAATTTGGCAAACAATTTGGTTTGCGAACAAAAATTTATCGAAGCTCTTGATATTCTATATTCGTTGAAAGGTTATAAAGATTCAAAAGAGATTATCGATAGAATTAATAAGCTGTTTACGTTATCGTCAGATGTTTTTATTAACGAAGGCGTAATCTATTATTTACCGAAAAACGATTCTTCAGGAAAGCGCTGTCTATATAAAACAGAAAAATCAAAAACAAATGTAAAAGCCATTGTCAAAGATGTAGGCGATATAATTACAAATTACGCCGATATTTTATATTATTTTGACGGAAAAAATATCAAGTATGTAAACCTTGTTAACGGAAAGCATAATAGTATAGATAAATCTTTTGACACAAAAAAGTATTTTGTCCGTAAAAGGATTGCAAAGGCATACTTCTTATATGACGGGGCAAATGACAGATCTTACAAGGCATTATTTGAACTTGATTTAAAAAATGGTTGCATATATGAAATAAAAAACGGAATAAAAAGCGTTACAGCATTCAAATATCATTACGTTCAATATGTTGTCGAGAAAAATAATACAGAAAAAACGATTATTTGTGATTTGGATACTCGGGAAGAATTTGAAATAATACATAAAAAGGCATTTGTTGTCGATTATTTTGATAACAAAGTCATATATACCGTTGAAAACCCATCAAAATATAATAAAAAGTTATACGTTTATAATTTTGATACAAAATCAACAATTCTTTTGGAATCCAATATTAATGGGAAATGTAAAATAATAGATAACAGAATTTATTACTATACGGTTGATAATCTCAATTGTCATTATTTGATAACAATCGATAGTGACGGCAAAAACAGAAAAGAATTATCGCCTTATGTTAAAGACGTGCTGTTTTCAAGTGGAGAATGGTTATATTTTATAAAAGGCGATCAATATAATTCGACTTTGTGTAAGATGAAACTGGACGGCACTTATTGTAAAGCGATCGCTTCACAGGTTGATGAATTTGTAAAAACCGAAAACGGTTATTTGTATTATATTGACAAAAACAAAAACTTGCATCAAGCCAGAATGGACGGGACGAAAAACAGATTACTGTGCTATTTGGTTGAGAAAGTGCTTAAAATTGCCAATAATTCAGTTGTTTATACAGCGGAAGATCAAAAAGGCGTTACCTCTGTTTATGCAATCGATTTTGGCTCGCAAGGTAGAAGAAAGGCTTCTTATAATGTGCTTGAAACAAAGCTGTATGACGATAATACTATTTACTACATAGCCCGTGTCGCTACAGCGGCAGGCAGTAAGAGGTATTTATGCAAATTAAATTTATCGACATATAGTGAAACTAAAATAGCTGAATTATTTGTTCCTCAAAAAGCTTCCGGTTGCTATATTGCTACTTGCGTTTACGGTTCGTACGATTGCCCCGAAGTCTGGAGATTCAGAAGATACAGAGACGAATATCTTGCTTCGCGTTGGTGGGGCAGAATTTTTATCAAACTGTATTATGCGGTAAGTCCCAAATTGGTTAATTGGTTCGGACAAAAGAGTTGGTTCAGAGATCCGATAAAAAATTATCTTGACGGAAAGCTCAGAAAACTCGAAAAACGAGGGTATAGCGGTAATCCTTATATTGATAAATATTAACCGTGGTAATATAGTCGTTTAAGTTTGATAATGCATTTTTTAAAACGGCAATCTGAACGCTGTTTTCGGACCACGGTTTCTGATAAAATTATGCGAACGATAGCTTTCTTCGCGGCCGGTTCGGATAATAGGTGTTCTTTGATAAAAGCAAAATGCAGCCTTGAATTATAAATATTATAAACGAACAAAAAGCGCCGATAATCGACTTATAGGGGCACTTTTGAGGTTGTGAGAGGGTTGATCTCGGTGCTTTATATGCTTATACGGCAAATAGGTAACTTGCTTTTGATCGTTTTTAAAGTCAAAACCTTGAATTTCGGCAATTAATATGTTATAATATAAGCGTAAGTTTGCATGACGCAAACCAAAACCTTTCGGTTTTTCCGACGTTTTCAAAATGAAAACCTCGGACGCTTTATTGAAGCCAATCATAAAAATGCCCTTGCGAGCAAGCATTTTTATTTATGTTATAATATAAGCGTTAGTTTGCTTGGCGCAAACCAAAACCTTTCGGTTTTTCCGACGTTTTCAAAATGAAAACCTCGGACGCTTTATTGAAACAAATCGTAAAAATGTTCTCGCAAGAAAACACCTTTATATACGTTATGATAAACGACAAAGCCGCGTATTTAAAACCTGAGAGAGGATAACCGCAAGATGATGACCAAAAAGTTTTTAGACTCCTTTATCAAAGAGTTCGAGTCCTGCAAGAACACCGAATTCAAATGGAATGAAAAGATATTGAAAAGAAGCGGCAGCGACCGCTGGACGAATATACTTATCGAAAGAAGTCGGGAGCTGAGAAAGAGCTTTATCGTAAACGAAAATTGCATCAAGGCCTTGAAAGACGCTTTACAATGCGAACTTACCGACGAAGAATACCGTCTTGTAGCCGACGCCGCTTTAAAAATATATCAGGACGGTTACGACGATATCTGCGTGTTGACGATGATGATAGAGCCGTGCATCGCACACTTTTTGAAAAAGCACGATCTCAATTACGCTATCCCGCTGATACACGCTTACTGTTTCGAGTACGAGCAAGCCGATATCGAATCCATCGAAAAGCCCAAGTATTCTTACGAGGACATTTTCGCTTTTAAAGACGAGTATCTCAACGTGACTTCCCGCTATGCCCGTCTTACCGTTTTCAAATCGTATTCCAACGTAATAAGCCGTATTCTCAACAAGGACGAGCCCGGCGCGTTCACGACGATGTACAATTTATATCTTGAAGCGCTTGCCATCTGGAACGACGAACGGGTGCAAAAGCTCGACGGCGACGATGAGGAATTTGCCTATTTCGTCGACAGAATGCTTTTGACGGTCACGCTTTACGAGAACGTTTCCTCGTTCACCGAAGAGGAAAAGAGCCTGTACGAAAGGCTTATTTCCGAGAGCAAAAAGGAAAAGGGCGAAGAGCTCGATCCGATGGTCGATTGTATCGACAGGGTTTTACATAACTATGAAGGCAAGATATCCAACGAAGAGATAGTCGATTATCTTCTTGATTATTTCGACGACCTTTTCGCCCGACTCGATGTCAACGGGGATCCTAACGAGCAGGAAGACTATATCGATAACTGTTACAACGTCATCGGAACGCTGTGCTACTATATGGCGGGCGAGCGGTACGTTCCGAGTAAGCGCGACGAGATCATCGAGCGCATGAATAAGTTAAGACTGTTCGTTAAATCTTTGCCGTACACCTTCTTTACAAGCGAAATGAACAGATACGTATATATGCTTTATCAAAGGATACGTACTTTCCTTTCCTATGAAGAGAAAAAGGAATACCTTCTCGAAGTGGTCATGTTCCGTCAACCGATAACGTGCATACACAGCCTTATGGTCGAAAGCATAGCCGAGGCCCTCGGAAAGTACCTTTTGACCAATCGGCCGGAGCTATTTATCGGCGTTTTGGGAAGCAAGGACCGCGACGAGGTCGTTTCAAAAAAGGACGAAATACTCGAATATATTCGCGAAAGCGCGCTTTTCCACGACGTCGGAAAGGTGTCAATGGTGGATATTATCAATACCCAGAACCGCAGGCTTTCGGACGTCGAATTCAAAAAGATCAAAACGCACCCCGCAAACGGGCTGACGATACTCGATAAAGATAAGGATTTTTCGAAGTTTTTCGATATCATCATCGGTCATCACCGCTGGTACGACGGAAGTTTCGGCTATCCCGTGGAGTTCGACAACGTTTCCTCTCCCGTCCGCTTTATCATCGACATCGTGACCATTGCCGACTGTACGGACGCGGCGACGGATATCTTGGGGCGTAACTACACCGAAGGAAAGACCTTTGAAAACGTTCTGAACGAGTTTATTATAGGCGCGGGCACCCGTTACAATCCCGATATCGTCGAATGTATAAAAAACGACGAAATGCTCATTCACGAGCTGACCGAGCTTACCACCACTAACCGCTTGGAGATATACAAAAAGGTGTATTCGCGGTATATTATATAATATCGTTACCGTTTTATCCGCAGCCGAACTTAAGTCGATACGCATAGACTTTCGTTCGGCGCGTTTTTTTTCGTCAATAAAAAAGTCGTGCAGACGATAACCGAATATGACATAATTTTTGCCGTTTACGCAAAACGACTTGATTTAAGCTTACTGAATTTATATAATATGATTTGTAAAAAGAACGACGGATATCGGCGTCGTACGGCGATGGATCTATGGCTAAAGCTATGAGATATTCAACAAAAAACAGTGTTTCGGTATGCGCGGCTACACGATTGCCGAAGAAGTGAGGCTCAAATGGGAGTAAAGATCAAATTTATTCAGGACGACAACGCCGAAGATACCGAAGTAATAATCAGAGCAAGATCGCAGGACGGCGAGGTCGAAAAAATACTCGAGCTATTAGGCCGTCGTTCTGACGACGTCCTCGTTTGCGACGAACTTTCGAGCGACGTCATGATAGATACGCACGATATAATTATAATCTCAAAAAGCGGCAGGTATCTTTCGGTAAAGACCGTCGGCGGCGAATACATTCTCAACCAACCGCTGTATAAGCTTGAAGAAAGGCTCGATCCCGTATGGTTCGTGAAGATATCGCAGTCGGAGATAGTCAATCTCAAATACGTCAAGCGGTGGGATTTCGACGTCGGCGGCGTCATCAAGATAGAACTTGCGGACGGAATTTGTTCGTACACTTCGCGGCGATACGCGGTGCAGATAAGGGAAACGTTGAAAAAGGGAGGCAAACACAATGAAAAATAAATTGATAAAGCGTATTGTCTTCGGTTTTATCTGCGGTGCGTTGATAGGCCATATCATAACCTTTTTATTCAATCTTTCCGTCGGGACCGTGAGCTTGGTATCTCCCGAACTCTTGTCTTCGATAGGGCTGTTTTGGTCGATAGTATTACAGACTCTTTTATCGGGGCTGTGGGGAGTAGCGGGCTTTGGCGGAATGTGCTTTTACGACGTGGAAAAATGGGGGCTTTTAACGGCGACCGCAGTACACTTTATTTGTATATTCGCCGCAGCCGTGCTCGCGTTCTTCGTTCTTCAATGGTTGCCGTTCACACTGCCGTTTCTTTTCGCGATATTTGTTTTCGTTGCGGTCCAATTCCTTATCGTTTGGCTGATAATGTATTTCAAGTGGAAGAAAAACGTGCGGGATATGAATGAAAATTTAATAAAATATAAGGAGAAACAACTGAATGAAAAAAACGATTGAAAAACACTTATTTGTAAGTTTTTTTGCTTTGCTGACGACGCTGTGTCTAATGTTCGCGTTCGTCGGTTGCGGTGAAACGGAAGAAGCGTCAAACGGAAATAACGAAAGCTCCGTTTCACTAAACTCCTCCGCTTCCGACAGCAGCGGCGGCACGCAGCCCGCCGTTCAGATGACGGAAAGCTATGCGCAGGCGAGGGCGGCGTTTACGACCGCAACGGGCCTGACGCTTCCCGAATTGGAAACGGTCGAAGGAATGTTTGAAAAAATAAACGAGACTACCTATATGATGGATATCAACGGTGCGGACGAAACAGTTTATTCGTCCGTTACGGCGGCGTTTGGTCAGCAGACGGGAGCGGAGCCTTACGTCAACGCCTATAATATGGATACGTGGGATCATTCGCGTACCGTCGAAGGCGTTACTTATGCCTGTCAGATAAGAAGCGTGCTCGATACGGGTATCGTGCTTATCATGTGCTATCAAACGGCTGTAACCGAAAGCTATATGACCGCTCGTCAGAATTATTACGAAGTAACGGGGTTGGAGCTTCCGCTTCTCGGCGGCGTGGAAGCCGACCTCGACTATCCTTATCAATCGGGCGCATTAAGCTACGAACTCGATATTTTCGAGGGTGCAACTACGGATATGTTCGCTACGATAGAAAAGTTTTTCGACGGACTTTCGGGGTGGACTAAAGACGAGCCGCAATCAGACGGCGAATATACCAATCTTTGGTACAGAAGCGCCGGCGGCAGCGTAGGAGTCACCTGGGACGGCTACAACAACGGTCTGTATATTCACGCCGAAATGAGCGGAGTCATCGTTGCTTCGACTTACGCCGAGGCTCGGCAGCTGCTTAACGAAACGTTCGGTATCCTTTTGCCCGATCACGAAAACGTAACTCTTGAATGGAATTCGTTCGCCAAAGACGGTGAAGAAGTTACTTTCGGCTTTTCGAGAAGCGATTTCACGATAAGCGATTTCAACGACGTCAAGGCCATCTTATCCGAAAAGCTCGGCGCGCCGACCGAAGAAAACGACAACGGCGAGTACGGCTACGACGTTTCCTGGATAATCGGCGGGTATTATTACAGTGCTTCGTGGGATCCCGCAGGCAAGACGATAGATATCAATATCACCGTTTACAACGCGTAAATAATTTAAAATCGTCCGGCTCTTCGTGAAATATCGCGGAGAGCCGATTTTTTATTCAAAGGAGTTATATAAAACGTACGAGTTGCCGCTAATTGTCGGCAATAAAGCCGTATCGTTTGCGCGGCGTTTGATTTTATGTTATAATTTTAATATATTTACTTTTCGGGACGGATAAATGAAACGCGAAAAAAGCTGCGGGGCGGTAGTGTACCGAAAAACCTTAAAAGGATACGAATTTCTTATCGAAAAAATGGTGCTCGGGCATTATTCGCTTCCTAAAGGGCACGTCGAAAGCGGCGAGGTTGAGCAAGCGACGGCTCTTCGGGAGATAAAGGAAGAGACCGCGCTCTCCGTAACGATAAGACCGGATTTTAAGAAGACGATAACTTACAGTCCGAAAGAAGGCGTGATAAAGGACGTCGTGTTCTTTCTTGCCGAAGCGACCTTTTCCGAAAATATTTCGCCGCAGCTTACCGAAGTCGAAAAGCTTTTTTGGCTTGGCTATAACGAAGCGATCGAAACGCTTACTCACGAGTCGGACAAAGACGTCTTGCGCCGTGCGTACGAATTTTTAAAAACAACTGACCAAAAGGTGACGAAATGAACTTTGATAAAGATACGGTTTTAAAGACGAAGAGGCTGATCCTTAGGTATATGCGCGAGACCGACGCGCACGATATTTTCGTCAATATCAACAGCGACAAGGACGTTTTGAAGTATTTTATCGACAAATACGTCGAAAACGAAACGGATATGACGCTTTCAAAGACCATAGATCTCTGCTTGAAAAGCAATCGCTATCTGTTTGCCGTCGAGCTTAACGACACGCGCGAAGTCATCGGTATGATATTGCAGTGTTCCTCGCCGGACAGCATTTTCAACGTTTCGGAAATAGGTTTCGCCATAGGCAAAGCGCATTGGAACAAGGGCTACACGAGCGAGGCCGCGGCGGCTATGATCGATTTTTTGTTTTCAAGCGGCGTGCATAAGGTGACGGCGGGCTATATCGTCGGCAATAACGCTTCAAAAAGAGTTATGGAAAAATGCGGTATGCTCTACGAATGCAGAAGAAAAGAAGAGATCTTTTACAACGGAAAGTATAACGACGTTGAATATTACTATCTGATCAACGATCGTAAACAGGACTGAAATTATGAAAAAGGCTATCGTCATCGGGCCGTCGGGCGCGGGTAAGTCGGAGTTTTCGCGTAGACTTTC
The DNA here is from genome assembly GCA_017616695.1 of Clostridia bacterium. Taxonomy (GTDB): domain Bacteria; phylum Bacillota; class Clostridia; order Christensenellales; family Borkfalkiaceae; genus UBA4636. The sequence continues at coordinate 8,206 of JAFZXN010000006.1, read as the reverse complement.
GGCGCTTACGGGATCAACCGTATATCATCTTGACAATATCTATTGGAACGAAGACAAAACGCACGTTCCCCGCGACGAGTTCGACCGCCGTCTTAATGCGCTGCTATCTTTAAACGAGTGGATAATCGACGGCGACTATTCGAGAACTTACGAGCCGCGCTTTTCGGCTTGCGATACCGTATTCTTTCTCGATTATCCGCTTGAAACTTGTCTTGACGGCGTGCGTTCGCGCCTTAAAAAGCCGCGCAACGATATCCCTTGGGTGGAAGAGGAGATAGACGAGGATTTTATGCTTTGGATAGAAAATTGGAAAAAAGACGTATACCCAAAAACGCGTGAAATGCTTGAAAAATATTCTGATGAAAAGAATATCGTCGTTTTTTCTTCGCGCGAGCAGGCGGACGCCTATCTCGGATCTTTAAAAAAAGAGTAAATCGCGATCCGGCGCAGATATAAGCGAGGAAATAATAACGTAAAAATCCGACTTTATCGGGGCTTAAGCGAGGTAGGCGCGCGGTTTTAATATAGAGGTATTTTCCGAAATATTGTTTAAACGTTCGACTTTAACCGACTTTTATGTTAAAATATAAAAAAAGACGCATGCGGTAAGCCGCAGCAACGGAGGAATTATGTCGAAAAACACCAAATATTCCGGCACTATGACCGAAAAAAATCTCGAGGCCGCTTTTGCCGGTGAATCTCAGGCAAGAAACAAATACACTTATTTTGCTTCCAAGGCCAAAAAAGAGGGCTACGAACAGATAGCCGACCTGTTTTTAAAGACTGCCGACAACGAAAAAGAACACGCTAAAATGTGGTTTAAAGAGCTCAACGGCATCGGCGATACCGCCGAAAACCTCGCTGCCGCCGCAGACGGTGAAAACTACGAGTGGACGGATATGTACGAAGATTTCGCAAAGACCGCCGAAAAGGAAGGATTTACGGAACTTGCCGCCAAATTCCGCGCCGTCGCCGCGATAGAAAAGCGCCACGAGGAAAGATATCGTAAGCTTTTACAGAATATCGAAATGCAAAAGGTCTTTGAAAAGAGCGAAGTCAAAGTTTGGGAATGCCGCAACTGCGGTCATATAGTCGTCGGAACGAAAGCTCCCGAGATATGCCCCGTTTGCGCTCATCCGCAGGCTTATTTCGAAGTTTCCGCGGAAAATTATTGATATAGCTTTTTACCGTTCGGGCGGAGCGATCCGCCTGAATTTTTGTAAAATGCATACAAGGTGACGCCTATGCCGAAAAATGCTTTTTCCGAAACGCGACGAACGGAAACTTCTTTGACTGATTTTACGGGCGGATTGTCCGTTATCGGCGCGGCGCAGATCGTAGAGGACGCCGTTTGCGATTTCTTTCATTCGTTCGGTTTCGACAACCCCGCTTTGAGAAAAAACCATAACAGTATCTGGGTGTTTACGAAAAACAGGATAGATTTTGAGAATACCGCCGAGTGGGGCGAACTCGTGACTGCCGAGTGTCGTATTTCAAAACAGACCGCGGCTACCGTTTGGGTGGATACTCGGCTCGTTAAAGAGGACGGGAAAACCGTCGCTTTTTACGCGCGCACCGAAATTTGCGCCATAGACCTCGAAAAACAGGCGATAAAGCGCCTGTCTTCAGTCGGATTCCCGCAATTCGACGTTAAAGAGGACTACGATAAGCGTTCGTTCACGAGGTTTTCTGCCGATAACAGTGAAAAGGTAAGGTCTTTTAAAGTATTGCCAAGCTCTATAGATTATTCCGATCATACCAACAACGTGGAATATATAAGGTTTGCCATCGACAGCCTGTCGTGCGGCGAGATATCGGACCGCGGCGTTGCGGCGGTGGAAGCGCATTATCTCAAACAGACCAGAGAAGGCGATATTCTGGATATAGCGTGTTCCCGCGTCGGAAATGAAGTCGTTTTCGATATGACGGGCGGCAATATTAAGGTCGCCGCTTGCAGGTTGACTTTCAAAAAATAGCCGATAACGGTGTTATAGGTGGGTTTATGCAGTATTTTAACGTAAAAAAGAAGCTCGGTTTCGGGTTTATGCGTTTGCCGCAATTAAACGGACAAACGGATTACGAACAGCTTAATAAGATGGTCGATCTGTTTATCGGAAAGGGCTTTAATTATTTCGATACGGCGCACGGCTACCACAGCGGAATGAGCGAGGTGGCGATAAAAAAGTGCGTTTCCGACAGATACCCCCGCGATAGTTTCGTTTTAACGAATAAGCTTTCGGGCGATTTTTTCAAAAAAAACGAGGATATCCGACCGCTTTTTAAAACCCAGCTTGCCGCGTGCGGCGTAGACTATTTCGATTTTTACCTTATGCACGCGCAAAACAGAAATAATTTTAAACATTACGTCAAGTGTTGCGCTTACGAGGAGGCTTTTAAGCTTAAAGAAGAGGGTAAGATAAAGCACGTCGGCATTTCCTTCCACGATACCGCCGCCGTGCTCGAAGATATCCTGACGAAATATCCGCAAGTCGAAGTCGTCCAGATACAGTACAACTATCTCGACTACGACGATCCGGCAATAGAAAGCAAAAAATGCCTTAAAGTGTGCGAAAAATTCAATAAACCCGCCATTATAATGGAGCCGATAAAAGGCGGAAGTCTTGCAAGGCTTACTTCTAAAGCCAAAAAAGTCGTAGACGATCTCGGCATAACGCCGGCTAATCTCGCGTTAAGGTTTGCAGCAATGAGCGACGGCGTTATGATGGTTTTATCCGGAATGAGTACGCTCGGACAGCTTGAAGAAAACGTCGGCTTTATGGAAAACTATAAGCCGCTCGACGCGATCGAGTTATCCGCGGCGGCAAGGATAGCGGCAATTATCCGCAAGCAGAATATAATCGCTTGCACGGCTTGCCGTTACTGCGTGGACGGTTGTCCGAAAAAAATAATGATACCCGACCTATTTGCTTGCTATAATGCGAAAAAGCATTTCAACGATTGGAATGCGAGCTATTATTATCTGTTCGTTCACACCGCCGAGGGCGGAAAGGCGAGCGATTGTATAAGCTGCGGAAGATGCGAAGCGTCTTGTCCGCAAAAGTTAAATATACGAGACCTTTTGAAATCGGTCGCCAAAGAGTTCGAAAAGTAGCCCTATAAGTCGATTATCGCGCAATTATTAGAAAAATGTTGATCATAAGTAAGATAGACGAAGGTTCCGTCGGCGAAGAATTACAACTTAATATCGGCGATAAGATATTGTCCTTCGACGGTCATAAGGCGGAGGACCTAATTGATTATCTTTATTACGACGAGCAGGAATATTTCGTAATGGAAGTTGTTTCCGGCGAAGAAACGGTGGAGTTCGAGGTCGAAAAGGAAGTGGACGAAACTTTGGGCCTTACCTTTGAAGGCGATAATCTCGCCATAAAAACTTGCCGTAACGACTGCATTTTCTGTTTCGTTTCGCAGATGCCTAAGGGTATGCGTAAATCCTTGTACGTTAAAGACGACGACTATCGCCAAAGCTTTTTATGCGGCAATTACGTGACTTTGACGAACGTTTCCGATAAGGATATGGAGCGTATTATAAGGCTTGAATTAAGCCCGCTTTACGTTTCCGTTCACGTTACGGACGGCGAAATACGCAAGAAAATGCTTAAAAACCGTTTTGCCGACAAGATTTTGTCGCAACTTGAACGCTTAAGCGACGGCGGTATAGAAATGCATACGCAAGTCGTTCTCGTAAAAGGCGTAAACGACGGTAAAGTTCTTGAAAAAACGCTGTCCGATCTCGCGTCGATAAGTAACGTCCGCTCGTGCGCCGTTGTTCCGTGCGGGATAACGAAGTTCCGCGACGGGCTTGAAAAGATAGACGATTACGACGAGGTTTCTTCGCTTAAAGTCATAGAAACGGTCAAAAAATTCAACGCGGAAATAAAGCGGAATTTCGCGCTCGTTGCCGACGACTTTTATTTAAAAGCCGGTATCGACGTAGAACCTTACGAATTTTACGGCAATTTCGACCAGCTTGAAAACGGCATCGGAATGAACGCGATGTTCATGCACGATTTTAACGAAAAGCTTGAAAAACGAAGTTATAGGCGGACTTTTTTGATAGTTACCGGCGTTGCGAGCAAGGATTTTATCAAAAAACACGCGGCTATAGCCGAAGAGTATTGCGAGGGACTGAAGATCTACGTCGAAGGTATAGAAAACGAATTTTTCGGAAAAACCGTGACCTGCACGGGGCTCATCGTCGGTAAAGACGTTATAAACTTCGTAAAAGCTTTCGATAAGCCGTTCGACGAGCTTGCCGTGTCTTCGGCGATGCTCAACTACGAAAAGACGCTGTTTTTGGACGACGTTACGGTCGACGAACTGCAAAAAGCTATCAAAAAGCCCGTGCGGATACTGCCGTGCGGCGGCGACGGATTTTTCGACGGACTCACCCGCGACGTATAAACGATCGTCGTTTATCGACCTATAGACGGACTTTTAACTCTTTTTACTATATTAAAAGCGGTCGTTCGACCGCAAAGGAGGTTTATTATGAATAAGCCTATCGTTGCCATAGTCGGCAGACCTAACGTCGGCAAGTCGACGTTTTTCAATAAAATAACGGGAACGAAGATATCCATCGTCAAAGATCACCCCGGCGTAACGCGCGACAGGATATATTGCGACGCAGAGTGGTGCGGCTATAAGTTTACGCTCGTAGATACGGGCGGCATCGAACTTAAAAGTCAGGACGAGATGTGGATGCACATCAAAAAGCAGGCCGAGCTTGCCATTGACGCCGCCGACGTTATAATATTTATGACGAGCGCGAAAGACGGCGTGACCTCCGCCGACGCGGAAGTTGCCGAAAGGTTGAGAAAAAGCCGCAAGCCCGTGGTTCTCGTGGTCAACAAACTCGATAATTATCGCCGCGAAGAGCTTTTCGATTTTTACGCGCTCGGGCTTGGAGAACCTATCGGCGTTTCGAGCGAGCAGTCCAAAGGTTTCGGCGATTGTCTTGAGGAAGTCTGCAAAAACTTCCCGAAAAACGACGAGGACGAGGCCGAAAGCGAGGTTATCAAAATAGCCGTCGTCGGAAAGCCGAACGCCGGTAAATCCAGCCTTGTCAATAAGATTCTCGGTTACGACAGGACTATCGTTTCCGATATAAGCGGCACCACGCGCGACGCGATAGATACGCCTTTTACTCTCGACGATCAGAAATACGTTCTCATCGACACTGCGGGTATAAGAAAGAAAAAAGCCGTCGAAGAAGATATCGAGTATTACAGCGTCATAAGGGCGCTCGGTTCCGTCCGCCGCGCCGACGTATCGCTTATAGTCGTCGACAGCGAGGTGGGGCTTACCGAGCAGGACGTTAAGATAGCCGGTTACGTTCACGAGCAGGGCAAGCCGTCCGTCATCGTTATGAACAAGTGGGACGTTATCGAAAAAGACACCAACACCATCAACGAATTCAGGAAAAAGCTCGATAACGACCTTGCCTTTATGGATTATTACAAATCGGCTTTTATTTCGGCAAAGACCGGCCAGCGTATCGAAAAAACGCTCGTCGCCGCCAAAGAGGCGCTCGAAAATTCCAAAAAGCGCATCACGACCGGCACTTTGAACGAGGTGATAGGCGACGCCGTAAGAATGAACGAACCGCCTTCAAAAAAGGGCAGACGGCTTAAAATTTACTATTCCGTGCAGGACGGCGTATGCCCGCCGACGTTCGTCATATTCGTCAACAACGCCGAGCTCGTGCATTTTTCATACAAGAGATATCTCGAAAACGTCATCAGAAAGACTTTCGACTTTTCCGGCACGCCCATCAGAATATTCTTTAAGGAGAAAAACGATAATCAATGAGTTTTTCCGAATGTTGGTGGATACTTTTGATGATCGCCGTGGCGGCGTATCTATTCGGAAACGTCAATTCGGCGATAATCATCTCGACGATATTAAAGCGCGACATCAGAAAGGAAGGCAGCGGCAACCCGGGAACTATGAATATGAGCCGCGTTTTCGGCTTGAAAATAGGGGCGCTGGTGCTTGCGTGCGATATCGTTAAGGGTGTTTTGCCTACGCTTTTGGCGGGGCTTATTTTCGGCGACCTGCTTTTTGAAGGCACGGTGCTCCCGATAGCGCTTTTAGCAAAATACTGCGCGGGATTTTTCGTCATTTTAGGGCATATTTTCCCCGCGTTCTTTTCCTTTAAAGGAGGAAAGGGCATAGCGTCCACGATAGGCGTGTTCCTCGTGACCGAATGGTATATAGCCGCCATATTCGCGATAGTCGCCCTTTTGTTCATTTTCGTAACGAGGATAGGCTCCATGGGCTCGTTTTTAGCGACCACTCCGCCTGCGATATTCGCGTGCGTAGATATTTACAACACCTATTATAAGACCGCCGCCGATTACAGCGGCGCGACCGTTACTTACTTTATCATTATAAATATGCTTATCCTCGGCATAGTCGTTCTTACCTGGTTCGCGCATCGCCAGAATATCGGAAGATTACTGTCCGGCGACGAGCACCCGACTAACTGGTGGCAGATGATAAAGGACCTCAAACTCAAAAAAAGCAGCGAAAAACAGGACGATCAAAAAGCCGACGACGCTATTGACGAAAACAAAGGCAATCAGCAATAAGTCGGGCTATAAGTCGATAAACGCTCGTTTTCAGGTGACGATATGAATAGAAACGCCAATATAAACAGCGACAATAACAACGTCATAACGCCCGACGCGAGCGGTTTAACTTACACTCTTTCCGTAGCTACGGTAGTCGCGTTCTCTTTGGTGTTTTCGGTGATGATCAAGCTTTTCGGGCTTGACGAGACGAGCGACGTTTATATTTATTTGTCGTATGTCATACCGTCTTTATGCCTTGCGGCGGCGATCGTCGTAAACACGTTCGTTTTCAAAAAGACACCCGTTAAAAAACTGCTTGGTTTTTACGATTTTTCCTTTAAAAAACGGTATTATTTTGTAGCTATCGCGGGGACCGTCGGGATATTGTTGGGACTTGGCGAATTGAATAATCTGTTTATCAGCTTTCTTAAAACGTTCGGCTACGTCGCAAGTAAGTCACCGATACCGGAATTTTCCCCTCTATCGCTTACGCTGATGATACTTTTCGTTGCGATTATCCCGCCGATACTTGAAGAGACCGTTTTCAGGGGAATGATACAAAGCGGGATAGAAAAGTCGGGCTATAAGTCGATCTTCATAGTTGCCGCACTGTTTTCGCTGTATCATTTAAGCCCCGCCAAAACCGTCTATCAGTTTGCCGTCGGCGTTTTATTATCGCTTATCGCGTACAGATCAGGCAGCATAATACCGTCGCTGATAATTCACGTTTTAAACAACCTTATAATTATCCTGAACGAATATTTTTCTATACTGCCGTTCGTTTTCGAAAACAGGATAATAGCGACTGCGGCGGGGCTCATCTTGCTTATTGCGGCCGTCGTCGTCACTTTGACCGATAAAAGTAAAAGACATGCCGAAAAAGAAAGTGCCCGAACGCTATCGGAATTTTTCAAATCGTGTTTTGTCGGCGTAGTGCTTGCGGCTATTTTATGGGTAGTAAGCTTAGTTGCGTAATTTCGTTGTTGACGAGAGATAATATATGTTCAAGGTGAAAATAATTGCCGTCGGCAAAGTCAAAGAAGATTACATACGTCAGGGCATCGAAGAGTATTCAAAAAGGCTCAAGGCGTTTTGCTCGGTCGAGATGACGGAAATTAAAGAAGAAGTCGGCGACGACATGCACAATCTTAAAGCGGAGGCCGAAAATATCTTGCCCAAAATGGGCTTGAACGCCTATGCGCTCGCCATCGAAGGCGAAAAGCTTTCGAGCGAAAAATTTGCGGCGACCGTCAAAAAGGCGATAGATTCGGGTAGCGAACTTACCTTTATAATCGGTTCTTCCAACGGGCTCGACGACAAAGTAAAGCAGGCGGCAAAAGGTAAAATATCTTTTTCCGATATGACTTTTCCGCACACCCTTGCACGCCTTATCCTGTTTGAACAGCTTTACCGCGCGTTTACTATCATAAACGGCAAAGCGTATCATAAGTAGTAACTCGCGGACCGCTGACCGCAGGTCAGCGGCAATTCGCAATTTGCAATGCGCAATTCGTAAATACGGTCGAGCGACCGTTCGGTCGCCGGAAATTATTGTATAATACGATGAATTGCGCCTTACGGCGCGTGAATTGAGATTTCATCTCATGAAT
>JAFZXN010000005.1 GCA_017616695.1 Clostridia bacterium | reverse complement strand
GGACCGATTCCGCCGTCGTAGATAACTCAACGCTCTCCGTTCTCGGCTTTAAAGCTTACAAAAACAACTGACGGATAAATTGTTTTTCGCCGCTCCGCGTTCGTCGCGGGGCGGCGTTAAATTGCCGCAACGAAAAAAGCGGGCGCTCGACTTTCTTTCAGGAAAGCCGAGCGCCCGCTTTATTATAAAAAGATCGTTTTGTATTTGCAAATATCGGTCGAAACAGTTCAATAGCCGAAGATAATAGTGAATATGCCGAAGAGGGCGAGGATATGTAAAGGATAATATAGGTACTGCCCGTATTTGAACCATTTAGCGTTATAGCCGCGCTTTCCGGAATAGAGCAAAATGAACACGCCGGATATCATTGCGTAGTTCTGCTGATTGTAGTCGGAATCGGTCGAAAGTCCCGCTATAACGCCGTTATCGAGCGAAAACTCCAAAAAATAATTGATGAGCGTGACTATGACGAGCGACATAGCGCAGAAAAGATTTTTAAGTATTCTTTCTTCGGCCTCGCCGCTGTTTTTGGCTATGATCGATCCGAGCCTGCCGCATAGGTAATATCCGAGCGCCATTATGCACGAATACAGCGAATACTGCATTCTCAAAAAGTAGGGGAAGGCGTCGATATGCCCGTTTTGCGGCACTGCCTCGTACGAAAACATCCAGTAAGACAGCACCGAAAAGGCTATGGGCAGTATCGCAAGAAGTTTAATAAACCACTTGTCGCTCATAAGGCATTTTATCATCAGGGCGCACAGTATGAGGTCGAGAAAGATATTGCCTTGTCGAAGCGAATACCCCATAACGTATTCCATAAAGATCTGCGCGGCGAGCACGGCCGTGGCGATAACTCCCATGCGCAGGATATATTTTGAAAACGAGCGGGTGTGGATAACGCCTTCAACTATCATAAAGCAAAACAGCGGCAGAGCGAACCTTCCTACGTTGCGGAGGTTTTCCGACAGCGTATCGTTGACGGCGTAGTCGTATATGAGTAGCCCCAAATGGTCGAGCGTCATCGTCACTATTGCTATCAGTTTGAGCGCAAAAGACGATAAAATCGCAACTTTAAGGCACTTTTCAAAAAAATCGTTTTTCGTCATAAAACCTTTTCGCTTGTAAAATATCAATTTTTATAGTCACATTATAACACTTTGTTGCGAATAAATCCACAATTTCCGCTTACGTTTTCGCCTTAAAAGGAAGTTTTTTTGCGCAAATAACGCAGATTTCAGTCTGCGGAAACGACGATATTTTCCGTTTTGAACGTGAATTTATCGATAGAAAGGTCTTTTAAACGTTCGTAATCGGAGTTGTGATATTTGTAAATACGCTCTTTTATCATAAAAATATCGGCTTTGGTGTCAACGATTTTTCCCGAAAGCGAGGCGGCTATTTCGTCGAGCTTATTTTCGAGTGCTCTTAAGACTTTGCGATCCACCACCGTCTTTTTGACCACGGAAGTAAGGTCTATGCCCTCGGTGGAGTCGGCGAGCGACACTTTAAGTTTGAGTTTCAGATAGACAGTAGCGCTTAAAACGTCAACGTCGATAGTCCTTTCGTTGGATTCTATGGTCAAAAAGTATTGCTCGTTATTATCACCGACGCCGATAAAGCACTGATAAACGGGGCCTATAAGCATATAGTACAACAAAGTTTCCTCGTCGCTCAATCTGCCGACGTAGCTGCCGTTATAAAAAAGCCCCACGCTCGAAGAATCGAACAGCACTTCCTCGTCCTTTTTTTCTCCGCCGCCTGACTGACTTTTACCCTCGCCGCCGCTTTGCGCGTTCTCGCCGCTACTTTCGACTTTGCCCTTAATAACTTCGATAACGGGCATATAGGCGGACTTCGAGCGCGAATTGGTCATCACGGCGAAGCTTTTTAAGTTGGTCGCGCCGACCGTGCTGACCATCCATTCGCTCTTTAAAACTATCTTCTGAAGGGCGAACGACGTTATAGAATCGAGCGGCGTTTTCGCCGTTAATAGTTCGCTTGCCTTGCCGTCGGTCATGGCTATAGTTGCGGAATTATCCACGCGCTCGGAGGTGACGAAAAAGTCTATTATCGTTTGCACGTCATCTGTAGCGACGTCTTTCCCGATAAAGATCATGCTGCAAAAGGAAAGTTTGGGGTGCCAGCCCGTCTCCGCGCCCACGTTGTCGATGGCCTCGAGAACGGTCTTCCCCGTGCCGGTCATAACGGCGTCGTCCTTTTTGGAAGAGCTTTCCGAACCTTCGGGAACGCCTATTTGCGCGGTGACGGAATAGCCGTTTTCGTCTTTATCTATGCCGATAGCGACGACAATAGCCGTTTTTTCTATGTCGATGAGCGCAAAGTCGGACGTAAAATATAAAAGCGCGAGCAAAACGCCGAATATAGCGGTGGCTATCGTTCGTTTAAATCTCATTTTTCACCGCCTTTTTAGTAATAGCGACTATCAGCACCGAAAAAGCGACGAACGCGGCGTAGCAATAACACAAAACGTCCGTGCTCAATTTCAAAAGTTCAAACACGCTACCTGAAAATATCGCCGTAACTATAAGCACCGCGGCGTTGACCGCTATCGCCGCAACTATGGAATTTTTTAACGAAAAAGCCCGCTCGAGGCATTTGACGGCGAGCATAAGCGGCATCGAAACGGCGAAGACCTGCGAAAACAGCAGTAAAAATATGGAAAGAAAGTCAAATCTTCCGATATTGGTCACTATCACGGAAAATACGCTCATCGAGGGGAGCGCGTAGTTTTGCGAAGGCGTTATCGCGCCGTAAATGCCGTATAAAGTCGCGGAAAACAGTATCGTCGCGAGCGCGCCGACAGTATAGCCGGAAAGTATCTTTTTCTTGTACCCTTTTTCGGGGCGAAAGTGACCTGAAAAGAGAATTATATATACTGCGTCACCTTGCCAGACGACGGGGCGAAAAGCCGCGTTAACGAGGTTATAGGCGGGCTTTTTTATTATCGGAAGCAGGTTTGAATAGTCCGCCGCGCCGACCGAAAGCCCGAATGCCGTAAGTAGCCCCAAGAGGGTGAAAACAACGGCGATATCGGCGGCTCTTCCGAGTATCTTTACGCCCTGCACCGACAGGTAGGTCGAAAACGCGAAAAATATATAAAAAGTTATCCTGTCGGGGCTCATTTCGTAGATGGTGTTTTCGATATAAAGCTTATGCTCGAATATGGGCAGCAGGCTTTTTAAAACGAGAAAGACGGCTATAAAAAAGTAAATCGCGCGCGCCGCGACCGAGCCGAAGCTTTCTTCCAGACACTTGAAAAACGTCTTATAGCCCCGCTTTTCAAATAAAACGAGTATCAAAGCTATCAGGATCCCTTCAATCAAAAAGCTCGTTAAAAGCGGCAGCCACAGCTGTTCGTAAGCGACTTCTGCCATAACAGACGGCAAAAAGACGAGCTTCAAAGCGGGCGAAAAGGCGAGCATGATAAACGCCGCCTGTCTTACCTTCAGGAGATTTTTTTCGTTACCGTCGACGGCCGTCATAGTTTCTGCCAACTTTGATCCTCACTTTGTTTTTTGGTTTTAAGGTGACGGGACGGGTGGTCATATCGGGCAAAAAGGTCATAAGCGCCCCGTCTTTCAGATCCTCTTTGACGAGCGGCGCGAAGGGCGCCAAAAAGGGCGTGTCGAAGTTTTCGAGCGAAACGAGGTAAACTAAAAGCATCGCCGACAGCACGACTATCCCGAACCCGCCGAGCGAGCCCGCCGTAAACAGGAATATGAGCCGCAAAAAGGACATCGAGTCGACAAGCTCCGGCACGGTATATAAACATATCCCCGAAAGCGCCATTATCATTATCGCGGGAGTTGAGACGATGCCGGCTCTTACCGCCGTGTCGCCGAGAACGAGCGCGCCGACGATCGATAGAGCCATTCCGACGTACTTGGGCATGCGAATGCTCGCCTCGTTTAAAATTTCAAACACGACGAGCGTAAAAAACATTTCGAGCGACGGCGACAGCGGTATGCCTTTAATGCTGTTGACGATCGTCAAAAGGAAGTTCAAAGGTATTATCTGCAAGTGAAAAAGCTGCGCCGATACGAAAACCGACGGCAATAAAATGGCGAGCGTAATGGAAATGAGCCTTATCATCCTCGCCATATTGGAGCGGTAGGAATTCTGAAAATAGTCTTCGGAGCTTTGAAAGTCCTCGAAAAGTAGGTACGGCACCGTCAAAGCTATCGGCGAGCCGTCGACCAATATCCCGACGCGCCCTTCGAGCATCTTTGCGGCGAGGATATCGGGTTTTTCGGTCGTTCCCGACTGCTTGAACAAAGACGCCTTGTGTTCGGCGATGAATTTGGCGATATACGAACTGTCGATAACGCCGTCGATATCTATCGCGCCGACGCGGCTTTTGACTTTTTCGACCACCTTGTCGTCGGTGACGTTATTTAGATAAAGCATAAAAACGTCGGTCTTCGTCACCCGCCCGACCTTGAATTTTTCTATTTTGAGCTCGTTTGTTTTGAGCCTTCGGCGAATGAGCGAAAGGTTGGTCTTTATGCTTTCGGTAAAGCCTTCTCTGGGGCCTTTGACGACTGCGGAGGTAGGCGGCTCGGCGACCGTGCGGGATTCGGGCTTTTTGACGTCGAAAAGTACGGCTTCAGGCATTTTGTCGACCAATAAAACGGCTTGCCCGTCGATGACGGCGTTCACTGCGCCGTCAAGGTCGCCGGTCACTTTCGAGCCGGCTTTAGGAAGCTTTTCGACGAGTTTATCGGCGTTTATCGGCGGGCGAAGCTTGTAAAGCGGTTTAAGGATATGTTCGCTTACGGCGCCGTTATCCACGAGCGCGTCGATATAAATAAGGAGCGCTTTTTTGCCCCCTACCGATACGTTTGAAAACACCGCGTCGCCGTTTTCGAGTTTTCTTTTTATAAACGCCTCGTTCTTTTTGATGTCGCCGACAGCCCGCATACGAAAATTTTTGCCGTCCCGAAAGGTTTTTATACCGATTTTTACTTTAAACCGTCGCTAAAAGTAAGATAAGCGAAATTTTCTGCTATAATCGGGGTGCGTTTGGAAAATCGGAAATAAAGGGGGAATACCGTGAAAAGTTTTTTATCGCATTTCAAAAACTCTTTCAGAAGGCGAACGGAGTCGGTTATTAAAGACGGCGTAGCCTGTCGACAGCGCTGAAAGGCGGCGTTTCCCTTTTAAGCGAGGGGAAAAGTGCAGGAATTCAACATCATAAATCTTTTGGAAAGCTACGGGATAGAAATAGTCGTTGCGGGGGTGGTGGCGTGCGTTGCCGCCATCGTCGCAAGGGGAGTGGGCAAACTCTCGGCTAAAACCTGCCTTTTGATAGCTTTCGCATTGGGCGCGGTAATAACTTTCGTGCTTGAAATGACCGTTTTTGCCCTTCCTTTTGACGACAGCGTTTCAAAGGGAATGACCGCGGGCGCGCTCGCGCTCGTCATAACGTCGTTCACCAAAAAACTTGCCTTTATGGACAAGACCGACGTCAAAGCCAATCTCGAAAAACTGTTGTCGAGCATAGTCTTGTCGGACGAGCTCGATAAAGTCGTCAACGAGATAATCGAAAAGATAAAAAAGGACGCAAGCTTCAGCGAACAGTCGCTTAAAGAAGTCTTGAAAGATAACGTCGACGCCGATATCGACGACGCTACTCTCGATCTCGTCGCCAAGTTCATTTTGAAGGCTTTGGGCGAAAAGGAAGATATATAATATCGCTTTTTTAAGCCTTATTTATATAAAAAACGCCGCTTTTTTAACAGATCGAAAGCCGCAAGACCAAAAAAAGCGGCGCCGCGTATTACGCGCGGCGCCGCCAACGAAAAAAAGTTTCGGGGCTACCGCCCGAAACCGCAAAAAAAACCGTTTTCCGCGGGGGCGTGAACGCCCCCGCGTTTTTGTTTGAGATAAAAAGGAATGTCCTAAATGGAAACGGTTGAACAGGTCAGTCGGTAGAAAGACCGAGAGCCTGTCTTATATACGCTGTAAATACTTCATAACCGGCTTTTGTCATGTGGTTGGTTGCGTCCCAAAGTGCGGGTATAGGTCCGTTTTCGTCGGCAAGCCCGTCCGTCATATCTATAAGGGTGACATGCGCTTCGGCTTGCGCGTAATCGGCGAGCATTGCGTTATAAGACATCGTTCTTTGTTTGTTGGCGGAGTTATATAGCGTGGGCGATGGGTTTATCGCAACGATATATACTTCAATATCGGGGAAGTCGGCTCTCATCAGCTCCATAAACTTCATAAGACTTGCGTAGACCATTTCGGCGGATTGACCTTCGTTTATGTCGTTCGCGCCGCAAACGAGTATTATGCGCGATGGCGTGAAAGCTTTTATCAGTCTGTCATAGAAGGATATCCAATCTCTGAAAGCGGTTGCGCCGATACCGAAATTGAGAACGTCGGGTTTGCCGTCGCCGTTATCGTCTGCAAGACCTTCGAGCCCTGCAAGATAGCCGTTGACGTAATCGCCGTTTGAGTCCTTATGCGTGCTTACCCAATAATCGAGCGTCGACGTCCCGATAAGGAGCGTCTGCCCCGCAGGCGCGTCAGAATTTGCCGTAGCGTAATTTACGGCACGCTGTTCGTAAGGCGATAAGTAGGTGTATTCGGTGAGCGTCGAATAGAAATCGGCGACGGCTTGCGCGTTGGTTTCGGTTACGATGTCTTTTACTCTCACCCGGCTTGATTTTCCGCCGAAATATAATCCGTACTCTTTACCGGAAAGCTCGCCTGTTGCATCGTAAGAGTACATATATTGATAATTATTTACTTTGATAAGGAACATTATTTTGCCGTCGTGAACAATAATGCCGGCGTGTATATCGCGCGTTGTTCCCGCCGCTACGAGCGCCCAATGCAAATATTGTTCGCCCGAAAGCTTTTCGGTGAATATCTGATATGTTCCGTCGGAAAGGTATTCGAGTACGAACCTTACACCGTTACCGTCGTTTGACATAATGCTCGCTTCGGCTTGCCCCCAGGTGTCGGCGGAAAGATCCTGCAAGGTGAAAGTTGTGTAAAAGTCGCTTGCGGCAAACGCCGTGCCGTCGGGAGCGTAGTGCGCTTTCGCGTATGCGGAAGAAGCTTTTTCGTAAGCTCTTCCCGTTACGGTGAAGACGTCTCCTTCAAGCTCTGACGCGGGCGCAGAACCGCCTTCGCATTGGAGTCGTATCATTTCGACTTCGGCAGGATCGGTCGTGGTGCTGAAGTTGCTGAAAGTCATTTTGCAGGTTTTCCTTGCCTGAAGAACGGCGTCGGCCATGCTCCAGCCGCTTTCATAGGAAAATACGAGCGTGTTCGCAAGATACAGCAATATAGTTCCGTTATCGTAAATGAACGTAAACGGTGCCGAATATTTTTTGCGCGACGTTCCGCTGTCGTCTACGGTGGTGATAATGCCGTATTCGTTGACCATTATGCCCTTCGTTCCCGCGACCTGAGTTAGATTTACATCGCCGAGCACGCTGTTTTTGATCTGGCGATACATACAGTTATTGTTGTTCGACGAGTTGAGATTCAAAAGCGCCTTGCAGTAGTTGCTGTTGTCTTTGTAAGTATAAAATACGACATGCGGGTTGCTTGCGTAGTAAAGAACGTCGATCGTTCCCGTGAACGCCCACGAATACCCGTAAAGCGGATTGCCGTTTTCGTAAACGGAAACAAGCGCAGACTTGTTGTTGTCGTTAGAGCCGTCGAGCGTCGTCCAGATACTGAAAGTGTCGTTATCGAAGTCTTCATCGGTGTACGTGCCGAGGTTGAAAGTGGAACCTGTGGTCTTTCCTATCATTCTGTCGTTATAATCCTTCAAAGCGTTGTCGTGCATGGCCTTTACCGTCGTTTCGTCGTTCGTATATTCGATACCGGATATGTCGCATTTCATTCCGCTGACGTTTGATATAACAAGTTCCGAGTCGCCGAAGTCGCGTAATGCGCGGCGATACGCCGTCTGCCCGTTGATAAACATTACCATGCTTCCTTCGTAACAGATTACCCCGAGGTTTATAGGGCTGCCGTCGTAGTCATTATCCTGATAATGTTCGGTATAGTTAAGGAAGGAACTGTCGTCGCGATAGTCACTGAAAATAACGAAAGAGTTTTCCGATGAAGCCCTTAATACAAGTCGTATCATTTTGTTGCTTCTGCGGAATGCTTCGACGACTATTTCGCTGTTGTTCGCCATGGTGTTGATCTTGAAATTTGCCGAAAAAGCATAATCGCCGTTGAGATTTTGGCCGTTAGACGAATAAGACGCATAGCTGTTAGTTGCCGCACCGGTCGTCCATAACCCTTTCGCGTTATCCCATACGAAAGCCGTCTTGCTCCCGAATTGCCCGTTTCCGTATTTAGAAAATGGGGTTTTTACGGTAGTCGTTATCGAATAAGCCTTTTGAGTGCCGTCTTCTGCGGTGACCGTCATTGCAAGTTTACTTTCAATTCGGTCGAAAGTAGCAGCTATATTTGCACCTTCCGCAATAGCGTAAGTCATCTCGTCGGCGGGTGTTTCGGCTTCGGCAAGAGCCAGCCATTCGTTTTCGCTCAATTCGACGCTCGCGCCGTATACCGGCGTGTCCATTATTTTGAAAACGGTGAGCGAAGTGTCGTCGGAAAGCACGTTTACTGTGAGTTGGGCTGTTGCCGTTGTGCCGTCTTCTGCGGTGATCGCAAAGCTTAAAGTGTTATCTGTCAGAGTTATTTCCATGTTAGCTCCGTCGGCAAGATTGTAATCAACGCAGTCGGCAAGCGCTTCGGCGGATATCAGAGCGTTCCATTGAGCCGTAGTGAGCGTGACCGCGTTTTCGCTCGGCTCGATACCCATGATCGCCGAAACGGTGAGCGAAGTGTCGTCGGAAAGCACGGGCATTTCTTGCGAAGACGAAGTTTCCTGACCGTCTGAAGCACTTGTTTCTTCCGGCGAACTTGTCGTCGGGCTGTCGGAAACGGACGCAAGAGAGCTTGTTTCCGTTGAAATATCGACGCTGTCGGAGCTTAATGAATCAGAAGACTTGTCTTTTCTGATTTTGCAACCTGCCGTTGTAAGCGTCAACGCAAAAATGAGGATCATAGTAATTATCGCAATTTTTTTCATGTTAACCTCCGTCAATTATTTTGACAACGATATATTATTATTGTATAATATAAAAAAGTATGCTTCAATATAAAAAATATACAAAAAATTAAATAAAACAAACTTTATTGATCATGAAAGCGAACATTGTGTCAATCGACAGAACAAAATCGAAAAACTATCCGTTTTTGCCGGAGCCGACGGAAAAGTCGGTTACCTATTACGTTACGAGTTTCGGGCACGAATATCTTTTGCCCGATTACTATATGAACAGAAGAAATAAAGACCTTTTCATGGTCAATTACGTTGTTTCGGGGGCGTTATCCGTGACGATAGACGGCAAAACGCGCATAATGAAAAAGGGCGACGCCTGTTTTTTGAATCTTATGCGCCATTCGGTCATTTTCCCCGTCGAAGAAAACACGGAGATATATTTTTTCCATTGTATGGGCGGAGATATAAAAAACGTGTACGGAGTTTTTTCAAAGAGCGATGAAAATATTGTCGGAGATATTCCCGAAGAAAAGATCACCGAAGCTTTTGATTTTCTTGCCGGATCGGTGGAAGGGGATAATGATATGTATTTTCGCTCGGGCGTTATTTATCGGCTGCTTATGGATATCCTTTCCGCGGTTAGAAGCGATAAATCGGTCAAGTATCCCGAGCTTATCAAAAAAATCATTTATTATGTCTGGCAGTCGTTTCCTATACCTGCCCCGCGCGATATTGCCGACAAATTCGGTTACAGCACGATATACCTTGAAAGGCTGTTCAAAAAGAACGTCGGGCAATCACTCGGATATTATCTGTTGAATAAGCGATACGAACAGGCGTGTCAATGTCTTATAGATACCGATATGACGGTGGGCGAAGTCGCTTATCACGTCGGCTATTCTACTCCGCAGGGGTTAAACGTTTTGTTCCATAAATTCGGAAAGCTTACCCCGTTGGCGTTCAGACGGCGATTCGGGAAGAAGTAAAACGCTTCGCCGTCGGCGGAACAACGCTGTCGTTTTCGGCAAATTATATTTGACGTCATTCACAAATTCTTAATATAATATAAGCGTTGGTTTTCTTGGCACAAACCCAAACCTACGGGGTTACAGATGTTTTCATAAAAAACATCGGACGCTTTATTGAAGCCAATCATAAAAATGCCCTTGCAAGCAGTATTTTATTTATGTTATAATATTAAAAGTCGGTCGTTGTTGCGGTCGGCTTTTGTTTGTTAATAATGCGTTTCGCGTGCGAGCATATAAATTTGCGCGTATATAAATTTGCGATATAAATTTCAATATAAAAATAAAATCGCTTGCAAATTCGGTCGGTTTGCTATATAATGTCTACGGGCGAAAGGGAAAAGGCGTTTTAACGCGCGTTTTTGCCCGCGAAAAACAGTTTAAAAATCTTTATCAGGAGTTAAGAATATGGCAAAAATCGCAAAAGTTCACGGCAGAGAAGTTCTCGACAGCCGCGGCAATCCTACCGTAGAAGTTGAAGTTACGCTCGATAACGGCGTAATGGGCAGAGCTATCGTTCCTTCGGGCGCGTCCACGGGCGAAAGCGAAGCGTTGGAGCTTCGTGACGGCGACAAGAAGAGATATCTCGGCAAAGGCACTCTGACCGCCGTAGATAACGTAAATAACGTTCTCGCACCCGCGGTGGTCGGGCTCGAAGCTACGAATCAGGTACTCGTCGACAACACTATGTTGAAGCTCGACGGCACGCCTTTCAAAAAGAAGCTCGGCGCAAACGCTATCCTCGGCGTATCGCTCGCTACGGCGCACGCGGCGGCGGCTTCCTTGAATATGCCTTTGTACCGCTATATCGGCGGCACTAACGCCAAAGTTATACCTACCCCCTGCATGAACGTCATCAACGGCGGCGCGCACGCGCAGTCGACGGTCGACTTCCAGGAATTTTTCATTATCCCCGCGGGCTTCGATACCTACAGGGAGGCTTTGAGAGCCGGCGTAGAATGCTTCCACGCGCTCAAAAAAGTCGTTAAGGAAAAGGGTTACGAGACGGGCGTAGGCGACGAAGGCGGTTTCGCTCCTTCCTGCCGCGAAGGCAACGAAGAACCCCTCGCTCTTATCGCGCAGGCGGTCAAGAACGCCGGTTACGAACTCGGCAAACAGATATTCCTCGGCATGGACGTAGCTTCTTCCGAATTTTACGAAGGCAACGGTATGTATAACCTCGTGAAGTCCGGCGAAGGCAGAAAGACCACCGAAGAGATGATCTGCTTCCTTGAAAAACTCGTCAAAGATTATCCCGCGATCATCACCATCGAAGACGGTCTTGCCGAATCCGACTGGACGGGCTGGGCTGAACTTACCCGCCGCCTCGGCAAAAAGATACAGCTCGTCGGCGACGACCTGTTCGTTACCAACCCCGAATTCGTTAAAAAAGGCATCGTGAACGATACCGCCAACTCCGTCCTTATCAAGGTCAACCAGATAGGTACGCTCACCGAAACGCTCGACGCTATCCGCCTTGCGCAGACTAACGGCTACACCTGCATGGTATCTCACCGTTCGGGCGAGACCGAAGACGTTACCATCGCAGACCTTTCCGTTGCCGTCAACGCCGGCCAGATCAAGACGGGTTCCGCGTCAAGGACCGACCGTATGGCTAAATACAACCAGCTCCTCCGCATCGAAGAAGAGCTCGGCGACGAAGCCGTCTATCTCGGACTTAAAGCTTTCGCCAACAGAAAATTCTGATCTTAATATAATGTCATACGCCGCCGCAGGCCGTTTTAACGGTCTGCGGCGGCGTCGATTTAACGGCAATAACTTGAATTTCGACCGACTTTGCGGATAATTTTCGGCGCTTTATGGCAAATAACAAAAGGAAAAATAGTTTAATTGAATTATTGCGCTTTGTTTTCGCGCTGAACGTCGTAAAAAATCACGGCTATTTTCCGTATACGGGCGCATACTTTTCGCCGGGAAGGCTTTCGGTCGAATTCTTTTTCGTACTCGGCGGGTATCTGTTTGTCAAAGGTCTTGAAAGATACGACGAATTGCCGCTTCATAAGGGACTTTTCAAAATGTATCGAGAAAAGCTGTTCGGGCTCGGAGCCCCTCTTTTTATCGGGCTTTTGGCGAACGTTCTGAGGATATTTATCCTGCGCCCCGAAGACGCGGGATTTTGGGGATATCTTTGGTACGTGCACGATATGCTGATAGTGTATGCCGTTTACGTCGTTTTGAGAAAACTTATAAAAAACGATAAGGCTTTCTGGACGGTGGTGGCCGTTGTGACCGCTGTGGCGGCGGTGATGCGGTCGACGTATTTTTATTCGTGGGGGTATTTCAGGGCGGCTTACGCCATTTCCGCGGGCATGCTTATGACGAGGATCCCGAAAATAAATTTCAAAAACAAGCTGCTGCCGTGGCTGCCCGTCGGCGCTTGTCTTTCGTATTCGCTGCGTATGCTGTTATTCGATTATAATATGGTCGAAGACGTCGTTTTGAACCTTGCCGTATATCCCGCGCTCATTTATTTTGCTTTTCAAGTCGATTGCCATATCGTCGCGTTCGATATTCTCGGTTCGCTGAGCTTCGGTATGTACGCCTATCAATGCGTTGCAAGGCTCGCGTTCGATCTCGCTTGCGAGAACAAGTGGTTGCTGTTCGGGCTTATTATGGGACTTTCCGCGCTTACCGTATTAATAAGACGTTTAGTTTATAAATTCAAAAGCAAAAGACGGGTTTTGCCCGATAACGCGACGTAAATGCTTGTTGCGGTCTTATTTTGCTTATTATTGAATAAAAAACGCCGAATTATTTAAAACGTAGGACACTTTTGAATTTTGCGCTTTGCGTGACCGTTTTGCCGCGGATAACGCAAAGCGTTTTTCATATATCGTTTCAAGCGTTGCTGCCGATTTGCTTTTTCAGATGCAAAAGTCCGCCTATAACTTCGTTATCGGCGCATTTTATGGTTTTTGCGGCGCATAAATTGCCGCTTTTTACGCAAAATAGCGTTGAGGTGAATTTATGAAAGAAACAGGAATGGTAAGACGCATCGACGAGCTCGGAAGAGTCGTTATCCCTAAAGAAATACGAAGGACTTTAAGGCTCCGCGTGAGCGACCCGCTCGAAATTTTTACCGAGCGCGATATGCTGTGTTTCAGAAAATACTCGCCCGTCGGCTCTATCGTCGGCTTTGCGGACGGCGTTTGCTCTTCGCTTTCCGAGATGACGGGAAGGCTTTGTCTCGTTACCGATACCGACCGCGTTCTGTCGGCAAGGGGCGCGGGTGCGAGAGATTACGTCGGCAAAAATCTTTTAAGAGAGGCTACGGACGTTCTTTCCGCCCGCCGCGCCGTCACTTTTGACGAAACGACCGACGGTAATATCAAAAAAGTCGTCGAAGGCTTCGAATACGCTTTTAAAAACGTGTTCATCGTGCCGTCTATAGCGGGCGGCGACCTCGTGGGCGGCGTTATAATGTGCGGCGACGAAAGGTTCAAAGAAAAGGAATTGCCGCTTGTCGAAATGTGCGCCGATATAATTTCGAGGCAGTTTTGAAAAAGCTTTTTAAAAACGCTTTCGTCATAGCGGCGGGCGGCGTGGCGGCAAAAATCCTCGGCGCTTTATACCGCGTGCCGCTCACGAATATTTTAGGCGCCGACGGAATGGGCGTTTATCAGCTCGTTTTTCCGTTTTACACGCTTTTACTGACGATCTCGGCGACGGGCATACCCAACGGGATAGCTCGCCTGACCGCCGAAAGAAGCGTCGGCGCTTTGAAAAAATCGCTTATTCTGTTCGGCACGATCGGGGCGGCTATGAGCCTTTTGATGTTCTTCAGCGCGGAAACAATAGCCGCCTTTCACGGGGATATACGCGTGGCGGCGGCGTATAAGGCTATGTCGCCGTCGGTGGCGATAGTGTCCGTCGTTTCGTGCCTGCGCGGGTATTGGCAGGGTAAACTCAATATGGTACCTACGGCCGCGTCGCAGATAGTCGAGCAGGCTTTCAAAATGCTGTTCGGGCTGATACTGTGCACGTATTTCGGCTCGGACGCTGCCGAAAAGGCAGCTTTTGCCGCGCTCGCGGTGACCGTATCGGAATTTGCCGCGCTAATTTACTTACTGTCCGTCAAGCGGAAAAAAGAAGTTTATACCGACGATATTTCCATAAAAGAAGTCTTTAAGGCGGTGGCGCCGATAACTTTGTCGGCAATAGCCATTCCGCTGTCGCGCGCCGCGGACGGGTTCTTTTTGGTAAATCTTGCGGGCGGCGGGGCGGAGGCTACGGCGACGCTCGGCATTTACGGCGGAGTGGTCGAGGCTATTATCGCTTTGCCCGTTTCCGTGTGCTACGCGCTTTCCGTAAGCGGGATCCCGCTTATAGCCGGCGCAAAGAAAAACGCCGCGGATAATTCGGCGAAGGTGATAATTTATACGCTTATTTTTAGTTCGGTCTTCGCGCTCGGGCTGTTTTTGTTTTCCGAAAGGATAGTCGGCGTTATGTATCCGCGTTTAAGTCGAGAGGAAAGGGCGCTTGCGGCAGGGCTTATGAAAGTTTCGTCCGCGTCGGTGGTGGGACTATCGGTAGTTCAGGCTTTTGCCGCGGTCGAAGTGGCTAAAGGCAGGCTTTTCGTTTCGCCGATATGTTTAGGCGTCGGCGTTACGGCGAAGATGGTAGCGGCGGCCATACTCGTTCAAAAAGCCGAAATCGGCGTTTACGGGTGTGCTTTTTCGGATATCATTTGTTATTTTGTTGCGACAATTTGCTTTTTGTTGTATATTATAAGAGACAAAAAAATTTCTTGTAAGGACGACACTGACGATGCAATTGACGGTTATAGGGCTTGGCGTGGCAAACGGCGACGTTTCGGTCAACGCGCTTGAACAAATAAAAAAGGCCGCTTTCGTGCTTTTGCGCACGGAAAAAACGAGATCTGTCGGCTTTTTGAAGGAAACGGCGATAAGCTATATTTCTCTCGATCACCTTTACGAAAGGTCGAGGACTTTTAATTCGCTTACCAAAAACCTCGTTGCCGAAGTCAGAAGGTATCTTAAAAACGGCGACGTGTGCTACCTCGTCGACGGTTCGGTCCTTGAAGACAGGTGCGCCAAAGAGCTTATCGCAAAAATCAAGGGCGTAAAGGTTTTTAACGGCGTTTCCAAGGTGGAAAGCGCGCTCGCGGAATGCGGCTATATAGATAACGGTTACACCGCCGTTTCCGCTTACGACAAAGACGACTTTAAAAGGTTTTCTTTCCCGCTCGCGGTGTACGACCTTGACAGCCGTATCCTTGCGTCCGAATGGAAATTAAAGCTTGCAGATATTGTCGGCGAAGAGGCAAAAGTCACGCTATATATCGATAAACGGCCCAAAACCATATTTATGTACGAGCTTGACCGCGAGGAAAATTTCGATTATTCGACCGTTCTGATACTGCCGAAAATGCCGCTTACGAAAAAGCTTCGGTTCGACTTTTACGACCTTATGGAGATACTGCATATCCTAAGAAGCCCCGACGGCTGTCCGTGGGATAAGGTGCAAACGCCGGAAAGTATTCGCATCAACCTCGTCGAAGAGGCTTACGAGCTCGTCGACGCCATCGACAAAGGCGACGACGACAAGATGAAGGAGGAAACAGGCGACGTTTTATTGCAGGCGGGGTTTCATATCCTCTTTGCCGAAGAGCGCGGCGCTTACGGGCTGTACGACGTTTTCAGCGGTATCTGCGCCAAACTGATAGCTCGCCACACGCACGTTTTCGGGCGGGATAAAGCTACCGACGCCGAAACGGCTTTAAGCGTCTGGAACAAAAACAAGCAGGTCGAAAAAGGGTATTCCGGCGTTGCCGATTACGCTTCGGACGTTCCCGAATGTCTTCCCGCGCTTTTAAGGTGCTCGAAAGTCGTGAAAAGGGCGATGAACGGCAATTTCGACGTTATGACCGATAAAGAATTATACGGCGAGATCGAAAGGCTGTTAAAAGATAAGGATAATTACAACAGAAACAGCGGCTATCTGCTGTTTTGCATAACGTATCTTCTCAAAAAGAGCGGCGCCGACGCCGAACAGAGTTTAGCCGACGAGATAAAGGCGTTTATCAATAAGCTTGAAAAGGTCGAAAACGAGCTTGCTTTACGCGGGATCGAATTGAAAAATGCCGACAAAGCGCTCGTCAAACAACTGTACGATGAATATTAAAAGTCTCGCTATAGGTCGATTATCGACCAAAAATAACGTATTCGTCGCGCCGCTTGCAGGGTTTTCGGACTTTGCTTTCAGAAATATCTGTTACACGCTCGGCGCGGGGCTTTGCTTTACCGAAATGGTCAGCGTTAAAGGGCTTACATACGGCGGGCAGGGCACCAAGGAGCTACTTAAAACGACGGACGCGGAATACGTAAAAGCCGTTCAGCTGTTCGGCGACGATCCCGATATCTTCGTTAAGGCGGTAAAACTTACGGAGCTTGACAAGTTCGATCTCATAGACGTAAATATGGGTTGTCCCGTTCCGAAAGTTTTCAATAACGGCGAGGGGAGCGCGCTTTTACTTAAGCCGGACCTTGCCGAGGCTATCGTTAGTAAGCTTGCCAAGGCGGGCAAGACCGTTTCAGTCAAGATGCGGCTCGGGGTGGAGCGCGGGCAAAACGTGGCGGTCGAACTCGGAAAAAGGCTTGAAGGCGCCGGCGCTAAGCTTTTAACGTTGCACGCGAGGGCAAAGTGCGATTACTATAGCGGCGAGCCCGATTACGCCGAGTGCGAAAGGCTCAAAAACGCCGTAAAAATACCCGTTATCTTCAACGGCGGGATATTCACTGCTTCAGACGCCGATATGGCGATGGAAAAAAGCGGTGCCGACGGCGTTATGCTCGCCCGAGGGGCTTTAAGAACTCCTTGGCTGATAAACGAGATACTCAAAACGCCTTTACCCGACAAGCGCGAGCTTATCACGCGGCATTTCGATATGATCTGCGACGACAGGGGCGAACGCGCCGCCTGTACGTATTTCAGAAAACAGATGGCGCTGTACTTAAAAAACGTTCGCGGTGCCAAAAAGCTCAAGGAAAAGGTGTTCGTGGCGCTCACGAAAAAAGAATATCACGACGTTATCGACGAGGCGTTTTCGCTGAACGAATAATTGGCAAATTGCGGCTACGGTTGCATATAGTATAGAGATATGCCCAAAACAGCAGCCGTTTCCATAATAAAAACAGACAGACTGACCAAAGAGCTCGTTTCACGCCATTCGTCGGCAGACGCGCTCGTTATACTTTCCAAAGACTATTCGGAAATATCCGTCAAGGACGAGTTGAGTGGCAAAAGCGAAAAGCTGTTGACGCTCGGAAAGCTGACGAAGTTAGCGGCGGGCGCCGTTTTTATCGGATTCACCGCCGACAGATACGATCGTAAGCTTAAAAGCGTGGCCGTGTTTTTAAACGGAAGGCTCGTTAAAATAGCCGACGAAACGCGCGGCGGAAAGTCGGGGTTCGCGCCGTCTTACGGCTATAAATCAGTGAAGGTCGGCGCGCTCAAAATGGGCGTTGCCGTCGGAAAAGACGTGTGCGACAACGCCTGTTTGTCAGCTCTAACCGCAACCGAAAACGACGTGATAATCAATCTATCGGCGGACTTTTATGATTTTTCGACGGAAAATCTCATATCTTCGCTGTCGTATCTTTACGGCACGGCGATAGTTTCCGTCAACAGTGATAAAAGCTGTATCGCCGCAAACGGTAAGCTGATACTTTCCACTTCCGCGACCGAAAAGGACAGTTCGTTTTTGATAACCAACGTTTACAAAGAAGTGAATATAAAGCAAAGGGGCTTATACTGATATGAAATTCAATATCGTGCTCGTGGAACCTGAGATCCCGCAAAACACGGGCAATATCGCAAGGACTTGCGCCGCGACGGGATCCGATCTTCATCTCGTGCGTCCGCTCGGTTTCGATACTTCGGACAAAATGCTGAAACGCGCGGGGCTTGACTACTGGCAATTCGTCAACGTTTATTATTACGACAGCATCGAAGAGGTGATGGACAAGTTCTTTGACGGTACCAATTTTTATTTTCTGTCGACCAAAGGAAAAAGAGTCTATTCGGACGCCGACTTCAAAGACGGCGATTTCCTCGTTTTCGGCAAGGAAACGAGAGGGCTGAACGAATTACTTCTCGAAAAGTATTACGACAAAACGCTGCGTATTCCAATGATTGGCGAAACGCGGTCGCTCAATCTTTCCAATTCCGTGGCGATAGTCTTATACGAAGCCATACGCAAAAACGGGTTTGACGCTCTCAACCTCGAAGGTGAACTTACCGGGCGCGGATATTGAACGAAACGGAGTTTAAAAACGGGGCCGAAAGACAGTTGATTTCAACTGCTTTCAGCCCCGTTTTGCTGTGCTATAAGCGGTAAAGTTCGCCTATAGGCCGATTATTTGCCGTTTTTGATTTTTTTTTGCGATATCAGACCGCTCACGGATTGCCCGCGTTGCCGCCGTTATCGTCGCCGTTACCACCCGTGCCGAGGATTATCGTCGAAACGTCCTTTTCGCCGACGTAGGTCTCGGGGAGAACGCCGTTCCACTGTTCGATATAGTAGTATTCGATAAGTTTTTCGGTGCCGCGTTTAAGCTCTTCCGAAGAAACGTCGGTGCCGTCGGACTTGACGAGTCTGTTTATGCCGTCCTCGCCCGTAACGACCGACCAGCCGTTTATGGAAGCGAGTCTTTGCATAGCGATAGCCGCCTCTTTTCTTCCCTGATATTCCGCGCTGTCCGCGCCGATTTCGGCGACTTGTTTATCGGCTTCCGCCTGAATACGCGCTATCTCCGCGCTGGCGTTAGCCTCTATCTTGGCACGGTTGGCAGCCTGTTCGGCCTCCATAGTCTTTTGTTCCTGTTCGGTCTGCGCTTTCAGTTTGTTCTGAACGGCGACCTGCTTTGCCTCGACGGCGTTGGTGAACTCGTTGGTAAAGTCCATATCCTCTATGGCGGTGGAAACGACTTCGATGTTATAGCGGTCGAGCTGCTGACCGAGAAGTATCTCGATGTTTTCGGCAAGCTCGTCGCGGTTGCCGATAAGGCTTTCCGCCGTGTAGTGGGCGGTTATCGTCTTAACGCTTTCGGCAACGCTCGGGGTGATCACGGTGTCGTAATAGTCCACGCCGACCGTTTTATATATCTCCTGCGCGTTGCTCTTTTTTATCTGATAGTTGAGCGTGTACTTGACTTCGACTTCCTGAATGTCCGAAGAAAAGCACGCAAGATTGACGGTGGCTTTTTGTACTCTGTTGTCCATATTGACGACTTCTTCCCACGGCGCTTTGACGTGGAAACCCGCGTCGAGCACGTTGTCTTCGACCTTGCCGAACACCGTTACGACGCCCGTATGCCCCGTGGGAACGGTCGCCACGACGCTTGAAACTATAAGCATCACGCCGAGTGCCGAACCGGCAAGGGCGGGTATAAACGCAAATCTTTTTACCGATTTGCCGCCTTTGGTGAGCGAACGGCTTTTACTCATAACGATAAACGTCACTATGCCGCCGATGATGAAAATGATTGCAACGATAAATCCTAACATATTATCCTCCATGACTTGTATTTGACAGCTGTATATGCGGTCTTTCGTCGTTTACGGTTATATTTTAATATAAAGAAAAAACGAAATCAATAAAAAATCAATTACCGCTTTACTATTTTTCGATTTTTTATATTAAAAAGTCGTAAAATTTACGAAATTTTATGCACGCGGAATAAAGGCGGGGCGTTTTTTTGTTTTCGTATGCGATTTAAAAGTGGGGTAAAAAATCGGTCGGGAGTTAAAAGGCGCCGCCGTTCGGGAAACCCCGAACGGCGGCGTAAGTCGTTATATCGATTATTTTATTTATACAGTACGTCGTTATTCAAGATATAATATGCTTTCGACGGGAACTTTGGCTATCTCCGAATAAAACAGGAGGTCTTCTATCGAAACGGGCGTCTTGCCCTTTTCCCAATTATAGACCACGCTTTCGGAAACGTTGAAAACTTCGGCAAGTTCCGCGCGGGAAATGCTTCGGTCCATTTTATAGAGGCACTTGTCGCAATCGTCGTTACATTCTCCGCGTTCGTAGCGCAGTTTGAAACAGACGTATCGGCGCAAGTTTACGTTGTCGTTGCGAAGAAGTTGCAGGTTGATGCCCGTCTTTTCCCAATCCACTCGTTTTTTGTCGATAGATCGCATAAAAATACCTCGAAAATAATTTGCGATTCGCTGATCGCAGACCGCAAACCGCCGAACATTATTGTATAATTTGTCGAAAGTTTTTAGCGCGAAGGCTTGAGCGCGTTAAGAAAACTTACGACATTGCCGGCAAATTGCGAATTGTGCATTAGTTTTTCCGCCAAAGCGGGAAAACGTCGTCACCTCACGCTGTAGAGTAAGTCCGTATACGTCGGGAAGGGCCATTCGTCTTTCGGGAAGAGCGTTTCGAGTTTGTCGGAAACTTCGCGTATCTCTTCCATTTTGGCGAATATATTGTTTCGGTAGTATTTGGCTTTCTCGTACGTTAGAAGCGGCGCGGCCTCTTCGAGCATTCTGTCGAGGTCGAACACCGAATCGAGCAGTTTGCCCGTCGCGGAGGAGACGGTATCGAGATACCATTTTTCCCTTTTCGCGCTGTGGTCGAGCTGTTTTTTGTTAAGTACGAGCCCGCAAAGTTCTTTTTCAAGACGGAAACAGGTGGGTATAATGTGATTTGAAAGCATACTCTTTAACGTCATGCATTCGATATTGAGCGTCTTATAGTAGTTTTCGAGGAGTATGTCGCAACGCGAAACGAGTTCGGTCTTGTTGAATACGCCGTGCCGCGTGAAAAGGGCCACGTTCTTGGGCGCGACGTACGCGGGAACGGCGTCGACGGTGGTCTTAAGGTCGCACAGCCCGCGCGCTTTGGCCTCCGACTTCCATTCCTCGGAATAGTTGTTTCCGTTGAAGATTATACGCTTATGCTCTTTGATGTTGCGAACGAGTATTTTTAGTAGCGCCGCCTTAAAATCGGGCGCCGTTTCGAGTTCGTCGGCAAAGTTTTTTAGAACGTCCGCAAGGGCGGTGTTCAAAACTATGTTGGGGCTTGCTATCGAGGCGGAAGAGCCGACCATTCTGAACTCGAACTTATTGCCCGTAAAGGCAAACGGCGAAGTCCTGTTGCGGTCGGTGGTGTCGCGTTTGAATTTGGGCAGCGTATGCACGCCGAGTTCCATGACCTTTTTGCCTTCGGCGTGAAATTCCATATCGTTTTCTATGGCCTCGAGCAGCGAAGTCAGCTGGTCGCCGAGGAATATGGAGATTATCGCGGGCGGGGCCTCGTTAGCGCCTAACCTGTGGTCGTTGCCAGCGCCGGAAACGGAAGCTCTCAAAAGGTCCTGATATTCGTCCACGGCGGAGATCGTCGCGACCAAGAAGGTCAAAAACTGCAAGTTTTCGTGCGGAGTCTTGCCGGGGTCCAAAAGGTTGACGCCCGTATCGGTGGCGATAGACCAGTTGTTGTGCTTGCCGCTGCCGTTGACGGCTTTAAACGGCTTTTCGTGAAGCAGACACACCATGCCGTGCGTCGCCGCGACCGATTTCATTACTTCCATCGTCAGCTGATTCTGGTCGGTGGCGAGGTTGACTTCGGTATAGACGGGCGCAAGCTCGTGCTGACCGGGCGCGACTTCGTTGTGTTTGGTCTTGGCGTACACGCCGTATTCCCAAAGCTGACGGTCAAGGTCTTTCATATATTCGGAAACGCGGTGGTTGATGGCGGCGTAGTAGTGGTCGTCCATCTCCTGACCTTTTGGGGGCTTGGCGCCTATTAGCGTTCTTCCGCAAAGCATAAGGTCGGGGCGCTTGGCGGCGACGTCCTTATCGACAAGGAAATATTCCTGCTCGCTACCGACGTTTACGACCGTCTTTTTGACGTCTTCGTTGCCGAAGAGCTTTAAAATACGCATAGCCTGCGTGTTGAGCGCCTCGCAGGATTTAAGCAGCGGAGTCTTTTTGTCGAGGAGGGAACCGTCGTAAGAGAAAAAGCAGGTGGGGATATAGAGCGTGTCGTCTTTTACGAAGGCGAACGAGGTCGGATCCCACGCGGTGTAGCCGCGCGCCTCAAACGTGGCGCGAAGTCCGCCCGAAGGGAAACTCGACGCGTCGGGCTCGCCTTTAATAAGATTTTTGCCGCTGAAAGAAAGGATTATCCCGCCGTCTTTGTCGGGTTCGATAAAGCTTTCGTGCTTTTCGGCGGTTATGCCCGTCATCGGCTGGAACCAGTGAGTATAGTGCGTTGCTCCGAGGGAAATAGCCCAATTTTTCATTTCTTCGGCTATGGCGTTCGCTGTCGCGGACTTGAGCGGTTCGCCGTTTTCGACGGTCAGCATAAGATCTTCGTACACTTCGGGAGGAAGACGTTTTTTCATCTCCCGTCTGCCGAACATCTTACTGCCGAACAATTCTTTGAGATCTACCATATTATACTCCCGAAAAAGACTTTTGCCGCGCGTTAAAAATGCCTTGCGGCGGCAAACGGCCGACGATATATTTTCGGCGCGCGAGCCTTTCCTTAAAAAAATAAATTTAGTCAAGTATAGAGTAATCGAGGTAAATTGTCAAACGATTTTTCATACGTTTTTCACATTGAAAAATAAAATAAAAATAAATTTTTTGCTTGCCAATTATTTGACTAAAATGCTTGATTTTGGTAAAATATTAATAATATAAGGGGTTTTGCCCCCGATATGGCCGATGAGCCTTAAAAGGATCGATTGGGTTATTATGAAGATTCGCCTGAACGAAGATAAAAATATTGTCGAGACCGTAAAAGCAGGCCTTGCCGCAAAGGACGGTTATTGCCCGTGCAGAGTGGGGAAACTTCCCGAATACAAATGTATGTGCGAAGAGTTTAAAAACCAGATAAAAGATCCCGATTTCGAGGGCTATTGCCATTGCAGGCTGTATTATAAGGAAAAATAAGCGCGCAGACCGCAGACCGCAG
>JAFZXN010000052.1 GCA_017616695.1 Clostridia bacterium | reverse complement strand
CGGCTTGCGTTTGGAAAACAACGCTTCTGTCAATGAATGACGAAACAATACTCAACGTTATCTTTATACGCAGGTTTTCCTCGGTAGTCTCGTGCTTCTCCTCGTCAAACAGCTTATGGCAAACCGAGCATAATATATACTTTCTTACCGACGATATCGGCGGAAACGTCATCCTTGATCAATTTGACAGGCTCGCCCGCAACTCCGGTCGCGGGGATCGTCAAAGCCCCGAGCGTCGTTTCGTTCTTGTCGGCGTCGAAATACTTGTCGCACTCTTCGCAGTGATAATGCGCCGCTACGCCATCGTTTTCGCAACCCGCGGAAACTTCCGCTATAAGGTCGCCGTAAGTATGACCGAGCGCGGAAACGGCAAGCGCTTCCGGCGTGGTTTCGACTTTGTTTTCGTCAAAGACCTTATGGCAGACCGAGCATTCGTAATGCGCCGCCGTGCCGGTCGTTTCGCACCCCGCGGAAACTTCCGCTATAAGGTCGCCGTAAGCGTGACCGAGCGCGGAAACGGCAAGCGCTTCCGGCGTGGTTTCGACTTTGTTTTCGTCAAAAACCTTATGGCAAACGGAGCATTCGTAATGCGCCGCCGTGCCGGTCGTTTCGCACCCCGCGGGAACTTCCGCTATAAGGTCGCCGTAAGCGTGACCGAGCGGGTCGCCTTCTTCAAAGTCTTCGCTCGTCTCCGACATATAAGATATCTCCGGATATTCGGAAGTGTCGGCAAGGTAATATTTGACCGCCGGACTTTCGCAGGTCGCGGGAGTTCTTTCGTTTTTAACAACAAAAGCCGTTATGACGAGCGGATCTTCGCCGTGCGTTTCGATGAAAGTAACCGTCGCTGTGCCGTCGAGAGCGCCCGTCGCCTCATCTCTGCCCCAAGACCAAACGGGATCATCGTAATCGTAAGAAACGTCGTACGCCGGAATAACGAGAGAGTCGCCGTCGACTTCGTTCTTGTCGGCGTCGAAGTATTTATGGCAGACCGAGCAATAATAGTGACCGGCCATACCGTCGCTACTTGACGTAGCGGGGACTTCGACCATCCATTCGCCGTAAGCGTGACCTTTAGCCGCTATGACGAGCGCTTCTTCGGTCGCTTCGTTCTTATCCGCGTCGAAATACTTGTCGCACTCTTCGCAGTGATAATGCGCCGCCGTGCCGGTCGTTTCGCACCCTGCGGGAACTTCCGCTATAAGGTCGCCGTAAGTATGACCTTTAGCCGCTATGACGAGCGCTTCTTCGGTCGCTTCGTTCTTATCCGCGTCGAAATACTTGTTGCATTCTTCACAGTGATAATGCGCCGCCGTGCCGGTCGTTTCGCAGCCTGCGGGAACTTCCTCTATCAGTTCGCCGTAAGTATGACCTTTAGCCGCTATGACGAGCGCTTCTTCGGTCGCTTCGTTCTTATCTGCGTTGAAATACTTGTTGCACGCTTCGCAGCGGTAATGCGCCGCAAAGCCTTCCGTTTCGCATCCCGCGGGAACTTCCGCTATAAGGTCGCCGTAAGCGTGACCTTTAGCCGCTATGACGAGCGCTTCTTCGGTCACTTCGTTCTTATCCGCGTCGAAATACTTGTCGCACTCTTCGCAGTGATAATGCACCGCCGTGCCGGTCGTTTCGCAGCCCGCGGGAACTTCGGCGATAAGGTCGCCGTAAGCGTGACCGGGCGAAGTCAAAACTACGGTCTTCCGATCGCTATAATCTTTGCCTTCGTACGAAACGGTCGCGGTCACCATACGGCTGCCGTCCGACTCGCAGGAAGCTTCGATGATAACTTCGCTTCTTATCGTCGCGTCAAAAACGAGCGGGGCACCGCCGTTCTTGTCGACAAACGAGATATAAGCGCTGTCGTTTTCCGTATTCCAATGCCAAACGCCGTTTTCAAGATCGTAAACGGGTTCGATCGCGGTTTCCGCCACAGCATACACAGCACCGTTTACGCTTATCGAATAGTAAAGGGCAGTCGGCTTTTCAAGCGAGAAGCGGAACTGAGCGTTTTGCTCAACGCTGTCTTTTATGAAAACCACGTTTCCGTCGGCGTCTTTAACGGTTATCGTATAATATTCGCCGGCGCTTAAAAGAACGTTTTCGACCGTAACGATCGCTTCGCCATTGTCGATAACGACGTCCATCGAGCCTTTTTCGACGTATTCGGTCGCCGTTACATATGATTTTTTGAAGAAGGTTTTTTCTTCGTTGTATATCTTCAGAAGGTATTCTTTACCCGATTCAAGACCGTCGAAGGTCATATACACGGTGTCTTTATGTACTTCCTGTTCGGAATGATACCCATCGCCGTCGAGCGTAGCCGTGATGGGTTTAAGGAAGTCTTCATCCTCAGCGTTGGTTATCTCGACCTGAAACACAAAACTCGTCATTTCGGATATAGCAAGCTTCGCGTTTATCGTCATCGTGCTGACGAAAGCGATCGCGATAACCAAAGCGGCGACCACCGTAGTCGCCACAACGCTTGCCAAAGCGCCCATCGTTCCGCCAAGAGCCGAAGCGACCGACGTCGTGCCTGCCGTTGCCGAAGACGATACCGACGAAGATACGTCCGACGCCGCCGAACCGCTTTCGTTGCCACCGATATCGGATGAAGACGAAGAGGACGATGACGACGAAGAAGTTCTTTTTTCTTCGCGTTTTTCTTTACGGTCGCGCTTTGCGATTTTGTCTTCGCGCCGCTCGTCGAAAGTTTCCGGCGCGCGATAGACCTCGCTTTGACCTGATAACGCGTCCTCCCGTATGAAACCGGGATCGTCGTTGTCGAAAGATATCTTTTCGTCGCCCGAATGCTCTTTCGATACGCCGTCCGCGTTAACTATATTATAATTGTTTAATTCGTCTTTCATATTATTGTCCTGCCACTAAAAAACGCAAAGTGACAATATATTATTTCTCACCGATGATGTCCGTTTCGGCAATACCTTTGCTTAATTCTTTCTGTTCCGCGACGAACTGCTGCGCCGCGCGCTGTTCATGCCTGGTCGCGTCTTCAAACGTCGAAGGCTCGTTGACGACCACCTGCGGGAAAGGTATACCGATGTTGTTATTGTCAAAGAGCAGTTTGAACTGACGGTTCATATCTCTCTCGACCTGATATTTGGTGCCTTCCTCGCACTTGGCGACGAATCTTATAACGACCGCGGAGTCGGCAAGTTCGGCAACGCCTTTGTAAAATGGGCCTTCTTTGATATCGGGAATAGCCTTTTTGATGGCTTCGAGATTAGCGGAGAGAACGGCTTCTACCCTTTCAAGCGATTCACCGTATTCGATACCGATATCGCAGACGGCGAGAGAGAGTTGATTGGTCATATTGACGATAGCGCGAAGATCGGCGTTGTTCATAACTTTGATGTTGCCGCCAGCGTCCACTATCTTGGTGGTGCGGATACCTATATCCATAACGGTGCCGCGGAAACCGCTTGCAACTATTATGTCGCCCACGTCGAAAACGCCCTCGAAGACGATGAAGATACCTGCGATTATGTCGGAGATAAGCGGCTGCGCGCCGAGACCGACGACGAGGCCGACGATACCTATACCGGCGAGAATGGTGGTAGTGTCAACGCCGAGAGCCTGTAAAATGAAGAAGAAAAGCACTATGACAGCAGCATATTTGATAAGGCTTGCGAGCATAAAGATTATTGCTCTGCCCTTTTTCATGGGTGCGGATAACTGCTTCAATAAAAAGCCGATTATCGAGCTGCCGCCGAGCAAGAAAAACGCGTAACTTATGAGTCTTAAAATTACGTTGTATTCGCCGGCTGTGCCGAAAATATTGATACTGCGCCAGAAGTCGTTCATCGGATCAAAGAAGTTTTTGCCGAATATCAGCAAAAAGTAAAGCGCCAGCGTCGCAAGCACGAGGATACACTTCACGAGAAATCCGAAGGTGAACTTGAAGTTCTTGAACCAGTTTTTGATGTTTTCGATAATGATCATTATTATTCTCCTATAAAAAATATCTTTTATCGTTTATTCAAAACACAAAAGCGTGCGTTTTGTCAAAATTTCGGTTTTGCGTACATACGCGCATTAACTCGGTCGTGCGGCTCATCGTTATAAACGAGCCTATCGCCGCGATAAGCATAAATAGCGATCATTATCGCAATAATGCGTGTTTTGGTGGTTTTTGTTATTAATTTCTTTTAAAGATTTTTTTACTTTCCCGCCACGTCGCATTTGCTTGCGCCATAGCGTTCTTGTACCGATATATTATAATATAAAAGACTACGAAGCGTAAAGCACAGGCCTATATTTTACCGGAGGGGGTTTCAGAATGAAACGTCAGCCTGTTTTTTGCGGCTTTCCCCTTGAATTTGCGTTTCGTTTAATGTATAATGAAACTATCTTGAAGAATGAGGTGAAACGTGTGAAACGTTCTTTCGGTGAGGCGCTTTTGGCAGCAAGAAGGCAAAACGGTATGTCGCAACAGCAACTTGCGGACGCTCTTTTCGTCAATCGTTCAAGCGTTGCGAATTGGGAAGCGGACAGGCGCTTGCCAGACTCTTTGATGATCGCAAAGATCGCCGAAGTTCTCGGCGTTGAAGCAACCGAACTTTTCGACGCCTCAAAAGGCGATTTGGAAAGCCCCGTCGTCATCATCGTCGACGACAGCAAAATAATCTTAACGGGCGGACTTCCCATTATCGAAAAGGCTATTCCGAAGGCGACCGTCGTCGGCTTTACAAAGCCCTCTCAAGCGGTCGAATACGCCAAAGCAAACCGCGTTTCCCTCGCCTTTTTGGATATCGAACTGGGCGCGTATTCGAACGGGCTGGATCTTTGCAAGACTCTCGTTGACATAAATCCGCATACGAATATCGTATTCCTGACCGCCTTCGGCGAGTATTCCATCGACGCTTGGAAGACCGAAGCCAGCGGATTTATGCTCAAGCCTATAACGGAAGAAGGCGTTAAATCACAACTTAAAAAATTGCGCCATCCGTTTGTTTTCGGGGGATATGACGCATGACGGACGAAGTTCTTATCTATCTTTATTTTTTTGCGGGCGGGGCGCTGCTGCTTTCCGACCTGTTCGGGATCGCGACCGCGGCGTTTATGCCGGGCCTGAATAAAAAAAGCAAATTCTTTTTTATATCTTCCTTTTTTATACTGACGTTAAGCGTCGCCTTTTACGTTATCGACCTTTTCGTCTATACCGATCCTGACCTTGCGTGGACAGGCACCGTCATCGCCTTTTTCGAGACCTTTTTACCGTCGCTTTTAATGCCCTTGTTTACGGCTTACGTTCTCGATTGTTGCGGCGAATCAAAGCGTAAAAGCCCGCTTTTTATTACAGCTATCGCTTTGTGCGCGACGCTGTTTATTCTGCTTGTTATCACGCAGTTTACCAAAATCATCTACTACTTCACGCCCGATAACCGGTTCGTTCGCGGAAATTTTTACCCCCTGCTGATACTTCCTATGGTCGCGCTCGTAGTCGTCAATCTCGTCGGCGTTCTGTTAAGACGGCGAAAACTGAATAAAAAGAATTTTGTCGCCTTCCTCATTTACCTTCTGCCCCTTCTCGTCTCTATGGTGCTTCAGGCGTTTATCAACGTTTTTCTGCTCATCGTCATCGCAGTTTCCATAAGCGCCGTTTCGATGTACGCCATCATTTTGTCCGATCAGGTCGATCGGTATTTACGCCAACAGCGCGAGATCGCCAACCAGCAAGCCAGGATCGCCGTTTTGCAGATGCGCCCGCACTTTATCTACAACACGATGATGAGCATTTATTATCTTTGCAAGCAGGACCCCGAAAAGGCTCAACAGGTCACGCTCGATTTCACGACCTATTTAAGAAAAAACTTCAGCGCCATCGTTAATAAAGATACCATTCCTTTTGCCGAGGAATTGAAACATACCCGCGCCTACCTTTCCGTGGTGCAGGCGCAGTGCGCGGATAACCTCATCGTCGAATTTGACACGCCTCATACCTTATTCCGCGTGCCGCCCCTTTCTTTGCAACCGCTTGTGGAAAACGCCGTCAAATACGGACTCGATCCCGATTCCGACGAACCCCTTCACATTTTTGTCAAGACCGAAGAATCGGATTCGGGCATCGTAATCGCCGTTGAAGATAACGGCCCCGGTATTTCAACCGATGACAACGGCGAACCTCACGTCGCGCTCGACAATATCCGCGAACGTCTTTCCGCTGTCGGTGCAACGCTTAATATCTCTCTGCGAGAAAACGGCGGCACCGTTATCCGCATTTTTGTTCCGAATACCACATTGAAGGATTGATAATATTTTTCAAATCGGTATAAAATCGATATAAAAGTTGTTTTGAAATACGAAAAATGCGTGTCAAAACGAAAGATATTTGATGATTTCGACTATCAAAAACGGCATAAAACGAAAGATATTTTTTGCCGTGTATATCGTACCGCCTTATTGCCAATTAATAAGTAAAACGACCTGAATCGGGTTTAATCAATTCAGGTCGTTTTTGTATCCAAACCGTAATGTTTCCGATATCATCACGCGACAGCGTAGAACAAACGGCGGTGGCTTTTGATAAAGTCGGTCGAAAAAATATCGGTAAAATAATAATCGATATAAAAGCTTATACAGGTCTTATCATGAGCAAAGCGCTCGTTTCCCGTTCGAGACGGATCGTGACGCCGCGCTTTAAGTCGGTGCCTGAAACGGTCGTTTTCCCTTGAACGCCGTCGAAGTCGTAAAGCTCGTAGCGGTGCCAATCGTCAACGCCTTTGATCTTTAAAACGCACTCGCTTTCGGTGCTGCCGTCGCGACGGAATACTTCGACGATGCCGCTGTCGTTATCGGCGTCGAAGAACTCCCACGCCGTCCACGCGTCGCTTTCTTCGACGGAAACGCCGTCGGTAAGCGCGTAGTAGTCGCCGTAAATGTATTGCTTGACGATATCGTATTCTTCAAGGCAATCAAGCAGCGTATCGTAAGCTGCCTCGCTCATACTCGACCAGGCGAACGTAAGTTTGATATCCCCGCCGTACGCCGCGCGCATAAGGTATTTGGAAACGACGTCGGGGTTATTCGACAAAAACGCCGGCGAGCCGAAATACGGCAGCCATTTAAAGAGGTTGCGGCTCATCGATAAACGCATATTGGGGGAATTGTAGTCCATATCCGTGCGATGGAGCGGCACGGCAAGGCGCATGGTCTCGAGGTCGTTTCTCCTCCCGCCCGACGAGCAAGAGTCGATGAGAAGATCGGGAAACCTTTCTTTGAGTTCTTTCCACAACCGCAGGTGATTCTGAACGTACAGATTTTCGGTTATCCCCGACCTATCGTCGCCCTCGGCAAAATCCCCGAACCGCCACGCGGGCGCGGGATCGTTATTGAAATCGTCGCGGAAGTATTCGACGCCGCTTTCCCGTATGACTTTCGACAGTCTTTCGAGCATCCACGAATAGCACTCGTTATTGGCGAAATTGACGAGCTGAATGGCGCTCGAACCGCCGCCCGGCAAAAACCACTCCGTTTTAAAGCCCGTGTTTCTCATAAACAGCGCGTTATCGTGAAGAAGATTCCACTCGGGCTCGAACCATAAAAGATACTTATCGTTGTGCATTTCGAGATAGTCGTCTATCTCTTCAAGCCCGTTCG
The DNA here is from genome assembly GCA_017616695.1 of Clostridia bacterium. Classification (GTDB taxonomy): domain Bacteria; phylum Bacillota; class Clostridia; order Christensenellales; family Borkfalkiaceae; genus UBA4636. Next base: position 38,681 of record JAFZXN010000052.1, on the reverse strand, counting down.
GGAAGTAATTTTTATCGACTTCCCAAGTACCTATCGTTCTCCAATTGGCGTGCGAAGTTATAGAAGAACCGTCCACGTTGTCATACCACCCCGCGTCCATCCAGAAATAGTCGAAATCGACGCCGTGGTCGTACGCGTTTTTAAGCCCCGTCAAAACGGACTCGGTCGTTTCATAGACGGAAATATCGTGTCCGATGCTGCCTGTGGTGGAATAATCGTTGAAAGTAGCAAGCGTTTTAATGGGTTTTAACCTGCTGCCGTCGCGCTCGGTGGGCATATTGTATTTTATATACCACTTTCGCCATGCGTTCGTGGCTACGTCTTCGCTCCTACCTTTGTAATTGACGAAGGCGGCGAGCGCAGTCCTTACCGTTTCGCCGGGCTTAAGATAGGACGAAAAGCCGACGTTTGCCGTAGCGTAATACTCGGTAACGCCGTCGCCGACGTAGTTGAACGACGCCTTCCAAGTCCCCGGCCAGCCGATAGCCATGACCGTACCGCCGTCGCCGTATTCGAGGTTATAATACGGAAAAGTTCCGTCGCTCGGTCTGCCGCTTACGGAATCGAAGGTCACAGGCTCTTTTTTCAGGTTGTATTCGTAAGAGGCGTAATTGCCGCCGACGTCGCCGTAAATGCCTTTCAAAACGGGATCGTCACCCGTAAAACTCATATCCGCAGCGCCGATATCGCTTAAAACGGGGCTGTTTTTGCCGGTATTGTTAGCAAAATACACCGTCCATTCGAGTGCGTTACAGTCGGGATATCCGACGAGACAAACCGTAACGTCCAGTCCCGAATATATCTCGGTCAGATAGAAAGTATCTTCCACCTTACCGTCGTGAGCGTAATTGACGTGCTTATTCAGCCTGAAATTCTTTCCAAACCCCTTGTATCCGCGTTCGCCTATCTTAAAGGAAACGGGAAGAAGCGAGATATCTTCGACGTAGCGTGAATATTCGTAAAGCCCGCCGACGTTAGAGAGAGCCTCGACGCTATTGACGTAGGCGCCCGACGCGTTTTGCGAACATATCGCAACGGCGATCGCCGCAATAAAAGCGATAGTGCGTTTTTTCATTGATCCGATCCCCCTTTGATAAACTTGGGCGTCAAGTCTTCGATACACTCGTTTAACAGCGCGTAAGCTTTACTCACGGCGTTTTCGTCCGTTTTGTCGCAAGCCTTCGCTAATTTGGCGGCGTTCACAAGCGAACGGTAGGTGTTGGCGGTATATCCGCTTTCGTTCACTGCCGATGCACGCGAAATAAGCTCGTCGAGCTCTATCGAAGAACGTTTTATTATAAGCCCGCCGATCGCCTTTGAAAGCGACTTTTCGGCAGCGTCTATCATTCTTTGATCTTTAGCGGAAAGCGCCTCCTGCGCCTTGATTAAAGCCGAAGAAAGCGCGCTTTCGGACTCGTAAGTATAATTTTCGTCAAGTCCCGCGGCTTTCTCGCAAAGAGCCGACAGCGAGGCCGTATCGGTCGGCAGACTTTCGGCGTATATCTCAATATCGTCGAAGCCCATCGAGCAATAGAAAGTCCTTAACCCGACGCGCCCGCCGACGTAATCGTCGAGAACGTAAGTTATCGTGGGGTTTTCGTTGCCGTCGAGATACACATAAGCGGTCTTATCTTCGATTTTCAATTTCATAGTCGGGTGCATATCGGCATAGGCGGGAGCTTCAGTCAGATAAGTGTAGTTCGTAACGCCGTTTACGTACGAAAATTTATATATCCTTATCGTGCAATCGGTGTAGTCGCCGTTTAAAACGTTATGACCGCCCGAGCGCAAAAAGCATATCTGATAGGCGTTGATTGCGTCCACGTTGTTGCCGATATCTCCGTTTATCCCAAAGTAGAAACCGCCGTCGATGTATGCGCCGTCAGACGGGGTGAAAAGCTCCGCGCTCATCTCGAAATCGGTCAGAGTTTCCGTCTTGAAGACGGCTTTTTGTTCTCCGCTACGTTCGGTGTACAGTTTGCCGTTCATAAGCGAATACCCTCTTCCGAACGAAGAAAAGAGGCTAAGCTCAGTCAGATCGGAATAATCGTCGAAGTCAAAGCGCACGACTCCGTACGACGGGCCGTCCGCGCCCGCGGGTATTTCCGTCCGAGCGTTATAAAAAGTCAACAGGGCTATCGTGAGCGTTGCGGCAAGCGCCGCGGTAATGATCCTTTTCACGTTACACCTCCCTTACCGAAACGTTATCTATAAGCATCGTCGCACCGCCGCGATACCCGTCGCGAGCGCCGATCAAAAATCCCCAAAGCTCGTCGCCTTTCACCGTGACGGAGAAGGTCTTTTTGCCGCCGCCCGTCAGATAATACACCGTTCCCGACGCCGACGGATCGACGTAAACAGGCCCTTCTTTGTTAACGACCGCGGCGTAGAAAGTATTGTCGTCGGCGTCGTTTAACGTATAGTCGAACGAGATATTATACGTTTTGCTTTCGTCTACGGCTATCGAAAACCAGGTGAAATCGTATCTATAAGGGTTTTTGAGCGTCATAACGCGGTTAGCCCAACTGCCCATAAGGTACGACGACTTACCCGGCTCGTACAAAAGACTGCCGCCGTCGACGCCGTTCGCCGTTATCGACAGGATATCCGAATCGTTGGTAAACGCGTTGGCGCCGAATTGCGAATAAGTTCCGTCGAAGACGTAGCTTTCGTCGTAATCGGAGTAAAACAAAGTCTTGCTCTTTACGGTGAAGATAAGGTTTTGTCCGTCCGACAATATAGCTATGAAATGCGAATTTCCGAACAGCGAAGAAACGAGTTTTTCTTTAAGCAGTATGCCGTCCGAAGTAACGCTGTAATTAGAGGAAGATACCTCGTGATAGTAGCCGCCGCCCGCGGAAGAAACGAGCATTTTATCCACCGTAAGATCGGGGCTTATCCGACCGTCTATTTTAAGCTCCGCCTGCGAATCGATATCGTAAACGCTCGAATAAAGCGCGGCTTTCTGATACTCAGTCCTGTTTTCCCTGATGGAAAAGTTGTCGATCATAAGTCTGCTCGTATCGGAATACTTGTCGGCGTAAATATACATACCTTTGATAAGGCTTCCGTTCAAGGTGACATCGAAGCGCTTTACCGTTTCGGAAGACGAATCGAGCGGGATATTGATGCCCGCGCGGGTAGGCGTAACGAAGAAACCTTCCGAACCGTCGGTCAGAATATATAGCGTATATTTGTCAGTATCGGTCGCACCGACGAATTTATAGTCGAAACAAATGCGGTAATCGCGCGAGCCGCCGTTATCGAAATCGACCGACTGCCATAAAATGGAACTTCCGAAATACGTTCCGTCTTTAATGGTGAAAAACGCGTGCGCCCATTCGCCCATGGTGTGCGAAGCCTTCGACGGGGCATATTCTATGCTCCTGCCGTCGATACCGTCGTCGACTATGCGCATCATTTTGGTATCCTGACAGACGGCGTTCAGTCCCCATTCCGACTCGGTGTCGTCATAGACGGTCACTACGTCGTAATCGGTCGCGTAAATGCAGTCGGAATACAGCCTGACGTTGTATATCCTGTTATTGTTCATCGTCACGGAAATATTCGCGCGCTTATACAGTTTTTCCAAAAACTCCTCTTTGATAACGAGGGTATCGCCTGAAAAAGCATAATACTTTTCGGCAACGGCTTGCCCATCGGCGTAAACGCTCTTTATCCCGCCGCCGCCCGAGCACGAAAACGACATATCTCCGCCGCCGTAGAAATAGTTGCGGCAAACGTTGTCGTCGAACGAAGACTCAACGGTGTTTTTTATCTTTAAAACGAATTTCAAAGTGCCGTCGTCGGTGACTATCCCCGCCGAGTGTTCGGCTTCGGCGAGCGAAAGCGCGTAAGATTCTTTGACGAAAATAAGGTTTTCGGCGGCAAGGTAATCGTAAGCGCCCCTGTCGACGATCTTCCCGTCTATTTCCAGCCCGAACAGCACCGAGTCGTTCATAGCGTACGGTATCTCGAGATCGCCGCCGACCGACACGTCGTAAGAAACGCTTTTAACAGCCATTTCCGCAGCGGTATGAGAATTTTCTCCATCCGAGCTTTGCCCGCTTTCCGCACCCGAACTCTGTCCGCTCACGGCGGAAGAACTATCGGATACGCTCGCAGGGTTTGAAACGCCGTTTTGTCCTTCGTTCGTTTCCTGACAAGCGCAAGTTAAAACAACGAGGGCAGAACACAGTATTAAAATCAAAATCTTATTCTTCATTTTTTCTTCTCCCAACGGTGACGACGGCGGCAACGGAAGTTAAAAGCGCCGCCGCAAGCGGTAAACTTACTCCGCCCGAACAACCGCTTTCCGGTTGCTTTTCGGTCACGGAAGCAGTTACCGACGAGGATACGGGCGCCGAAATATCTTCGCCGCTTTCACCCGTCTTACGGTAATCAGCGTAAAGGCGTACGTCGGAAGTGACCGCCGAATCGAAATCGTACGTATTGCCGACCGCACCCGAATTTTTCCAACAAACAAATTCATATCCCTCTTTTTTCGGCTCTTCGGGGATATCTACGGTATCGCCGTAATAGACTTCGACTATCCTTTCGTACACGCCGTCGACGAACGTCACCTTGCACACCTTTTTCTTATAAGCCGCCTCGATGACGGCGCTACCCGTGAGCGTGTAGCCGCCTATATGACGGACGCGCTCGCCATTAAGATACCAACCGGCAAAATCGTAACCTAAAACGGGCTTTCCTTCGGGAAGTAAAGTGTTTTCGTCGTAATAATGATTTATCGGATCGTATGAAACGTCGCTCGTTTCGCTGCCGTCCTTCGTTACGACGACCGTCACCGTAATACTTGCCTTTTCCCACTTGGCGTACAGCGTGACGGGCGCGGTTATACTCGTATCGAAATCGAATTGTTCGCCGCCGATATCCGTCCAGCAGATAAACTCATAGCCCGTTCTTTCGGGCGCGGCGGGGGCGCTCACCTTGCCGCCCTCTCCGGTAAAGACCGTGAACGTTTTCGCGCCCTCTGCGACAAAAGTCACGCCGAGTTCGTTGCCGAGCTTGGGCATAGCCCATATCGCGTCGGAGTCGTAAGGGCTGCCCGTAAGATACAGTTTCAGCTTGACGGCGTCCTCGTTATCGTACACGAAGAAAAAGTCCTGCGCGGAATTGCGGGAAGATATCTCTTCCGAAGAATACGTGACCGTTCTGCCGTCGGAATATATAACGTCGGCGTTAAAAGTCACCTTGCCGACGGTGTTGCCCGCCATAAGCCCGACGCGCGAGCGGAAGGACGTATAGCTACAGTTTTCTATTGAGAAAAGGTATTCCGTGCCGACGAGCGAATACAGGCTCTTATCGACCGAAATATCGGTTTTATCGTCATATAGGCGGGTTTTTCTTCCGTTCCACATATCGCCGCGGGCAAGAGCGTGCGGAAAGACCTCGGCACGAGTTTCCTCGGCGTAGCGGGTGTAGAGCATATCCGTTTCGACGTAAAAAGCGGCGTCGCAAAGTTCGACTATCCCGTCGTTGAAATACGTGTCGGCTATGATGCGGATCTCGAAAGTCTTAGCGCCGCCGGGTATGGCGACGTTGACGGGCTGCCCCGCCCAGGCGTCCCATGATCCCTCGAAGTTATACGTAGCTATGGATTTTATCCTGCCCGAAGTAAACGTTTCTTCGCCGTCTATCCACACGTCGACGTGCGCGCCGTAGCCGACTGCGATATATACGGCGCAGTTGAAAAACGAGAAGTTTTTGTTTTCGATATCGAAAGTTACGGAAACGTAATCGGAAGCGTCGTTTTTATTTGCCGCATACAGTTCGTAAGGTTTATCGAGCATCTGCGCGCTCAGACACTTTCCGAACGCGACGGCGCCGTTCCAATAGGATATGGCCGTGCCGTCCGCGCGCATATCGCGCATGACTTTTGCGCCGTAGCCGAAATCCCAGCCCGTTTCCGTGGAAGAAAACGGAAGATCGGAAGCGTACACGGCTTCGCCCTCCGTTTTATATAACGTCGGTTCGAGCCACACGCACTGCCCGTAAGAAAACCCGAGTTGCGAGCTGAACCAATTGAGCCTTAACGTTATCGTCGTCGCGTCTGAAATGCCCACTCTTAAGACCGCCGGCTCTTTAACGAGAGCTTTGCTCCAGGAAACGATATCTTTCACCACTCCGTCGACCAGCACCGAAAACACGGGCCTGTTGGCGCTCGTGCCGTCGGGCTGCGCGACGTACACCTCGAACATATCGTAGCTGTCTGTGTAAGAAGAGATATCATAGACGATATCCTGCGAAACGTCGGCGGCGGGAAGGTGTGTGCCGATGCAGTTCGTCGAATACGTCTTACCGTTGACGACTATCGCGCCGCCCGTAGCTACGTCCGTATTCTTTTTGGGAACGTTGCTGCCGTCAAGACTCCAACCGCACGATGGAGAACCCACCCACGAAAGAGTTTCGGCGACTTCGACGCGGGACGGCAAGATCTCGGCATCGGCATTTTCAGCCGAAACATTTTTCGCCGAAAAACAGCCGCCCGTAAAAAGAGCCGCCGCCGCGAAAACCGCGACTATTATCGTCACAAACGTTTTTTTCATTGTCGACCTCCGAAAAATCGTGTTATCATCTATATTTTAAACCAAAAAATTGCCCGAAAATAGAATTATTTTCATTTTAATATGTAAAATCGTCTCAAATTTTGAAAAACGCTTTATCTCGCCCTATATATGTGTTATAATGTAAAAAACGAAAAGTTTTTGCGAGTTTTTTATCACTCGGTAAAAATATTATCACAATTATCGCCTCTATAAAACGCCCGCCCTGAAAATGCGCGGGCAAAAATAAAGATCATTATGAATAAGACTCTATATCCCGAAAAATTGAACGATTCCGAAAAGACGTTGTGGAATTTCAACGAGACCACTCACGGCGACAACGATCCCATGCGCCTTACCGCCACGTTTTTGCACCGCCATTACTCGATAGATATGCACGCGCACAGCTATTTCGAAGTCAATTTCATCATAAGCGGCAAAGGCTATCATTACACCGAAAACGGCAAAACGCCCGTTTCTCAAGGCGACGTTTTCGTCATTCGCCCTTACGAAAAGCACGGCTACGTCGAAACGGAGGACCTCGGGGTGTATCACCTTTGCATAAACAAGAATTATTTCAACAAATATTACGGCGACCTTATCTTATTGGAAGGCTTTCTCTTACTTTTCGGCATCGAGCCGATGGTGCGAAAAAACAACGATACTTTGCCGTATTTTCACGTTTTCGGCGAAGAATACGAAAAGGTAAAAAGTCTTTTCGAAATGCTCGGCGAACTCAACAAGGAAAAAAACGTGGCGGTATATTTGAGCTCTTACGGGCTGGCGTTGAGCCTTATCGCCGCGCTGTGCGAAATTTACCACCGCAAACTCTCCGAAAGGATAGAAAAGCTCGACGATCTTAAAGTAAAGCACCGCGATTACAATTACGAACAGATATTTTTATCGCTCGATTACATTCACAAAAATTACAATAAAAAGATACTTATTTCCGACCTTTTGGCGGTATCTTTGATGTCGAAAAACACATTTTACGCCGAATTTAAAAAATACGTGCGCAAAACTCCGTGCGAGTATATAGACAATTACCGCGTGATGCAGTCGAAAAAATTACTTATGGAAACGGATATGACCATCGCCGAGATATCCTATTTCGTGGGATTTTGCGATCAATCGTATTTCGTGAAGATGTACAAAAAAACGGAGGGAATATCTCCCTCCAAATTCAGACAGACGCTCGATAAAAACGCCGTCTGACGACTTTTATCGATACACGGTGCGCTCTGCGATGTTTTTTCTGAACTCTTTAGACAGGTTGCAGAACCTTTCGGAAAACCCGCCCACTCTGACGATTATAGTCTTTGCAAGTTCGTCGTCGTCGACGGCGGCAAGCAACAGTTTTTTGTCTATCACGTTTATCTGCACCTGACAGCCGCAATTATCGAAAAACCCGCCTATAAGCGCTTTAAACGCAGTTTTTCCCTCTTTTATGAGCAGCATTTCGTTGGACAGAGCAACGTTTACCACCCAGGTCCCCGCCGCCCTCATGGGAGATATGTTCCCGATGGAATTAAGTAGCGCCGTCGGGGCGGTAACGTCCCTTCCCGTCATAGCGCCGCCGCTGTCGGCAACGGGCAGACCGCTCTTTCTTCCGTCGGGCGTGGCGCGGGTGTTTTCACCCGTTTTCAAAGCCGTATTGAACATTATGCAGGCAGGCAAGAACCTGCCGTTTTTTATGCATAAACGGGCGTTTTCGAGCTTTTCGCAAGCGGCGGAAAAAATCTTCTTTGCGATAAGGTCGACTTCATCGTTGTCGTTACCGAAAAATTTAAGCCCCTTTATATCCGAAAGATAGCTATCCGCCCCCGCAAAGTCGTTTTTAAGATAAGAAACGACGTCAATATAAGCGTACTTTTTTTGCTCGAAAACGAGCTTTTGCATAGCATAAAGCCCGTCTGCGGCGTTGGCGAGCGCGCATAGGTTGATAACGCTGAAATAATATTCGGCGCCGCCGTCGTTGAAATTCTTCTTATATTCGGCGCACGGCGGGCACAAAAGCGTGCGGACGTACTGCGGAACGGAGCGCATGGCGTCGCAATCGGCGTTGACTTCGGCGATAACTTCGTCAAGCTCTTTTTCAATATTCTTTAAATACGCGCAAAGCAAGCTTTCAAAGCCGTCAAACTCGCCGCTTTCGACCGTTTCGGTAAGTATTTCGGCAAAATTTATGCCTGCGTCTATGGAACCGACGTTGGCACGCCCCGCTATCATCGTTTCGGTACAGCCGCCGAAACCTATCTTTTTAAGGTCGGCGTTTTTCACGCCGACTTTTTTCATAGCCTTCTCATATCCGTCACGATTGTAAAAAGCCGGTCGCATACCGCGCTCTATCGCTTTAAAACAGCTTTCCCAGAGCGAATCGGACGTATCGCTCCCCACTTTGAAAGAGATATTCGGCCTGCTCGAACCGCAAAAACCGTCGAAAGCCACGGCGGCGACGCTCTCGCTTAAGCCAATCGAAAAGTTCCAACCGGCGTACCGCTCGAAAGAGGCGTACAATTCGGAAAAAAGTCCGCTTTCGTCGCCCGAAAGGTCGAAATTTTTAAGCGACGCGTCGACGTTGGCAAGGCTGTCGTAACCGTCGAACGCAAAGATAAAAGCTATCCTTATGAACGCGCCGAAAAAGTCTTTCGCGGGCTTTACGAGGAAGTCCTTATACGCGGCGACAAGTCTTTCGGCGTTATCCCCCTCAAAGCCCGAAAGATAGGCTATAACGCGATTAACGTAATAAATAAGCGCGTCGGCAAGCGCTCCGCAAGTAATATTGAAGTCGCTTTCACCGCGATAGCGGGCAAGATATCCGGTCAACGACATATTGATAAAATCGTCCGTTTCCGGACAGAAATGAGTGTAGCCTCTGCCGGCGAGCGCGTGCCGCAGATTTATTTTACCGCCCCCGCGGTAAACGCTCCTGTAAGCGTTATATACAAAGGTCTTTTCTTCGGGCGAAAGCGGACTTTTTTCGAGCCTTTTTTCGTCGAACCGCAGGGTGTAGGAATAGTCGTGATTCAAAATTCCGCCGTTAAACCAAAGCGGGCGGAGAGGATAGACGCGCTCGCCGTTATATTCCGGCAAGGGTGCGTTTTTTAAGTATACCGTAAGCGCGCCGATAAACGGATCTTCTTCACCGAAAAAGCCCGCGGTAAAATAATCGCCCGCGGCAAACAGTTTATCGGAAATTATACGGTCTTTAAACATCTATATTATATAAGTTCCGTATTCGGGAAATACGTCTTTACGGCGTCTATAGCCGCACGTTTTTCTTCTTCGGACGAAAGAGGATATCTCGGCTGACTTTTGCCGAGGTTTTTAGCCTTTTCCACGCCGAAGTCGTGATAGGGTAAAAGTTGAACTTTTTTTACGTTTTTAAGCTCTTTTGCAAGCTTTCCAACTTCGATGAAATGCTCTTTGAAGTCGTTTACGCCGAAGATAACAGGGCAGCGCAACGTTATCGGAACGCAGAAGTCGTCAAACAGCCTCAAATTTTTAATCACCGCGGAGATATCCCCGCCGCATATTTTTTTAAACGCCGTTTCGTCGAGTATCTTTATATCAAAAAGCACCTCGTCGACGTACGGCAACAGGCTTTTTACCGTTTCGTCGGAACCAAAGCCGCTCGTTTCGATCGCGACCGACACGCCCTCGGCTTTTATCCTGTATGCAAGCTCTTTGCAAAACTCCGCCTGAAAAAGCGGTTCGCCGCCCGAAAAGGTGACTCCCCCGCCCGAAAGGGAATAATATTTTTTGTCTTTTAAAATTTCCGCTATAAGCTCGTCGGCGGAAACTTCTTTTCCGAAGACCGAACCGTCCTCGCCGCGCTCGACGCGCGGCGAGATACCTTCGGGGTTGTGACACCAAGGACAATGAAGCGGGCACCCTTTAAAGAATATGCAGGTCCTTATGCCCTCGCCGTCGCGAAGGCAATACCGTTGTATATTGAAAACGACACCCGTCATAGACAGTCCTTATGTGTATAAATTCGGTTACTTCGTAATAGATTGCCGTCTTAATAATTCGCAATGCGCAATTATAAGGCTCGGTCGCGGATTTTCCGGTCGGGCTGCAAGTCTTCGCCCTGAAAAATCCCGAACGTAATTATAATAACGCTTTCTTTTGCGTTTGCAAACGGAAAGCCTTTAAACAATTCTCGGCAAACGACGTTGCGCGAAAAATCGCGCAAATTGCGGTCGTTACGAATTATATAAGATATGCTGCTTTGTCGACCATAGGGCGCGCCGATCCAAATCAACGACGCGCCGTACGATCGAGCGCGAATAATTAATTACGCATTCCTCTTTTTCATAGCGACGACGGAAGCGGCGGTCACGAACGCGAGCGCGATCATTATCGCCCAACCGTTTGCGGACGAACCGCAGCCGGCTTTGGCAACTTTGTTAAACTTAGCCGTAACGGTGACGTCGCCTTCGATAGTGGTCTCGGCGGTAAATTCTTCTTCGCCCACATACCAACCTTTGAAGTTATAGCCGCTCTTGGCGGGAGCTTCGGGAAGTTCGACTTTGGTGCCCGCTTCGGCGTTGACGGTCAGAAGTTCAACTCCGTCTACGACGAACGTAACGGTATAAGTCGCGGCAACGTGCGTATATTTACCTACGAGCGTGATATCGTCGGTATAAGCTTCGGCGGCAAGAGAAGTGACCTTGTCGTTTCCGATATACCAACCGTCAAAGGCGTAGCCTTCCATAGCGTTACCTTCGGGGAGAACGGTCTCTTCGCCGAAAGTGTGTTCCGCGGGGGCGTAACCTTCCGCGGCGGTAGCGTCGGCGCCGTCAAGACTTATCGTGTAGTTGATGGCAAGCTTGATACCGACAAATCTCGCGGTAAGCGTAATGTCGGCGGTGACGGGGGTAGCAAAGTCGTATTTGGCGTCGCCGAGATACCAACCGTCGAAGGTGTGGTAAGCGGGAACGGGAACGTCTATCGCCTCGGCGGTGTCGCCGTAAGCTACCGTCTGTTCGGCGTTGTTTTCGCCGTTGACGAAAGTCACGGTGTATTCGCAAAGTTCATAGACTGCCGTGGCGGTAATGTCGTCGGTGTAAGTTTCGGCGGCAAGAGCGGTGACTTTTTCTTCGCCCACATACCAACCCTCGAAGGTGTAACCTTCCATAGCCTGCGCTTCGGGAAGAGCCGCGCCTTCGTCGTACTTATACGCGCCCTGCGGATAAGCGTCGTTTGCGGCGGGTTCGCCGTCGCCGAGTTTGACGAGGTAGTTGACGTTATAGGTGTTTGCCGTCCAAATGCTTTCAAACGCCATGCTTTCGGAACCGACGGTCTTATCGGTGAAGTCGTAAGCATCGGTTTCGCCCGCAAGTTTCCAACCGGCAAAGGTGTAACCTGCTTTAGTGGGAGCGGCGGGAGCGGTAAGCGCGTCGCCTGCATCAGCCAAAGTGAGCGCATCGTCGAAATAGATAGCGACTTTATCGGTAAAAGCAGCGTTATCGAAAATAGCTTCGGAATAAGCGGGGTTGTCCGATTCGAGTTTCAAAGTCAAGGTCTTGGCGTCGTCGCCGAGATAGAGAGCGACTTCGAGACCGCTGTTATCCCAATCTGCGCCTGCCGAGCGGGAAGTGGTGAAAGTGCCGTCTTCGTGTTCGACGGTGGCAAGGAGCGTCAGCGGGTAAGCGTCGGGATGATCGGGGAAGTAAGGCGCTCTGCCGAGTTTGCCGACTATGGCGTTATGGTTTACACCGGTAAGGTCGAAAACGTAATACGTACCGGCTACAAAGTAGATACCGTTATCGGTGGTAACGTCTTTACCGAGCGCGCAATCTCTGTAGGTAGCCTTCTGGCCGTCCCACATATAGCCTCTCGTAGCCTGATACGGCCATATTTCGCCGGCAGTCTGTACGGCGTCGTAAGAAATGAGCATATCGCTCTTTTCATAGAACATAGGCGCCATAAGGTTTATCTGCCCGTCGTTGAAGATAGTGTCGGCGATAATGCGGATCTCGAATATCTCGGCATTTTCCGGGATAGCGGCGGTAAATTCGTAAAGACCGGTCCTTGCGTCCATTGCGTAATAATTGATAGTACCGACCGATTCGAGCTTACCCGAACACTTGAGTTCGACGCCGTCGGCAAAGGCGTCGATATGATAGCCGTAACCGAGCGGAGCGTAAGCCATGGTGGAGAACAGGGCGTAACCTTTGTCTTTTACGTTCCACTTTAAGGAAACGTAATTGGCTTCGTTGTTCTTGTCCGCCGTATAAGCTTCGTAGGAAACGTTTTTAAGATGAACGCCGAAACCTTCGGAATAATTGTGGTGGTCGGCATAGATATCGAACGAATAGGGATTTGCGGCGATAGTGGCGTTATAGACCATCTGATCGTAACCGGGAGCCCAACCGCTCGTTACGGGGTAAGTTATCCTGTCGTAAGCACGGACCGCGGACATACAGCCGTCATACTCTATCTTTTTAAGACAGACGTCGAGGAACGCGCAGCTGCCGTCGTGGAAACCTTCGGCGGGGTCGGCAAGCTCTATGCGGAGCGTGAGCTTTTGAGCGCCCTTTACGTACGCGCCCATCGCGATGGCTTTATGATTGCCTACGCCCGGAGCGAGAGTAACTCTGTCGACCGTAACCCCGTCGGCAAGTACGGAGAATACGATAGAGTTGTTGCCGCCGTCCACCTGACCGACCTTAAGGTCGAGATAGGGATAGTCGTTCGACTGCGCGGAGATATCGTAAACGATATCGGAAGGATCGGCGCTGTTAAGAGCGTGCGTGCCGATACTGTTACGCGAATAAGTTACTCCGCCGACCACGATGGGATTACCGACGCAGTCAAGGTTCTTGTTCACGCTGCCCCAACCGGCAACGGGCTCGTTTTCCCAGTCGAGATTTTCTACGATCTCGAATACGTCGGATTGCGGATCGGCCGAAACCGTATTTTCCGGCGCGCCGATAAAAGCGAACGCCGACAAAGCTACGGCAAAGGCAAGCAGCAACACGACTGCAAAGTTAAGTTGTTTCTTCATAATGCCTCCTTGTTTCCGCATTTCCTGCGGAAAAAAATTTTTTTATTAACACTTTTTCTTGCTTGCACAAGAAAAAGTCGTTAGTCTGTCGGTCGTGAGCGGCTATACGGTCGAAATAAATCCGACCTACCGCTCTCGGCATAATTTTATTATTGATAATTGCGCATTGCTGATTATCATATATAATTTATCATCAAACTTCGGCGTAATATAGTAAATTTATCATTATGTTTGGTAAAATCGTCACAAAAGTCAATTTATCGGCACCATGATAAGTTTCGGCGACAGGCGCGACCATTCGCCGCTTCTTGTGTTGGTCCCGTAAACGTTCTTGCCGTTTATATCCACGTTGACGTTTTTCTTCACCCACGAAATATCTTTCGCCGTTCCGTTTTCTTTAAGCGAAACGCTGCCAAAGCGCGCTTCGACGTCTTCGGTCAGAATCGCCACTTTGCACTTGGCGTTGGCGTAAGCCGAACTTAAATATCTCGACGTCAGATACTCGCCGTCGACGTAATACTTTATCTCTCTACCCGAGCGCACCGCGCTAAGAACGTGAGCTGCTTTGTAGTCGAAGTTCTCCAAACGGTAGTTGACGGTACTATCCGTCGATCTGCCGTTTTCGCGGTGGTACACGACGATATTCGAATAATACGCGTCGATATATATCGCCGAGAACCTGGTGTCGTCGATATACGCGCCGAATATACCCGCCCGCGGGAAGGTCTCGTTCAAGCCGTTCCTTAAAACTTTCACCGACGCCGAGAACTCGTAACCGGAATACCCCATAGACGAATACATACCCATTCGCCCGTAGCCGTGGTTGGTCTGGAAATAGACGCTTTCGGAAACGTTTTCGACGGTGAATTTCAATTCGGAAGTGCCTTCAGAAAGCGTCAAACGTACGTCTATAAGGCGATTATCGGCGTTAAACTCGTATTCGCCTATAAGTTGATCGCCATCGTATGCGCGTAAGATAAGCCGTTCTTCTTCGTCATTATCGGGGAGTGCAAAGCGTGCATTGAAAACTCCGTCCGAAATGTTTTTCACGGTGAAAGTCTTCGTCGAAGAAACGCCGAAAGTCGTATCGTTTAGATCGAAGCGGTAACCGCCGACGTATCTCTCGCCGTCGATAATTATATCGTCGGTAGAGTAGTTGCCCGTTACGGTGACGTTCGCTATGGTTAGCGTGGGAACGGAAATATTGATATCCGTGCTTACGGCGGTCGAGCCGAAGCGGTTGAACGCCGTCACGTTAACGGTGTAGTCGCCCGCCGAAAGACCGCGCAATCTCACGGGAGTAAGCGTTCTCGTAACGTAACTGTATACTTCGCCGCTAAGCCCCGCGACGGAAACGACGTAATAGTCGCCGTTTGCGGCGCTTCCTATCGCCGTTTCGAGCGCGTCATTTTTAAAGGAAACGGTCACGTCGAAGTTTCTCGGTTTACTTACGATATCCGCCGCGCCCTCGCCGTCGGTCGCGATAAAGTAGATTATCTCCGCGCGATAAGAGCCGGTAAGCGTTACGTCAAGCCCGTCCGTCAGCTGCGCGCCCGTATAGGTAGCAAAGGGAACAGAGCCGTTTTCCGTCCATACGTAATACGTTTTTAAAGCGTCGAGCCCTTTCATTTTAACGCGGTAAGTATCGCTCACGCTGCCGTCGGGATCGGGCTTGAATAAAAGCGCCGCGCCCTTGCCGGACGGTTTGTCGTAATATTCCATGCCGTCCCAATTAACGCCGTCGTAGCGGTCGGTAATATGATACGTATCGGCGTATCTTACGAGGAACTGCATCCAATCGTGATAAATTTCGATAGTTCTTGCGAGCGTTTCCTGCGTCTTTAACGGCATATCGGAGAGCATGCTCATCATCGGGCAGCCCGCGCCCATAAGTATACTGAAGAACCTGTATTGATCGTCTTCGATGGGGCCGGTCGGATCGTACATATAATCGTTGAGCCACAGCATCTGTTGCATCGACGGGTGGCAATAGCTTTCGTCGAAGAAACTTCTTCTCACTTCCGACGGGGAGTATGCGTCGGTCGTCTGTATCCTCGCCGCGTAAGACATACTCAAAAAGTCCTTGAGCGTACCGCCGCAGTTGCAGTTTTCCCAACGGAAGTAATGAACTTCGCTCCCCTCTTCGACGTCCGTCGGTATGGGGAACAGCTCGCACATCATATCCCAGAGTTTGAAAGTGTTGTAAGACGTCCAGTACCCCACGTCGGCACGGTCGTCGATATGCATGTGCCCGTCTTTGGCGCAATAGCCGAGGATATACCCGAAGTCCGTCCTTATGCCGTCGAGCCCGAATTCCATAAAGTAATTGCTAAGATACGAGCATAAATACCCGAACGCGTCGGGATCGGCAAGACAAACTTCGTCCCACGAAAGCCCTTCGCCGCGTGCAAACCAGTTTGGGTTACCGTGTACGCCGTTCGTCGTGAGCGCGTCCGTATGCGTCGAAAGCCCGTTGCCCGCCTGCATATATATCGTGAAATACATTCCGAGCGCGTTGACGAAATCGGAAGAATATTCCATACTGCTTTGCCACTTTTCGTGTACGCCGCGCCAGTCGCCTACGTTCTTCCACCAATAGGTGTCGATACAAATTTCGTCCACGCCTATCTCGGAGAACTCCTTGACGGCGGTATAGAATTTGCTATCGTCCATACGCCAGGAGCGGCGCTCGGTGTCGAGAACTTCCCAGAAGTTGTATTCAAATGAAGGGAGCTTGTTGTCCACTCTGTTACATTCGGGCATATAGAAGGCGTAATACCAACGTTTCATACTATTTGAACCGTCGTCCACGTCGCCGACGTAAGCGCCCGTGAACGTTGCGGGAACGCCGTAGATATACCCTGCGGGTATCTCGGTGAAGAAATCTTCGTCAAGCCCCGCTTCGACGTACACGTCCTTGCCGATACCCGCTACCTGTACGCGGCAATCGGGCCAGAACACGCCGAAATACACTCCGTTATTGCCGCCCGGATAAGTCTGGTTGATCGACGCCCACGGGATATATCCGCAGTCTATCTGCATACCGTTGTTGTAGTCGGTGGTGCAGAATACGTTCATATCGTAACCGTCTACGACCTCGTCTTCGCGGTAGCCGTAGTTGGTGGTGTACATTTCGCTCTTATACGCATAACTGTTGGTAACGCGCGCGCCCACGGCTCTCGAAAGCGTTATGGCGGTCGTGTCGCCGTTGTAAACGTAAATGACGTCGCCGCTTACGTTTTCGATATCTATTTCGTGCATTATCGGCGACTCGAATCCTACCTCGTGATACCAGCGCGACGTAAGTTTCAGTTTACCCGTCGTGTCTTCGTAATCGAATTCGTAAAACGCCGTCGTTCCGATATAGGCGTCTTTATTGGAATCGATATTCTCCGAACGGGTGTCCTCTTCGTAGTGCCTGTAGCATTTATATACCCAATTAAGAACGGTATCGGGCGCATTTTTACCGCCGAATCTTACTTTGCTCATAAACGGAACGAAACTCTCTTTAGTGAGCCATTCGTAGCCGTTTTCGTCTGTAAGCGAAGACACTATCATTCCGTTTTCGGCGGGGGTGACTTTCATTTTAGTCGTCAAAGTCGAAATATCGACCGTGCCGCCTACCTTTGCGCCCGCCACCTTGACCGTGACCGATTTTTCCGTTCCGTTCGCGCGGACGGTGATAACGTTGTCGCCCGTGACTTGAGCGGCTATCTGCGCCGAGAAATATCCCGCGCCGTCCGTCACTATTTTCGCGGCGGGAGCGCCGTTCACGAGTACGGTCACGTTATTATCCGCGCCGACCGACCTGCCGCTCACGGTAAAAGTAGACTCTTCCGGAACTACCGCCTGATTATCTACGGGTGTGAAAACGTCGATGCAGGCGTCGAGCGCGGTTATGCTCTTTGCTATCTTTGCGTTCAGAAAGTCCGCCCAGTCGCAGTCGTAACTGCCGTCGCCGTTGTTGACGGCAAGCCTTAAAACGGATATCCCGCGGATATCGACTATAATATGTTCAGCCGCGTCGGTAACTCTCATAAGCCCCGAACGATACAAAACTTCGCCATCGCCCTCGACGTAGAATATCACGCTGCCCGCGCCGCCGTTGTTTTGCGTATCCTTGTTCACGCCTATCCACGCCTCGAACACCGAATAGCCGTAGGAAGCGGGGAAACTCATTTCAACGAACGCGTCCCTGTCTTTATCGGAAAACGCGTGCAGACATATACCGTTGTCGTACTTAACGCCGTTCATGATGAGATCGCCGCCGACGACGTTTCTGTTAACGCCTATCGAGCCCCAACCGACGGCGTAGTCGTTCCACTGTATATCGGTGACGTATTCGACGTCGTTCAAAGTCGTCTTGATAAGCTTCGGCGAACACCATACCGCCATATCGTCGGCGGGGTTGCCGTTATCGTAGACGGAAAGAGTTATATATCTGGCGTTTTCGCCGTAATAGAAGCTTACGGGATAGCCGCTGTTATCCGCCGTTATGCGCGGGGAAGTAAAATCCGCGGTGGTACCGTCGGTATACTCCACGCAAACGCCGAAGGTCACGTCGCCGTTTCCGCAGTACCAAGCCAAACCGAGCGTAGCGGTGAAAGTGTCGTAAGGCGTGCCTTCGATATCGAATTTGTACGAGCTGACCGAGTTACTTACGAGGCTGTCGTAATATCTTCTGTCGCCGCCCGAAGTTATTATCGCGGGGTAACTGCCCTCCGTCACGGTATAACGGTTGACGGGGAACGGCCACGCGGAAGAGATAGTTTCTTCCTCGATGGACCTGTCGCAAAGCGAAGCGCCCGCCGTATAAAAAGCGGCGTTGACGAAATCTATCTTGCCGTCGTTGTATACCGTATCCGTTATCGCCCTTATCTCGAAGGTCTTCGCGCCCTGCGGCAACCTCGCGGATATCCTGTACGGATATGGGTGGCCGCTCGAAGTGAACCCTTTTATAAGCCCCGACGAAGCAAGGCACTCGCCGTCCGCCCACAGCTCGTAGTAAGCTCCGCTGCTCGCGGGATCCATAACGAGAGCCTCGAAAAACTCGTAACCTCTTCCTTCCACGTCCACCGCGACGTAAGCGAAATTGTTATGGTTCGTCTTATCGGCTTGGTAATCGGAATAGGGCTTGTTCACAAGGTGCAGCCCCACGCCCTTATTATAATTGAGCGAGGTCGCGTATATCTGATAGGAAAACGCCGAACCGTCCACCTGTTTATCTCTTCCGACGGCGCCGTACCCGACGTTGGACGAGGCAAACGGCAGGTCGGAAAGATATATCTTGCCGTCCGTAAGCTTTTGGGTGAACACGGGTGAAGCGATCACCGTCATATCGTTGGCTATGCCGTCGCCGCCGTCTTTGACGGCAAAGCTTATCTTCGTAGCCCCTTTGACGTCGAGCGTCATCTTATACGCCGACATATACCCGTACAGAACGGGCGAAACGAACTTGCCCACGGCTTTGCCGCTATCGTCATACGAAGTAGCCTCCACCGTCACCGAACCCGCCGCAGCGCCGCCCGCAACACCGTCGTCAATACCTATCCACGCCTCGAAAAAGTTGTAATTTCCGTTGATAGTCATATCGAACGAAGAAACGGAGTTGACGCAGTAACCGTAATCGTATTTTACGCCGCCCATATATAAGTCGGCTCCGTAGAGGTTGTAGTTTCTCGCAAGCGGGGCGGCCCAACCGCCGAGTTTTATATTGTCGACGAGTTTACTTATAGCCGAAGCGCCGTTCTCGTAGAAAGCTGCGTCGCCGAAGGAAACGCAAACGCCCTCGTCGGCGTAGACTTCAAGTCTTACGACTCTCTTTCCTTCGACGGATACGTTGAACTGCTTATGGAAGATGTTGGCAGTCGTGGTGCCGCGCACCTTTTCCGCGCCGTCGACGAGCAAAACGACCGTCGCGCTTTTGGAAGTCGTTCTTTGCGAATAATCTATACCGTATTCGGTCGCGAACGTGGAATACGTATGCACTTCGGACAGCGTTATCTCGACGTACGCGGCAACGCTGTTTCCTTTTGCCATCACCGAAACGCCGCTCGCAAATTGCTTGGCCTGCGTGTCCTGGCCGAGTATTATCGCACCGCCGTTGACCGCGTTGACGTTCTTCGTCGTAGTCGCGTTTGAAGAATAATTCATATCGGCAAGATAGTACGGCAAATCGCGTTTGGTTATGCCGGTAGCCGCCGTCGCCTTAAGATCGCCCGCAAAAAGGAAGACAGAAAGCGATATCGCCGTCAGCGCCGCCGCGGTGAGAATACCTATAAAAATATTTCTGCGCTTTAAATAATCATTGATCTTCATATCAGTTCTCCTTTGCCGTCAACGTGGCGTAGGTGTCGGGGGCGTAACTGTCGGCAGTTATCACCTCGCCGTTATAAGTGAACGTTTTTTGTATTTCTTCGCCGAAAGTCGCGTCGAACGCAAACCGCAGCGCGCTTTGCGAAGTTATCTGCATATACCCCTTTTCGGTGTACCTACCCGTGGTGTTGTAACGGGAGAGATAGTCGTAAGAAACGAACAGTTCCGCCACCACCTTGCCGTTTTCCTTGGTCATAACGGCGCGCGGCGAAGAGTACGGGATATAGATATCCTGCTCGTAATACCCGTGAGTGTTGCCGTACGAAAACCCGAGCGTTCCGTCACGTTTCAAAGTGATACGGTAGTCGTAAACGTACGGTGCGTCCAGCCCGTGATCGACGGTGGAAAGCGTAAGCGCCATCTCGTCGGCGGAACCGAAAACGTATTTGACGTGCAAGCCTTTGTCGCTTCTGAATATATTTGCCGTGCCGTCGCCGCAGGCTATCTCGGCGCAAGGTGAAGAGTAAACGGCTTCGTCGAACTTACCGTCCACGCGGTAGTCGCCCGAATTATCGAGTGCCGCGAAAACGTTGCCGAGCCCGTCCACGCGGGCGTAACTTGCGGGGCTTTCACTGTCGCAGTACACGCCGCCGAAATGATAATTGTTCCATACGACGCTACCGCGCTCGTTCTCGCCCGCGAGCCTGAACGAAAAGCCCAAAATATCGTTTCTCGTTACGTTATGCCCGCCAGTCGACAGGAAGGTATACGGAATAAACGCCTCTATGACGTAAGAACAGCCGACTGCGGCGGTATTAATCTCCACCGACAGCGACGAAAGATCGGTTATCTCCTTCGCCCAGTCCTTGTAAAGCCCCTCGAACACCTGAACGGAACGGTCAAGCTCCAACCTGAACATAAAGTCGCCCTCGTTGGCGTACTGCCCGCGCACCTCGTACTTATCGTCGAGATACTCGCTGCCGATAACGTAAGAGGTGTCCTTGGTGTTGATATAAAGCATCACCACGTCCTTTTTGGTAACGTTCTTCGCATAAGCTTTGACGGCCAGCCGCAAGCCCGTTTGATCGCGGAAAATGAGCGCGTCTGCACGGTCGCGGTCGGGATATTCGTCGAGGGAAAGAACGGCGGTCTGATCCAAATACCAATACTCTTCGTCGAGAATGCCGTCGACCGAAGAATCCACGGGATCGTGCAAAACGTCGATAACGTCGTCCTGCGAAACGAGATTGCCGTTTGCAAGGAACGCCGCGTAAGTGTCGGGATAGAGAGGATCGCAGAAACCGCGCGGGAAAGACACGGCATTCCAGCCGTCCCAATCCTTATTGGGATCCAAGCCCCAATCGGTCGTTTCGGAAACTTCTGAAGAAACGCGCCACAGCCCGAACGTCACGAAAAGCCTCGTCCTTTGAGATACTATCTCGCTCGAATATGCGTTGAAGTAGCTCCACGGGATAAACAGTTCGCCGTAATAGCCGTTGTCTTCGTCGGTATTTATATTAATGGTAGTGTTATCGTGAAGTCCGACGTAAACTTGCGGGCGGTATTCCTTGGACGGCAAAAACTCGTCGTAAGACCTGCCGTTCCCGCGCATTACGGACAAAAACCCGCTCGCTTGTATCCAAAAATGAAAATCCTTATCCGGATATAACGTATGCGCCGTCTCGCCGACGTGTACGCAAAGCTCTATCCTGTCGCCGTTGTTGACGTGCCGATCGTCCGCAACGTCGAAAGCAAAGTGAAGGCCTTGGGAACTTCTTGCCAGTGTAACGGAAGCTTTTTCAAGCCCGCGCAAGCCCCCGACCGTCGTTTTGGCGGCCGTAACCGAAGAGTATACCTCGTCGTTTACGTTCCCGTCGGCTTTATCTCCCGCCGAATACAGACGGTTGGTGTTACGGATAACGCCGCCGACGGTGAATTCGGCATACTTTGCGGGAACGTTTACGTCGGGATAGATCCCGAGGAAGTTCCAGCCGTCCCAGCCGCTTTGATCTTTCTCGCGAACTACGCCGAAAGACGTATAAAAGCTTTCGCCCGCGTTTATGCCGATCAGCGCATACGGAACGAAAACTTCCATAAAGTAACCGTTGTCTTCGTCGCCCGAAGTCAGCGTGGAGCCTTCGCAAAGCGTAAGTAAAGCCGCCGTCCGCTCCGAATATTTCAGATCGCTGACTATCGTCCACGAGCCGATAGACGTTCCCTTGTTCACGACCGTTACGCCGTTAAGATAAAAACTCGTGCGTCGGGTAGTGGGAGACGGAGCCTCGGCTTTGCCCTTTGAGTCGAAATATATTTCGATGCTCTCGCGTGAACTGACGTGCTCGTCGCCGCTCGCGTCAAAGTAAAAATATACGCCGTCCGCTTTGCGCACGCAGGAAAAATCGACGTATTCGAGATCGCGCATACCGCCGAAACGGCCTTTTAAGGTCGAATTTTCATATTCCGAAGCTGTCGGGCGCGAGGACATGGCCGCTATCGACTTTTCGGTTTCCGTAGCGGTAAACGAAACGTTCTCGGTAGTGGTCTTGTTCGCGGTGTTGACCGCGCCGATATTTATATAATAGGTCCCCGCGTACTCGACGAAAAATTCCCCGCCGGTCGGATAAACGTTTTTGCCGTACGGGTCTATGACGGCGAGCGAATAGCTTATAGCCCCGTCCACCGCGTCGGTTGCCGTTATCTCGGGAAGACTGTAAACGCTCCCGACGGACACGGTCTTTGAATAGTCGCCGATTAAAATTACGGGGTGGCTCCTCGCGGATTGAGAAACGGTAACGTTAAACGAGAAAGTCTTTTCGGCCGAGTTTCCCGCGCCGTCCGTCGCATAATACCTTACGCGCCACTCGCCCGCCGCGTTCAGCGTGAATTTCCCGTCCGTTACGGCGACTTTCGCGCCGTCGGGAGAATACACCTCGTAAAAAACGGCCACCTGACCGTCGACGTCGTCCACGGCTTTACATTCCTTGACGGTAACTTCGTTACCGACGAAAGCGTCGGAATACGACGACGCGTACAATACGGGCGGCGTTACGTCGACAGCCGGCTCTTCGCACGCAACGAGCGCAAAAAGCGACAACGCCGCTATGATCGCCGCCGACAGTATCGCTGATTTCCTTTTCATTAAAAACGTCCTCCTCGCCGCGAAAAGCGCTCTGTCTATAAAAAATGCGCCCGCGGCATAGCTTTACGTTTTTATTTTATCACCGCAAAATATATATGTCTTGTATAATCGTTCGCAAAAAAAGTATATTTGTACATAGTTTTGCGCCAACGCCTTGATTTATAGGAAAAAATAGCGTATAATATATTCGTCAAAGGCGGAAAAACGCTTCAGGCGCAACGAAAAGGAGAAAAAATGACTTATCCGGACAAGCTGCCTCTCGATATCAAACCCGTATGGTATTACGCCGATTGCTTCCCTGCAAATTTTCCGTACAGGCTGATCAGCGTATTTTTGCACAGAGATTATAAGATCGATATGCATTGCCACGATTTTTACGAGCTTAATCTCATAATTTCCGGCAAAGGCGTGCACTACACCAAAAACGAGCGCAGGGAAACGTCCGTCGGCGACGTTATAATCATTCCGCCGGGTACCTATCACGGTTATTATAACATTGACGGGCTCAACGTTTACCATATGCTTATACACAAGAATTTCTTCAACCGCTACTATAGCGATCTCAATATGCTTTCTCCGTTTTCGATACTTTTTGCCACAGCCGCAAAAAGATCTGACGGCGAGGCCAAAATACAATACTTTCACGCCGACGCCGCCGACCACGAAAGTATGCTTTCGACTTTCTGCGAACTCGACGCTCTCGAAAAGCCGCAACTTACCGACGTAAGCAGCCAAACGCCCTACCTTTCGCTTCTTAGTTATACGCAGGCACTCATACTTATTGTAAAATTGTGCAACGCCTATAAGACCGCCCGCGCCGCGCTCGACGCCGCCAAAGGTAATTCAAGTAGCTCCAATCTTTTGAACGTCATCGACTATATCCACCTGCATTACGCGGAAAAAATAACGGTCAAAGACCTATGCGCAGTTGCTCTTATGAGCAAAACGCTTTTGACCGAACAATTCAACAAAACGATGGGGCAAAGCCCGTCCGAATACGTCAACTATTATCGCATACTCGTCGCTAAAAAACTGCTTACCGAAACGGATATGTCGATAGCGCGCATAGCCGCCGAAACGGGCTTTTTCGATAACTCGCATTTTTCCAAAACTTATATCAAGTTTGAAAACATTTCCCCTTTGAAACTCCGCAAAACACTCGGCTGAACGACGATATGCGAAATGATCCGCCACGCCGCAAAAAGCGTCTTTATATGGTAGCGGCATATAAAAAACGACGAGCACTTTGTTTTAGTCACTCGTCGTATTTTTTTACGGAATTATTTCAAAAACAGCCGTTGATCGACCTATAGGCCGATTTTGCGGTGGAATGCAGGCGGGCGTATCACGCGTTCAGTAGTCGGCAAGGTCGGAATCGAACTTGGTTTTGTGGATAGTACCCTTCGGGTGGTGGGGCGGCGCGTAGACGGAATAAAGCTTTAAAGGAACGTTGCCTTCGTTTATTATATTGTGCCAGGTGCCCGCAGGTACGAGTACGGCGTAATTGGGGTTGACGTTGCCGATAAACTTTACGCCTTGCTTCGTCGCCCCGAAGTAAACGGACGCCACGCCGTATTCCACGCCTATGAACTGATCGTTTTCATTATGTAATTCAAGCCCTACTTCGCCGCCGACGGGTATCGACATAACGGTAAGCTGAAGATATTTCCCCGTCCAGATCTCCTTGCGATAGTAAGAGTTTGAACGGGCAATATCGCGGATATTCACCAAAGTCGGCTTATCGCCGGAATTGATACGTATTTCTTCTTCCATAAAACCTCGATAAAAATCGTCGTAATACATTTTATGAAATACGACTCCGCAAAAGTTCATACGCGATTTGCCTTCGCCCCGCACCTTCGTCGTATTTTATCAAGCAACAAATTTTATAAATAATCGCGTAAAATCGCCGGACAACCGCCACGAAGACCTCTGTCCATAACGCAAAAGCCCGCCTATAAGTCGATTATCGACCTATAAGCGGGCAATTTTATAAGACTGCAATTAAATACTTAGATCCCCGTCGTCGCAATGCACTACGCACTTAGAGGGAACATTGTTTTTCCAACTACTGTCTTTACTGATAGCTTGCCACTGCGCTTTAGTTCCGTTAAACTTTATGCTCGTTAAACTATTGCAACCAGAGAACGCAGAATTACCGATACTCATCACGCCGTTACCGATAGTTACGCTCGTTAAATTACCGCAATTATAAAACGCAGAATTACCGATACTCGTCACGCTATCGGGGATAGTTACGCTCGTTAAACTATAGCAATATGCGAACGCCGCATAACCGATACTCGTCACGCCGTTACCGATAGTCACGCTCGTTAAACTACTGCAATTATAGAACGCCCATTCACCTATACTCGTCACGCCGTTACCGATAGTTACGCTCGTTAAACTACTGCAATTATAGAACGCACCATAAAGGATATTTCCGCCAGTGACAGTGACCGACTGTAAAGACGAGGGTATGTAATAAGTCGAATCTGTTGTCGAGCTTAAGCTTGAGCCGTAACAGTATTGCGTGATTTCGGTACTGTATGCGTAATCTGAAGTTCCGAATATATAACCGAAAGGATATTGATACGTATCGGTTTCGGTAACGTTGGCTTTTGCGCCCACGAACGGTATGGTTATACTTTCAAGCGAAGAACAACCACCGAAAGCACCTGATCCTATACTCGTCACACTGTCTGGGATAGTTATACTCGTCAAACTACTGCAACCGGAGAACGCAGAACCACCGATACTCGTCACGCCGTTACCGATAGTTATACTCGTTAAACTACTGCAACTACGGAATGCACCGTAAAGGATATTTCCTCCAGTGACCGTGATCGACTGCAAAGACGATGGTATGTAATAAGTCGAATTTGTTGTCGAGCTTAAGCTCGATCCGTAATAATACTGCCTGGTTGCGGTACTGCCTACGTAACTTGAAGTTCCGAATATATACCCGAAAGGATATTGATATGTATCTGTTTCATTTGTGCCCGCTTTTGCTCCTACAAATGGTATGGTAATGCTTTTAAGCGAAAAACAACCGTTGAAAACACCTTCGCTTATTTCGGTAACGTCGCTTGGCACGACGATCTCCGTCACCGTTTTATCCTTTATGCCGGTTATCGTGCAACTCGTCGCGGTCGAAGTAAAATCAAACGGCTCGTATTCGGCTTTCAATTTTGCGGTCGCTACGTAGCTAACGTCACGTTCCGCCGTAAAAGCGGCGATCTGCTTTTCTGCGGTAAACAATTCGCCGTCTTTACACCAACCCACCCACTCGTATCCGATATATTCGTTAAAAGTCGCGGTAACGCTTTCAAACGAATAACCGTATTTATAAGTACCGGAATAAGTTTTATCAAGAATGACGTTATCACTTGCAGATATGGAAATGGAATATTTGTTTCTTGTATAATAAACTTTCAAAACGGAGTTGCCGTTGCCCGCGATATTGCCGCTAACGGTGTTTTTCGTCGCCGTAAAATGCTCGAAAGCCTTAATTTCGGCGTAAGCCGTCGTGTCCGTCGTGCCGGTCAAATTTGCGGTTTCCGTCAAAGTATAATCATTATCTTCAAGGTTTTCGAGATAGTATTCCACTTTATACGGCGTATCGGTGTTTGCCTGCCAAACGGCAGATATAATTTTGTTTTCTACGATAGGCGACGTGAAGTCAAAATTCCAGTTAACGAACGTATAGCCGGCTTTTTGAGCCGCTTGTGGTTCAGTCGCATAGTAGCCTTCTTCAACCGTCTGACTGTTGACGGCTGTTCCGCCGTTCGTGTTAAAAGTAACGGTGTATAAAGGTCTGCGGCGGACGGTCATCGTGTAAAACGCCACGGTCTCGCCGTCGCCCGATATAACTATAAGGTAGACTACGTTGTCGCCGATCTCAACGGGTATGGTCTTGGATAAAACGGTGTTCATTCCGTATACGTCAAGGCTTATCACCCAGGTCGCATTTTCGCTGACCGTTATCTGATTGATAAACGAATAAACTTCCGTTTCATTGGGTAAAGTTATCCTATAGTTTCCGTCGCCGTCGTCGGTAAATCCGTTTGCAGATAATAATACCGCGGCGTCGTTATTGATAATCGTGCTTTGCGGATTATCGCCGGCCGAGCTTTGCTCATCACTCGGTTTTTCAGCCGGACTCTCCGTCCGTGCGCCGCTTTCTGCGGGCTGCTCTGCTTCGCACGCGGCGAAAACGAATAAGCAAAGCGCGCTTAAAATTATCAAAAGCAGGACTGCAAGCTTTTTCATAAACGTTTATCCTCTATTTTATAAGTTTAAAGTATTTTATATAGAAATTATATTTTAGAAACGGCGGCTTGTCAAGTTTTTTGCGGTTTATAAACGCAAATTTATCGTAAAGCTGCCGCGAGTCGGAAGATAGCTCGCGGCAGCATTTTTTCGTTACGTTTTACGGAGAAAAGATCAGAAGGTTATCGTTTTGGGCGGTTCGGTGAAGGAATAGAAGGTGGCGGTGGCGTTTTTGAAAAAGAGGACTTCGGTGTTATCGTCGTCTTCGCTGTACATACCGCGAAGTTCGGGGTAGTTATCGAGCATGTGCTTTTTTGCCTCGCGCCTGTCGTCGGAAACAAGCTTTCCGGAAAGTCTCAACCACCTGCCATCTTTAAACGCGCATATCTCGACGTTGGGGTTTAAGTGTATCTGCTTACTCGTCGGTTTTACTTTACCCGTCTGGATATACAGCTTGCCCTCGAAGATATCGACCGTGCCGAAAGGTCTTACTCTCGGCTTGTCGCCGTCTACCGTAGCGAGATAATAAGTTCCGCACTCTTTTAAAAAATCATAAACTTCTTTCATTTCGTTTCTCCTTTATATTGAAATTTTTTAAATTTTCATTTGATCCACCGCCGATCGGGCTTTCCGCCGTTTAAGAAGCAAAAACGACGGATAATCGACTTATAGGCGGACTTTTAGTTTAGCTGCGTAAAAAATCCACCGCCTCTGAGATGGTCGTGAACCCTTTGAAACGGACTTTGAAATCTTCAGACTTTTCGCTTGCGATGATCTCTTCCGCCCTCTGCCAATTATCGGTAATAACGAGGTCGTCCGACAGAATTATCGCGTAATATTTTTTATACGCGCGCGGCTTTTTATCTATCTCGTAACGGATCTTCATCGTACGGCGGCGTTCGCGCTCTTCGTCCTTTTTGGCAAGTTCTTCGCGGCGTTTAAAGCGCAATTCGACGAGCTTTTTGGGCGAAGTGTTTTTCAATTTGAGCATATTTATTATCTGCGAGCAATCGCCTTTGGATAATCTGCGTTCTTTGTTGAGTTCGTCGAACTCGCTGCCGAGGACGGCTTTTAAATACGCCAACTGCTTTTCGGACGCGTCCTCTTCGCTCCAGCGGTAATATCTGTCGAGGTCCCAAAGCGTTTCCTCGTCGGCATACTCTTTCACAAACACGTTATAAGCTTCGTCGAGCGCGTCTTTTAAAGGCTTTTCCTCGCCGACGGAATACTCGAACTTGCCCGTAGTTTCGTTGAAAACGTAACGCATCACGGCGGTTTTACCAAGCTCGTTGACGGCTTTTATTCCTATCCTGTCCCCGCAGGAGAACTGATACACGAGCGAGCCGTTGGCCTTTTTCGACCAGTTGACGTTATGCGTGTCGCCGCCCAAAGAATTGACGAAAAGCTTTACCCTTTCCACGTTCATCACCCAGTTTTCGGGGCAATCGCCAAGCCTCTCGATATCGCCTTCCATTCGGGTGAGCATGGAGCCGCTTAATTCGGCAAGCCTCTTTTTGGGAATATCGTCGATATCCAAGCCCATAAGCGACGGCGCCGTGCATACGTCGAGCGCGGAAACGCCTACGAGGTCTATAAGCGTAAGATACCTTTTACCGGGATACTTACGAAGGCCTCTACCCACCATCTGCGTATACAGGCTCGCGTTTTTGGTCGGGCGGGCGATGATGACCGTTTCGATAAGCGGCATATCCGTCCCTTCGGTAAAGATCATGCAGTTTACTATGCACTTTATCTTTCGGGCGGTGAAATCTTCGATTATTTTATTTCTGTTTTTGGTCTTTTGCGAGACGACGACCGCGCCTTCTATCCTTCTTGCTATATTTTCGGCGTGCGAAACGGAAGACGCGAAGATAAGCGTCTGCCCGTCGGCGTATTTGCGATACGCTTCGGCTACTTCCGCATTGCCGATATCGGTATTGACGGCCCTGTCGAGATCGCTCTCGATAAAATCGCCCATGCGCGTTCTGACTCTTTTAAGGTCGTACGAAACTTTGACGCGCAAACACTTGATATCGGTAAGATAATCGTGTTCTATCCCCCATTTAAGGTCGCGCTCGAAGATGATGCTGTCGAAAACGTCGTCGAGCCGCACCTTGTCGCCGCGGTTGGGCGTTGCCGTGAAACCTACGTGCAACCTCGGCTTAAAGTACAAATATATCTTTTTATAAGTCGGCGCGGCGGCGTGATGCGCCTCGTCCGTTATTATCATATCGAATTCGTCCGGACGGAAACGGTCGAGCCGTTTTACGAGCGTCTGTACGGACGCCGACACGACCTCCTCCCCGTCGGACGATCGCTGTGCCTTTTCAACTCCGCACGGGCAATCGTAGTATTTCAGCGGCTGATAAACGAGCTCTTCGCGATGCGACAACAAAAGCACCCTTCCGCGCCTTTTGACGTGAGAAAAAACGACGGTTTTACCAAGCCCCGTCGCCATCACGACGAGGCACGAACCGCTTTGGGCGTTTTCTATTTTCCGTATGCACTCGCTCTGATAATCTCTTAACTGCATATTCCGCCGCCGTTTTTATTAAAAAGTGCGCCTATAGGTCGATAAACGCGCTGTTTTGATGATTTTACTTTTCTTTTATCCCGAAGTTTTCGGTGATATACTTTTCCGCCGGAACGTCGCCGACGAAACAAGCCGTTTTAATAATATCGTCGCATATAAACCCGTAAAGCGCGGACAATTTATTTGCGAAAACGTCGGCGCGCAAAGTGGCGTTTCCGAAAGAAAGCCTCGCTATAAGCCCGTTATCGCACTTTTTTAACGACAGAATGCGATCCCTTACCTCTTTTTGTTCGCCTTTTTTGTCGGTAACGAAAAACTCGTTTGACGAAAGTATCTCTTCGACGGGAACGTTCGACGCGTCGCCGACGATACGGTATTCCGCGCAGTCTATTATGTGTTGCAGATTGGGGTTTTTCGTGACTTCGACGGCGAAATTCGCCTTAAACCCGCTGGGGCAGAAAGCGTTGAATTTTTCTTTAAACCCGTCGGCTTTTTCGTCCGTTTCGAGAAAGAAATATTCGGCTTCCGATTTTAAGCCGACGCCTATCGGCGCAGACAAAAAAATGAGCATGTGCGGGTTAAAGCCTTTCGAGTAGCCGACCGCGACTTTTGAGCGTATGACCGTCTTTTGAAGGTGGCGCAAAGTGTCGAGATGCGATATGAACTGCGCGCCGTTTAATTTGCTGTATCCGACGACTAACATAATTTACACTTATACTCCTTCTGCATACCGCAGCCCTTGCAGCCCGAAAAACACGAGCCTGTCACTTCTTCTTTATACGCTTTGTGCCGCTCTTTCAGTAGGTAGTCCTTGGTGACGAATATATCCATAAAATCCCACGGCATAACTTCGTCTTCGCTGAATTCTCGGGTGTAATCTCCGACCGAAACGCCGCACTCGTCGAAAGCGCGTTTCCATAATTTGTAGTCGACTCGCTCCGCCCAGCCGTCGAGATAGCAACCGAGCTTATACGCCCTTTCGAGCACTTTGCAAAGCTTTCTGTCGCCCCTTGCGAGCACCGCCTCGAGCATAGAAAGCTCGTAGTCGTTCCAGCTGAAGGTAACGCCTTTCACGAACAGCCGTTCTTTTAATAGCTCCACTTTATGCAAAAATTCGGTTTTATTTATCTGCCTTTCCCATTGGAAAGCCGTCCAGGGTTTAGGTATAAACGTCGACACGGAAACGGAAATTTTTAAATTTCTCGCAAATTTCTTGTTGGCGGAATATATATCGCGTATCTTATAAACGATATCGGCAATGCCGTTTAAGTCTTCGTCCGTTTCCGTCGGTAAACCCATCATAAAATAGAGTTTTATGCTCGTATAGCCCTTTTCAAAGGCTATTTTCACGGTGCGGGTTATCTCGTCCTCGGTGATGTCTTTATTGATGACGTCGCGCAGTCTTTGCGTGCCGCCTTCGGGCGCGAACGTAAGCGACGATTTCCTCGATTGCTCGATAAACTCGCCGTCGAAACTGTCTATCCTGAGAGAAGGCAGCGCTATGTGCGTGCAAGGGAGAGCCTCTTTGAGTCTTCCCAAAAGCTCTTTGAGCTTAGGATAATCGCCCGTCGAAAGGCTGTTAAGGCTCAATTCGTCGAAACCCGTGCTCTCTATCTGCCCGACTGCCTGCTTTACGAGGTTGTCGACCGAGCGCATTCTTATCGGTCTATAGACGTAACCCGCCTGACAGAACCTGCAACCGCGGCAGCAACCTCGCATAACTTCTATTATCGCGCGGTCGAAAATTACTTCGATATTTCCCACCGGCATTTTTTCGGGGAAAACGGCGTTATCAAGGTCGTGACAGACGGCTTTTTTGACGGGCGTTTTCGTAATAAACCCCGCTATACGTCCGTTATCGTCATATTTTACTTCCATCAGCGACGGAACGTACACGCCCTGAACGGCGGTGACTTTTTTTAGAAAATCGGCTTTCGAGGTCGAAGAAAGTTTTATTTTGGCTATCTCCGCCATGCTGTCTTCGCCGTCGCCGATAACGAAAAGGTCGAAAAAGTCCGCCATCGGTTCGGGGTTATAAGTACACGGCCCGCCCGCCTGTATTATGGGATAGTCGTCGCCGCGCTCCGACGCGCGCAAAGGTATCCCGCCGAGGTCGAGCATATATAAAACCGTGGTGTAGCTCATCTCGTAGCCGAGCGAAAAGCCCACCATATCGAAGTCTTTTAGCGGTCTTTTAGAAGACAGGCCGTACAGCAAGTTGCCGCTAATTTTAAGCTCGTCGCCGAAGTCCTTCCAGGGCGAATAGGCAAAATCGACGAAAACGTCTTCCACCGTGCGCAAGGAGTCGGCGACTATCTTGATCCCGAGATTGCTCATACCGACTTCGTAAATATCGGGAAAACATATACAGTAATTGAGCTTTTTCCACTCGGGTTTCGGCGAATTGTACTCGCCGCCCGTGTATCTTGCGGGTTTTTCGACGCCCTTTAATATACTTTCGACAGATCTTTTCGGTTGCATAAATACTCCCGTTTAAACGATTATGACAAAAAAAGCCTACGCTTTACGTTTGCCCGTAATTATTGTAACACATTTTTCAAGTCAATGCAATTACTTTCGTCGGCTTGACATATCTTTATAGCAGTGTTAAAATATATTTGAATTATCGCGGCGGATAAACCGCGCGCAAAAGGGTTTCACGGAGGAAAACGTATGCTCGATTTCGGCAACGATTGGAACGAGGTCTTATCCGACCTTACAGAAGGTGAAAATTATAAAAAAATAAGGAAGTTCCTGATAGAAGAATATTCCAACCACTACGTCTATCCCCCGATGGATCTTATCTTCAACGCCTTCAAGCTCACGCCGTACAACAAGGTCAAAGCGGTCATTTTAGGTCAGGATCCTTACCACGAATACGGGCAGGCGCACGGGCTGTGTTTTTCCGTGACCGAAGGCACGCCGCTCCCGCCTTCACTTAAGAACATTTATAAGGAGCTGAAAAGCGATTTAGGTGTCGATAACGGGCTTATAGGCGACCTTACGCCTTGGGCAAAGCAAGGCGTGCTGCTGCTTAACGCCACGTTGACCGTCCGCGACGGGCAAGCAAATTCGCATGCAAAGTGCGGCTGGGGCGAATTTACCGACGAGGTGATAAGGCTCTTATCGGCACGCGAAAAGCCTATGGTCTTCATTCTCTGGGGCGGAAACGCGCGGGCTAAAAAACAGCTTATCGATACGAAGAAACATTTCATAGTGGAAAGCGCCCACCCGAGCCCCCTTTCCGCAAGCTACGGCTTTTTCGGCTCAAAGCCCTTTTCAAAGACGAACGGGTATTTAAAAAGCATCGGCGAAACGCCCATCGTTTGGAGCTTAAATAATTGACGCCGTTTATAACCCTAACGCCTTTGTCGTATGATCAAACCGTGCGACGAAGGCGTATTCTTTTGTTTTTTTACGCCGCCCGAAATAAAAGCAAAAGTTTACCGACAAACGTCGGTTTTTTAAAACTATACGCAATTAATTGAAAAACACTTAAAAATCAAGCGCTTTAACGAATATTATTTGGATTTCGGGCATTTTTCGTTTGACAACTGCCGCCGTAAAGATATAATTATATAAGTAAATAATAAAATCGGTCTTTGCGGCTACGATGGCGTCCGAAAAAAAGGAGGTGGCGGTATGATATTCGGCAGATACATAAATAAATATTACCTGCGCTACGCGCACCTTTTTTTGATAGGGATAGTCGTTTTGATCGTGCTTGACTACGCCCAATTAAAAATACCCGAAATTTACAGAATGCTTTTGACGGGCATAAACACCGGCTATATCGACGCCGAGGCCACGATACCGTTCGATCTTGACGTACTTATCGATAAGATATGCCTGCCGATGATGTTTATAATAGCGTTGCTTCTTGCGGGGCGCTTTGCCTGGCGTATATGCTTTTTCGGGGCGAGCATAAAAGTCGAAGAAGACCTTAAAAAAGTCATGTTCGACCGTGCGCGCATATTGTCGCAGGAATACTATTCGGTAAACAAGGTCGGCAATTTGATGTCGCTTTACACTAATGACGTGCCCGTCGTCGGCGAATGTTTCGGCTGGGGCGTATTGATGGTGTGCGACGTGCTGTTTTTAGGCGTGCTTGCGGCGATAAATATGTTCAAAGTGCAGCCCGTTCTCGCCCTGTTATGCCTTATACCGATGGCTCTATTATTGGTTGCGGCGATCATTCTCAACAAATATCTCACGCTCAAATGGACGATACGCGAAGAAGCTTTTTCGGCAATCTCCGACCACGCGCAGGAGAGCTTTTCGGGCATATATGTCGTTAAAGCTTTCGTAAGGGAAGCGCACGAGCTGATGTCTTTTAAAAAGCTCAATTTAAACAACGAAAAAGCCAACGTGGAATTTACCAAGCTTTCCGTTGCCATGCGCGTAACGGTAATGCTTTTCGTGGAGTCGATAATCGGCGTTATTTTAGGCGCCGGCGGCCATCTCGTGTATAACGGCGAGATACGCGCGGAATATCTTCTTGAATTTATCGGCTATTTTACTGCCCTTATCTGGCCGGTGATGGCTATAGCCGAGCTTATCGATATGCGTTCCCGCGGGAAAGCCTCGTATAAAAGGATAGAAAAGCTGCTGTCTTCAAAACCCGAAGTGACCGACCGAGAAGGCGCCGTCGACGTGACCGACGTCAAAGGTGAGATAACTTTCAAAAACCTTTCGTTTTCTTACCCCGACAGCGACAGGGTGGTTTTGAGCGACGTGTCCTTCACGGTAAAAGCGGGCGAAAACGTCGGCGTTATCGGCAGGATAGGTTCCGGCAAAAGCACGATAGCCGACCTCGTTGCCCGCGTTTACAACGTTCCCGACGGAACTTTGTTTATCGACGGCAAAGACGTAAACACCTTAACGCTTTCTTCCGTCCGCGAAAACGTCGCTTGCGTCTTTCAGGAAAACTTCATATTCTCCGACACGATCGCCGCGAACATCGCCTTTGCCGATCCCGACGCCGAGCGCAGCAAGATCGAACGGGCGGCAAAGACCGCGCTCGTAGACGACGATATCCTCGGTTTTTCCAAGACTTACGACACCGTGCTCGGCGAAAGAGGCACGACCGTTTCGGGCGGTCAGAAACAAAGGATATGTCTTGCACGCGCACTTATGAAGAACGCGCCTATTTTGATACTCGACGACTGTCTTTCCGCGGTCGATTCGGATACCGAGCAAAGGATATCCGATAACCTTGCCAAAGAGCGCAAAGGAAAGACCACAGTGATGATCGCCCACAGGATATCCACCGTCAGCCGCCTCGACAGAATACTTTTCATGGAAGACGGGAAAGCCGTCGCATACGACACGCACGAGAATTTACTTAAGACCTGTCCTCCTTACGCACGCCTTGCAAAGCTGCAAAGCCTCGAAGAAAAGGAGGTGAGCTGATATGCGCGAATACCTTCCGATAATAGCGGTCGGCGCTACGCTCGGGCTCATTGCGCTCGCGATGCTGGTAGCTTTCATCTACTTTAAAAGTAAGGCCGACGCCAACGCTTTCGAGCGCACGATAAGCGATAAAGAGATAATAAAGCGCTTGTTCCGCTACGCGCGTCCTTACACGCTCAATTTCGTATTCATAGTCATATTGACGCTTATTTCCGTTTCCTATCAGATATTTTCGCCGTACCTCGTCGGCTACGTCGAAGAGCTTATCAAAGATCCTTTCGAGCTCGGCGAACTGATACGCTCGGTCGTTTTGTTCTTTACAATACTCATAGTTTCGGTGGTATGCTCGTTCAGTCAGTCGATAATCCTGCAAAAGACGGGCCAGCGCATAGTCTCCGACATTCGCGAAGAGACTTTTTCTCACATCGAAAGCCTGTCGCACGCACAGCTCAACGAAATACCCGTCGGCAAGCTCGTAACGAGAGTTTCCAACGACGCGGAATCGGTTTCGAGGGTGTTCACCAACGTTGCCACCAACCTCGTTAAAAACACTTTCGTCATAGTCGGCGTGCTCGCCGCGATGCTGGTATTGAACTACGAACTTACGCTCATAGTCCTTTGCTTCGTTCCGTTCGTTATAATTTTCACTATGCTGTTCCGCTGGTTCGCAAGAAGAGCCTATCGGCGCGAAAAGGAACGCACTTCGGAGATAAACGCATTTCTGTCCGAAAACTTATCGGGAATGAAGGTCATTCAAAGCTTCAACGCCGCCGACTATAAGTACGAACAATTTTCCGTAAAGTGCCGTCAACACGCAAAAGCCTGTATGGGAACGATATTCGTGTTCAGCGTGTTCCGCCCGTTGGTATTCACACTGTATCTGTCGGCAGTCCTGTTCCTCTTTTATTTCGGAGCCAAAGGCTATCTCGACGGGGCAAGCCTGTTCGGTCAGACGATAACGGGCGGAGTGATAGTGTCGTTTTATATGTACATATCCCGCTTTTTCGATCCTATACAGGAACTTGCAGAACAGTTCAATGTGCTGCAATCGGCTTTTGCGTCGGCGGAAAAGATATTCCTGATCAACGATATGCAGCCCACAGTCACCGACCGCGAAAACGCCAAGGAAATAACCTCTTTACGCGGCGATATCGAGTTCAGACACGTCTGGTTCCGCTATAACACCGGCGACTGGGTATTGAAAGATCTGTCGTTTAAGATAAACGCGGGTGAAACTGCGGCGTTCGTCGGCGCAACGGGCTCGGGAAAGACCACCATTTTATCGCTCATCTGCCGTAATTACGACGTCAACGAAGGTCAGATCCTTATCGACGGCATCGATATCCGCGATATCAAAATTTCGTCTTTAAGAAAGCTTTTGGGGCAAATGCCGCAGGACGTATTCCTGTTTACCGGCACAGTAAGGAGCAATCTCACCCTCGGCGACGATATCCCCGACGACAAGATTTTGAGCGTCTGCAAAAAGGTCAACGCCGATAAGCTCATAAATAGCCTTAAGGACGGGCTTGACGAAAAAGTCCTCGTAAGGAGCGAAAACTTCTCTGCCGGTGAAAGACAGCTTTTGTCCTTTGCCCGTATGTCCTTGAGAGATCCCGGCGTAATTATTCTCGACGAGGCCACTTCCAATATCGACACGGAGACCGAACAGCTCATCAAAGCCTCGGTCGAAACCATGATGAAGTCGGGCACGGCGCTCATAGTCGCGCACAGGCTCTCCACCATCAAGAATTCCGATAAGATATTCGTGCTTTCTCACGGCGAAATAATCGAACAGGGAAACCATTCTAAGCTTATCGAAAAACGCGGCAAATACTTCGAGCTTTACACCCTTCAAAGCAAAAAAGAAGAGTTGAAACGATAACGCCCGATATCGCGTCAAAAAACCGATCGGCACTTAAACGAAATTACGGCTCGGCGAATGATTCGCCGAGCCGTTTTAAATCGTTTTATTTATGCCGTTTAACTTCAAAAGTCGGTCTATACGCCCGTTATCGCTATAATAGCATCGCAGAGGAAGAAGAATTGCCGCTGAATACGAACACCAAAAACAGCACCACGTTCGCGATAAACACAGCGGACGTTACCGACAGCATTACTATCGACTGAACTTTAAAATACCTGATACTGAGTATCTCGAGGACGATGGAGATTATCGACGGAACGGGGCATAAAACCACCCAAAGCCCGATGAGAAGAATAAGCCCGAACACGAGCCCCAAGGCTTCGCCCAACGAATTAGTATGCGAATTGATATCGACCAGCATCGCGCTCAGAAAGAAGATAAAGAAAACGTCCAAAACGAACACTATCGCAAAGACTATTGCGGAAGCGATGAACAGCGGTAAGCCCTTCTTTTTGCGTTTTAAAAGGGGTTTATCGTCAACTTCGTTTATCAATCTGGGGTTAATTTCGTCCATAAAACGACCTCCTTTTACCGTTTATATTATTATGAGCGATCTTCGTCGGATCTATTTTCCGTTTCACGAATAAAAGCGCCGAAGATCATCGCGGCGCCGCTTTAAAGGCAAGCCTAAAGAAAAGCACCTTCAATGCCTGCCGGATCTATTCATTGACAGTCGCCTATGCGACGAATAAATGAGCTTTTATACTTCCTTGACGAATATGAAAGCGTTATACTGCTCGACGTTCTTTCTCAAGCCGCATTTCTTTCTGGTGACGGAAACGGGGACCGCGCTGAAAAATTCCCAACCGTCGACGCATTCCTGCGCGATAACGTCGAAATACTTGGTGATGGCGTCCTGAGCTTTGTCTTTTTTCTTGATGACTACCGTTCCCGCGTAAGGAACAACTTTATACTGTTTCATAATAACTCCGTTATTAATTATTTTCGATTACAGTATAACATAAAAAATCGCGTTTGAAAAGTGCTGCGACCAAATTTTTTCGTATTTTTTTCATTTTTTCGCACTTATCGGCCGATAAACGTTAAAATTGCCGCCAAGATCCGCCCCCCTCGTATCCGATAACCATATATGCGCCCCTCCCGCCGTTTATAAAGCGCGGCAACGATATAAATAACAAACGACGCTGAAGATGCAAAGAGTATCCTTTCTTTTTTGGTTTCCGAATAAAAAAATATTTATAAAAAAATGAAAAAATCTTACAATAATTAATTGCAAATAATAAAACTATGTGCTAAAATAGTATAGCGCGTGGGGGTATGGCTCAGTTGGTAGAGCGATGCGTTCGCAACGCATAGGCCAGGGGTTCGAATCCCCTTATCTCCACCACGAAAAAAGGCACTCTCTCGAGCGCCTTTTTTTGCTACTTAAGTTAAAAGAGGATTCGAACTGAGGGGTAGTCGCCGACCGAAAAGCTTAAATAACCCACTATGGTCGGCGACCAAACGCCATAGTATGGCGTAATAGGGTTCCCAAAAAGTTTTTG
>JAFZXN010000051.1 GCA_017616695.1 Clostridia bacterium | reverse complement strand
GACCGCAGGTCAGCGGCAATTCGCAATTTGCAATGCGCAATTCGTAAATACGGTCGAGCGACCGTTCGGTCGCCGGAAATTATTGTATAATACGATGAATTGCGCCTTACGGCGCGTGAATTGAGATTTCATCTCATGAATCGACCTTACGGTCATGAATTGCCTAAAGTCATTATTCGCGGACCGCTTACAGCAGACCGCAGACTGTTTGCGGTCGGGAACGCCCGCGCGTTCCGAAAGTAATATTTTTAAAGGTGCGGGAACTGAAAATTTCGGATAAATATTATGAAATCGTTTATGGATATGGCGTACGAGCAGGCGCTTAAGGCTTACGCCGCGGGAGAAATACCTATCGGCGCCGTTATCGTTAAGGGCGGCAAGGTCATAGCGCGGGGGCACAACGTCCGCGAAAAAAAGCAGATAGCCACCGCTCACGCCGAAATAGTGGCTATCGAAAAGGCGTGCAAAAAACTCAAAAGCTGGCGGCTCGACGACTGCGAAATGTACGTTACCATTGAACCTTGCGTAATGTGTTTCGGCGCGGTGATGAACGCCCGCATACCGAAAGTTTATTACGGTGCCGACGATCTTAACGGCGGAGCTTTCAAGCTTTACGACAGTGCTTTATTAAATTGGAACGCGCAGTTTATCAAACTTGAAAACGAAGAACGCTGCAGCGAACTTTTAACGGAGTTCTTCAAAAAAAGAAGACTGTCTCCCGAAGTCAAAAAGCCTTGGCCGACGATATAAAAATATACGGCAAAAACGCATAAAAAGCCCGATAACGAACTTATAGACGGGCTTTTTTCTTTTTTAAACGAAAAACGCCGTTGCCGCAAGCAAAAATCGCTTAAGTTAAAACGAAAAAAATATGAAAATAGGCTTATAAAATTTTCAACGCGGTCATAATTGATTTGACTATTTGTAAATTTTTTATTATTATATAGTTAACACCGAAAGAGTTCGTGAAAAACTTGCGGGCGGGTTTCGGCTAAAGGCCGCGGTCGAGATCACGGTCGATCATACTGAAGGAGATAAAGATGATAACGCATTACACCGAGATGAAGCTTTTTTCAGGCAATTCCAACAAACCTTTGGCAGAAGCAATAGCCCGCGAGCTCGGCATTAAGCTCGGCGAGATCGAAGTCGGCCACTTTTCCGACGGAGAAACGAGCGTCTATTTGAAAGAGAGCGTAAGGGGAAGAGACGTATTTATCGTTCAGTCTACCTGCACGCCCGTGAACGAAAACCTGATGGAGCTTCTCGTTATGATCGACACGATGAAACGCGGCTCCGCGGGGAGAATAACCGCAGTCATACCGTATTTCGGTTACGCCCGTCAGGACAGAAAGGCAAAACCGCGCGATCCGATCACGGCTAAACTCGTTGCCGATATAATCGTTTCCGCAGGGGCGGACAGGGTGCTCACCATCGACCTTCACGCCGCGCAGATACAAGGTTTTTTCAACGTTCCGCTCGACAACCTCGTCGGGAACTACATTCTTTCGAGATATTTTTCACGCTTTGTAGACGATACCTTCGTGGTCGTTTCTCCCGACGTAGGCAGCGTGTCGAGAGCGAGAACGGTCGCCAACAAGCTCAACTGCCAGATGGCTATAGTCGACAAACGCCGCCCCAAAGCCAATCAGGTCGAAGTAATGAACATTATCGGCGAAGTCGAAGGCAAGAACTGTCTTATCGTCGACGATATGATAGATACCGCCGGCACTATCTGTCAGGGTGCGGAAGCTTTACATAACGCGGGCGTCAAAAAGATCTACGCTTGTTGCACGCACGCCGTGCTCTCCGGCCCCGCGATAGATAGGATACAAAATTCCTATATCGATAAACTCGTCATACTCGACACTATCGACTTGCCGCCCGAAAAGCGTATCGATAAGATAGAAACGCTTTCGGTAGACAAGCTTTTGGCAAGAGCCATTGCCAACATTCATCAAGAAAACCCGATGTCCGATATATATACGGATTCGACGATCTATTGACGGATCTTGCGGGCTATCCGATAGGGTAGCCCTTTATTATCGGAACGAAAAATGCTGATAACGGTGTTATAGACCGACTTATGAAAATTGTTATTGGGCTCGGCAACCCCGGGCGCGAATACGAAAAAACGCTTCATAACCTTGGTTATATGGCTATAGATATCGTCGCCGAAAAGTTGCGGTGCGATTTTACGAAAAAAGCGGCGTTCAAGTCGATGATCGCCGAGGCTTTTTTTAACGGCGAAAAGGTCGTCCTCGTAAAGCCTTTGACGTATATGAACTTAAGCGGCGAAGCCGTCCGCGCCGTCGTGGATTTTTATAAAATACCCTTAAAGGATATAGTTATCATATACGACGATCTCGATATAGACGTTGGAGACGTACGCTTTAAGCCAAAAGGAACGAGCGGCACGCACAACGGAATGCGCAATATCGTTCTTCATTTAAACGATACGGCTTTCCCGCGGATAAGGATAGGCACGAAACGGGAAGAATTCGATATCCCGCTCATAGATTACGTTTTAAGCAATATCCCCAAAAACAAGGCGGAATTATACGCCCGCGCGGTCGACAGAGCCGCTTTATGCGCTTACGATTTTGTGCGCGGAGTCGATTTTGACAGGCTTATGAACGTATATAATACGAAGGTAGAAACTTAAATAGTCGACTTATAGCCCGACTTATTGCAAGATTTCGGCATAAATGCTTTTTGATCATATAAACAATTTAAGATCCGAGCCGTTCAAAAAATGGCAATTCAACACCCGCAGTGGAATTTCTACTGCGGCGTTTGGCGTTACGGAGAGCGCGAGATATTTTTTGCCGCTTATCCCCGACGTTCCCTTTTTGTACGTTGCCAAAGACGCGCTTGCCGCCGCCAAGGCAAGAGACGAGATAGCCTATCTTTCGGGCAAAAACGTAGTGTATCTCCCCGCAAAGGACGACGTTTTACTGTACACGAAGTTTTTGAACAGAGATAATCTATTTAAGCGCATCTCGGCGTTTGCTGAAATATCCCGCGGGGCTTTCGGCGTCGTCACCACGCTTGAAGCGTTGATGCAGCCGATGCCTTTAGCTTTACCGACGGCGGAATTTTATTCGGCGCGCGAATATTCCCTCGGAACGGTGGTCTCCACTTTAACGAAAATGGGCTATCGGCGTAAGGATTTTGCCGAGTCTCGCGGCGATTTTGCGCTCCGCGGCGATATCCTCGAGATATTCCCGATAGATTCGGAAACGGCTTTCAGGTGCGACTTTTTCGGCGACGAGCTTGAAAGGATACGAACGATAGACGAAGATATGCGTGCGGGCGACGAGGTCCGCTCGTTCAA
Source organism: Clostridia bacterium (assembly GCA_017616695.1). Lineage (GTDB taxonomy): Bacteria > Bacillota > Clostridia > Christensenellales > Borkfalkiaceae > UBA4636. The sequence goes on along the minus strand of JAFZXN010000051.1, from coordinate 5,846 downwards.
GTGCCTGCCCACGGTCGATTTTTTTATAGAGAAAGACGAGGTAGACTATCTGCGTTCGCGGCTTATTGAAAGCAACAAGAAGTTCAAAACTTCGTCCGCCCGCGTAAAATCGACGGCTATTTGCAAAGAACTTTGCGATATCCTCGACCGGAACGATCTTACCGCGGCGCCGCTTGCCTTTCTGATACCGCTGCTAAAAAACGTGACGAACGATATAATGAAGATATTCCCTTCCTGCAAGGCGGTGTTTTACGACGAGCCCAAGCCGGTCAGCGACGTTGCCGACGGCGTGTATCGCGAACATATTTCGCGTTTTACGTCGCTGTTCGAGGCGGGCGAAGCGTTTGATTTTTCGTTTGACAATCTCGTTTCTTACGAAAAGGTGACGGGCTGTTTTTCGGTCCCGTGCCACTCTATGCAAAACGTCAACTCCACTTGCCGGATATTTTCGCCGATGGATACCGTAAGGATAAATTCCATGCCCGCGCCCCGCTATCAAAGGGCGCCGACGGAGCTTGCCGTTGACGTCGCGAATTGGAAAAAGTCGGGCTATAGGTCGATCATCGCCTGCGGTTCGCTGCAAAGAAGCAATAATATAGCCGATCTTATTTACTCCGCGGGCGAAGAAGTCGTGACGGGGAACGCCGTTACCGACGACGTAAAGATATTTTCCACCGACTACTATTTTTCGGAAGGTTTCGTTCTTCACGACGAAAAGCTTGCGCTTATCGGCGCGCTCGACGTGTTTTCTTCGGGCGTCAAGGATAAAGACAAGCGCATCAAAAAACGCAGAAACGAAAACTTTTCCGCTCCCGAAACGGGGGATTTTGCCGTTCACGAAACTTACGGAATAGGTATCGTGCGCGGAACGGAGAGGATAACGACTACCGAAGGCAGTAAGGATTACGTCGCGCTCGAATACGCCGGCGGGGATTTTATGTATATCCCGACCGATCAGATGGATAAGCTCACCAAGTATTTGGGCGGAGAGCAGTCGCCGATGTTAAGTAAGCTCGGCGGCGGCGAGTTCGAGAGGATAAAAGAAAGAGTAAGGGCGTCGATATCGGCGATGTCCGTCAACCTTAAAAAGCTGTATAAAGACAGAGCAACGAAAAAGGGTTTTGCATTTTCACCCGACAACGAGCTTTCCGAAGAGTTCGACAACGAATTCGAGTTCGAGCTTACGGAAGATCAGATACAATCCATCGCCGAGATAAAGCGCGATATGGAAAGTGACAAGATAATGGACAGGCTTTTACTGGGCGACGTCGGCTTCGGCAAAACGGAAGTGGCGCTTCGGGCGTGTTTTAAGGCGTGTCTTGACGGAAAGCAGGTGGCGATAGTAGCCCCCACGACCATTCTCACCGAACAGCACTACCGCACCATCAAGGATAGATTCAAGTCTTTCGGCGTAAGAAGCTGCGTTCTCAACAGGTTTCAGTCGTACAAAAAGATAAAGGAAAACTTAAAACAGATAGCCGAAGGCAATATGGATATCGTCGTCGGAACTCACAGGCTGTTCGGAAAAGACGTGGCGTTTAAAGACCTCGGGCTTCTGATACTCGACGAAGAGCAGTGTTTCGGCGTGGAGCACAAGGAAAAGCTGCGCATTATGAAAAACAACGTCGACACGCTCACCATGAGCGCGACGCCTATCCCGAGGACGCTCCACATGTCGCTGTCCGGCATAAGAGATATAAGCCTTATCCTTACGCCGCCGCTTAAAAGGATACCCGTTCAGTCTTACGTTACCGAAGAGAGCAACACGCTCATTCGTGACGCGGTGATAAAGGAACTCGCGCGCGGCGGGCAGGTGTTCATTTTATACAATCACGTTGACAGTATCTACACGTTTTCCGCCGAAATGCGCGAGCTGATACCCGAGGCGAAGATAGTCGTAGGTCACGGTCAGATGAACCGCGACGAGCTTGACGGGCAGATAATGTCCTTTTTCTCGGGCGAGTACAACGTATTGATAGCCACCACCATCATCGAGAACGGCATAGATATCCCCAACGCCAATACGCTAATCGTCATCGACGCCGATATGCTCGGGCTGTTCACGCTTTACCAATTAAAAGGGCGCGTCGGAAGAAGCGACAGGGTGGCGCACGCTTATTTTACTTACAAACCCGGAAAGATCCTTACCGACTCTGCGTACAAACGGCTTTCGGCGCTTATGGAATACAACGAGCTCGGCAGCGGCTACAAAATAGCTATGCGCGACCTCGAAATACGCGGCGCGGGCAACGTTCTCGGCAGGGAGCAGCACGGCCACATGGACAAGATAGGTTACGAACTGTATGCGCGGTTATTGAAAGAACAGCTCGGCGAAGTCACGAAAGACTTCGAAACGGAGCTTGACGTCCGCCTCGACGCATATATTCCCGACGGCTACGTTACGTCGTCGTCGCAAAGGCTGGATATGTATAAGGCGATAGCCGAGATAAAGGACGCCGACGACGAAAGAAGGGTAAGAGAGTCGATAGCCGACCTTTACGGGCCGATACCCAAAAACGTCGAAAATCTTATATTGATAGCCGAACTTAAGCGAATGGCAAAAAAGCTCGAAGTTATCAAGCTGACCGTAAGAAACGGCGAAAGCAAGGTGTATATAAAGGACGTCAATTCCTTTAAAGACGGCAGGCTGACGACGGCGCTCAACCGATTCAAGTCGAAAGCCGTTTTGTCTTTCGACGTCAATCCGCTTATCACTTTGCGCGCCGACGGCGACGCCAAAGAGCAGGCGCTTTTATTAAGAGGATTTATGCGTTTTGCGTTGAGTTGCCCCGCCGAAACCGACGACGCTCGCCTTTAAGCGTCCGAATTTTGATATTTTTTTATAAAAAGTTGATAATTTAATAAAGAAAAGACGATAAATCGTCAAAAAAGCCTTGATTTATTTTTTAACATTATGTATAATATATAAAGTCAACGCGCGTTTGGCTTTATTTGTATTGCCAAACTAACGCGCATACTTATAAAAATCAAAGTGAAAAAGCGGCTCGTTTTTCGTTGCGGAGGGCGTTAAAAAAAGCCTTTACGGCAAAGCGCCCGCAAACTTAAAATCAGTAACGGCTTTTTCATCGGGAGTATTTTATGAAGAAAACGATTGCTAAACTTATTTGCCTGATCATGGTGGCGAGTTTTTCGCTGACGGCGTTTGCCGCCTGTGACTGGATCACTACCAATACCGACAGAGATATGGCGCAGGTCATAGCTTCCGTCCGGATCGACGCTGCCGTCGAAAAGGAAGATATCTACAAACGTCAGCTCGTAGCCGGTTACGTTTCTTACGGTTATCAGTACGTGCAGTATTACGGCTACACGAATGCCAAAGCGTATCAGCTGGTGCTCGATAACCTCGTAAACAACAGGATAATAATACAACAGTCCCGTATCAAACTCGCCGAGACGTACAACGCTTTGCTCGATAAAAACGACAACGAGCTCAACGGCGATTTCGAAACGTATTTCAAGACCGCCGCGCAAGCTAACGGCGAGCGTATCGATCCCAAGTCCGGCTCTCTCGAAAACCTTGCGAAATATCTTACGGAATACGAAGAGCAGAACGCTTATTATACCGTCAGAAAGAACATCAATTCCATGATCGATTCTTACATGGACAGCGATGACGATACCGACGAGAAGGAAGACGTTACTTACACCGCGAGGACCGCTCCCACGGAAGACAGTAAGGACGATCTTACCGAAAAAGAGCTTAAGGAAGAAACTCCTACCGATCACGACTATCAGGTCGCCGATCTTACTCTTAACGTGGGCGTTGAAGCTTTAAAGCAAGAGTACCACTCGGTTTACGATCTTGATCTTGCCGTATGGAAGGCTTATAAGATAGACCTTTCCACCTCCGCGAGAAAGAAAGCTTTCAACAAGATCAAAGAAGACCTTTTAAACAGCGGGCTTTTGACCAAGGCGGAGACCGATCAATACAATAAAGCGTACGTCAATTACGTTACGGATCCCGAAAACGTCCTTAAGCTTACCTACTTTGCCGAAAGCCTGAAATCGCAGCTCGAGAGCAAGCTTGTCTCCAAGTATCAGGATTCGCTCGTCGATTCCGTTCAGAGCAAACTCACCGACGATGCCGTTTGGGAACAGTACAAAGTCGACTACGACAACCAGGAAGCTTTATACAGAAACGACTATTCGTCTTACGAATCGGCTCTCGATTCGGCGTCCGATACGAGCTTCGTTTTATACGATCCGTTCGATAATTACGGCTACGTTGCGAACCTTCTTATCGGTTTCAGCGAAGAACAGTCTTCTAAGCTTTCCGAGCTCAAATCCAAAAAAGGCGTTACTAACGAAGAGATAGAAAATTTAAGAGACGAACTCGTTGCGGAACTCTTTGCCAAAGATCAGAGAGACAGCTGGGTATATCTTAATTACGGCACTTATGCCGACGGTGAGGACGGCGGCTTTACTTTCGAAGATAAGTATAACGTTTCCGACCTTGAAGTCTTCGATAAATTTCTCGGCACCGTGGAAGTTGCTTCCGCCGACGGTTACGAAGAAAAGGACGACGACGGCGTTACCGTCACCAAATGGAAAGTGACAAAAGCCAAAGCTACCCCCGTGGCTTTTAATACCTTCATCGATACTTATCTCTCTCTTGCCGGTATCGGCAATAAGAGATTCGAGGCCGATAACGACAACTACGGCGTGCTTGCAGGTTACGAGAATACGGAGCTTATCGAGATGAACGAAGAAGATCTCAATAAGATAAAAGAGCTTATTTACGTCTTCTCGACCGATCCCGGCAGCCTTTCTTCCGAATACGGCTATCTGTACTCGCCGATCACGTCTTCTACCAAGTACGTTTCCGAATTTGCCGCTGCGGCTAAACTCGTAGTCGAACAAGGCGTCGGCGCTTACACGCTCGTCACTACCGATTACGGCGTGCACGTAATTGTCTGCACCAAGCTCGTCAGAGAGCCTTACGCCGTTCCCGACGGTAAGGACGCGTTCATGGCTGACCTTGAAAACGAAGATACCATTGCTTATAAGTATAAACAGGTCAAGCTCGATTCCGTTACCAGCAACGCTATTTCCAGAATAGCCAACCAGATAATCAACGGCTATCGTGACGACGATACCAAGGTCACTTATTACGAAAACAATTATAAGGACCTCGTCGAAGAAACGAGCGCTTCCTGATAAGCTTTTGTAAGTCGTTAAAACATTTTAATAATTTTAGGGGGCGTCGCGTCAAACGAGCGCCCCCGTTTTTTTGTAAAGGCATTATCCGTCAGGCGGGCGAAGACCTTTTTGATAGAAAGCCCGTTTTTGTTTTGCGCGTTCCGCCGCGTGAACGTAATTATCGAATGGGTAAGCCGTATCGCTAAAAAACACAAAGAACTGTACGAAAATTTATTGAAAAACGATTGACAAAATATTGCCTATCATATATAATATATAAGCTGACAATTTAAAACTACGTTTGATCGGCTATGGAGAGGTGTCTGAGTGGTCGATGGTGCGACATTGGAAATGTCGTGTACGGAAACGTACCGCAGGTTCGAATCCTGTCCTCTCCGCCAAAAAAATCTTAAAGCATTTTGCTTTGAGATTTTTTTATCCAAGCCGAAAGGCTTGGTATGTAATCACGGGCTTGCCCGTGTATGTAATTGCGCCGAAATCGGCGCGTATGTAATCAAGACGGTACGCCTTGTATTTTTTTCGGCTTGATTACATACACACTTCGTGTGATTACATACAAAGTCTGACGACTTTGATTACATACACACTTCGTGTGATTACATACAAAGTCTGACGACTTTGATTACATACACACTTCGTGTGATTACATACAAAGTCTGACGACT
>JAFZXN010000050.1 GCA_017616695.1 Clostridia bacterium | reverse complement strand
CCCCGAAAAAGGTTATGAACTTGATGAGATAACGGTATATATCGATGGATTCGCAGTAAGGGATACAGCCGATCTCGCTGCCTTGATGGGCGACGCCGTCTTCCAAGGGGAAGATAGGTCCGATTGGTACGGAATGGATGATTACAGTTCCAGACAATGTAAGGTGGTCGACGGCGTCCTCGCGTTGGTGGAAGGCGATGATATCGTTTGTGCGTTGACCGATACGATCGAAGTCGACTTTTATCCCGGTGAAAATAATCCGAATATTGGCAGTGTTCTCTTTAGATACGGGGAATACTCTTGGACCATCGTCATAGAGAACAGGGTCATCATCGAGATCCAGACGTGGTGGGATAACAACGGAATGATCTTTATATCGACGACCGGCAGGAGTACGGGCGAGTTGAACCTTACGCTGGACGACGTAATCACGGTGACAGAAGGTAAAGTTTACACCTTTGATATGCCCTCAATGCCTGTAAGGATCGTGGCGACGTTTGCTGAATCAGATGAACACGACCATGACGAAACGACTTTGGAATACGTGCCGGCAAAAGCCGCGACCTGCACCGAAGCCGGCAATACGGCGTATTACCGTTGCATCGTTTGCGGACTGTATTACGCCGACGTAAACGGAGAAACCGAGATCACCCTCGAATCTACCGTGATCGCCGCAACGGGACACGATTATCAATTCGTGGAATTTGTTTGGGACAGCTTTACGGCGCAAGCGAAATACGTCTGCACGCACGATGATACGCACGTTGAACTCCATAACGCGACCGTCACGAGCCAAATTACTACGGAGCCTACCTGCACGATAGCGGGCGTAAAAACGTACACCGCTACCTATGACGGTCATACCGATACCCAGACGGAAGACGGCGCCGCGCTCGGACACGACGTTATCCATCACGACGCACAAGCGGCGACCTGTACCTCAGTAGGTTGGAACGCATACGATACTTGCTCGCGTTGCGACTATACCACCTATCAAGAGATCAAACCGCTCGGTCATGCCATAGTGCGTCACGACGCCAAAGCGGCTACTTGCACCGAGGTTGGTTGGGACGCTTACGTCTCTTGCTCGCGTTGTGACTTCTCGACCTACGTCGAGATACCGGCGCTCGGACACGAATATGCGTTTGATTCCTTCGTTTGGGACGGCTTCACGGCACAAGCGAAATACGTCTGCGCCCATGACAACGAACACGTGGAACTCCACAACGCCGTTATTACAAGCGAAGTGACCAAAGCGGCTACTTGCTTGGAAACGGGCGTAAGAACTTATACGGCAACCTATGACGGTCATACCGACACCAAGACGGAAACGCTTACCGCACTTGGACACGACCTTGTCCATCACGACGCACAAGCGGCAACTTGTACCGAGATCGGTTGGAACGCATACGATACTTGCTCGCGTTGTGACTATTCGACCTATGAAGAAATCGCGGCGCTCGGTCACGATTGGGGCGAGTGGACTGTCGTAAAAGTTGCCACCGTGGAAGAAGAAGGCTTGAAAAGACGCGTTTGCGCTCATGACGCAAATCACGTTGAAGAGCGCGTTATCCCGAAAGTCGATCCGCACGTCCATAACTACGTATTCGACTCGTTCGTTTGGGACGGCTTTACGGCAAAAGCGAAATACGTTTGCACCGAGAACGACGAACACGTTGATCTTCGTGACGCTGTCGTTACGAATGAAGTGACTAAGGCGGCTACTTGCGAAGAAACGGGCGTAAAGGTTTACACGGCGACTTATGACGGTCATACTGATACCAAGAATGAAACGCTTGCCGCACTCGGTCACGACCTTGAGCATCACGACGCACAAGCGGCGACCTGTACTGCAATCGGTTGGAACGCATACGATACTTGTTCGCGTTGTGACTACACGACCTATCAAGAAATTGCGGCATTGGGACATGACTATAAGTTTGATTCCTTCGTTTGGGAAGGCTTCACGGCAAAAGCCAAATACGTTTGCGCTAACGATAACACTCACGTTGAACTCCGCGACGCTATCGTTACGAACGAAGTGACCACAGCGGCGACTTGCGACGATGCGGGCGTGAGAACCTACACCGCTACCCATGAAGGTCATACCGAAGCCAAGACGGAAGTGATCGCGGCGCTTGGTCACGACATCATCCATCACGACGGTAAAGCGGCAACTTGTACTGAAATCGGTTGGGATGAATACGAAACCTGTTCTCGTTGCGGCTTCTCCACCTACGAAGAGATACCCGCACTTGGACACTTCGTAAGTGAATGGATCGTTACCAAAGAACCCACCTGCATCGAGAAAGGAAGCAAGCACAAAATCTGTACTGTCTGCGGTACGGAAATCGAAGTAGAAGAGATTGAAGCTAACGGTCACACTGCCGACGAATGGGTAACGACAAAAGAACCTACCTGTACCGAGATAGGAAGCAAACATATTGTTTGCGCTGTCTGCGACGAAGAACTCGAAGTTGCGGAAATCGACGCACTCGGACACGATTATCAGTCAGTCGTCACCGCGCCCACTTGCACGGAACGCGGCTACACGACGCATACTTGCTCGCGTTGCAACGATAGTTACGTGGATACCTACGTTGACGCACTTGGACACAACTTCGGTGAATGGACCGTGACGAAAGAGGCGCAAGAAGACGAGAAAGGCGAAGAGAAACGTACTTGCTCGACTTGCGGTGCGACTTTGACCCGTGAGATCGAAGCAAACGGGAAACTGACCTACGTGGAAACGGTGACCGAAGAACCCAAAGACGTGACAGAACTCTTTACGCAAGCCAAAGAGGAAGAAGGCTTCGTTGAGATTAAGGCGACCACAGAGGACAACAAAGAACTCGTTATCGTATTCGACAATAGCGCGGTTCAAGCCATAGGCGACGCTAACGTCACCCTTTCGGCGAAAGTCGTTACGGAGAACGTGACGGTCGAAAACGCTGAACTCGTCCTTGAAGTCAAACTTGAAGGTGCTACGTTTGAAGGCGGCGAAGCAAAAGTCAGCATTCCGTTTGAGAAAGAAGTTCCCACCGGAAAGGTGGCAAAAGTCTATTACATCGCCGACGACGGCACGAGAACGGATATGAACGCTACGCTCGTAGATGGCAAGATCGTATTCACGACCAACCACTTCTCGACCTACGTCATTGCATTCGAAGATAAGCCTGTCGAGCCTTCCGATTCGACCGATACTTCTGATACTTCCGCTTCGGCAAGTCAGACGACTTCATCGTCAAAGAAATTTAAAGGCTGTTTCGGCTCTATAAGCGGCGGTTCGATAGCGGTATTCGGCATCGTAATGGCAGGGTTGATGATTCTTCTTAAAAAGAAAGAACGCAACGAATAAAAAATGAATTAACAAGCCGATATCTTCGACTTGATAAACAAACCTGAATCGACCGCCGTCGCATTTGCGTCGGCGGTCTTGCTTACTGTCGATTCAATGCAAAAAGTTTTGATTGAGTGTGAGGCGTGCCCTTGTCAAGACAAGACAAGTGCAGCCGCGCTACGCGCGTCCGCAGACAAGGGCACGCCGCACTGATTAGAAAGAGTCGGACAAAGCAGGTCAAAGGTTTGTTTGAAGGCGTGGGGCTTCTCGTTAAACCGCTGACGAAGCCCCCACACATTCTCACTTGCGACAGCACCCGTAAGTTTTAAATTGCATTTCAAGTTAATTAATTTCCGAATGAGCGATCTCATGAATTTTTTCGTTTTTGCGGCGGGCAAAATGATAAAAGTGCCGCTATAGGTCGATTATCGGGCAAAACCGGACGGCGTTTATGTAAAAAGCTTTCATAAAACAACAATGTTTGAATAAAGGTTGATTTTATTTCCGATATATGTTAAAATAACTGTTAGTGGGCAACAAGATCGTATGATACTTTATTTCGATACCGAAACGACGGGGCTTTATCCCGGCCGCATAATACAACTTGCGTATATTCTCGACGACGGAGAAAACGCCGTCGGCAAAAATTTTTATTTTGCCGTGGACTATATAGAGCCTTCAGCGACGGCGGTACACGGTATCACCGTGGAAAAACTGCGCGTTCTTTCAGGCGGCAAGACCTTTTCCGATCATCAGGACGAGATATTCGACGACTTTTTAAACGCCGACCTTATAGTCGCGCATAACGCCAAGTTCGATATCGGGTTTATGATAGCCGAGTTCAAGTATCTCGACAGAGTGTTCCGCTACAACGGGGAATTTGATACGATGAAGTTCTTTACGCCGATAATGAAACTTCCGCGCCACACGACGGCGGCGTACAAATACCCCAAACTGTCAGAGCTTACGGAATTTGCCGAGGTGTATTCTTACGACGTATCCGTCGCGACGAACAAAATTTTCGGCGGCTTGTCTTTAGGCTATCACGAGGCGGTATTCGACGTTACGGCTATGTATCTTGCAGTGCAAAAATTAAAGCCGCGATATCCGCAACTTGTCGAGAGGCTGTCAATGAAAACGTCGGCCGACGGCGACGAAAATTGAAAAACCGCTTGCCGAAACGTTTTTTATCGTATCAAAAAATAACGGATAAACGATAATTTTTTATTTACGTCTTGACAAGTTACACATAAATGTGTAAAATATAAATACACTGCCTCGTGCAAAAATCGACTTGCCGACGAAAGTGCGGCGCAAAACGTAACGGAGGAAACGTGAGCTTAAAAACGGATAGCCCCGAAAAAGGTCGTATAAAAATTAAGACCGCAGATCTGTTCGACCTGTCGCACACGCTTGCGGCAGCTTATCTTGCGCGATCCGTTTACCCGTGGGAAGTTTTAAAAGATATAAAAGACGCGATAATATCGATAGGCAATTCTTTGCCGAAAGACGAATACGATAATATATCGGAAAACGTATGGGTACACAAGACGGCGAAGATAGCGCCCACGGCTTTTATCGGTTCGCCGACGATAATCGGCGCGGAAACCGAAGTTAGGCATTGCGCGTTTATCCGCGAAAGCGCTCTTATCGGCAGCCGTTGCGTGATAGGCAATTCCGTTGAGATCAAAAACGCCATACTTTTCGATAACGTCGAGGCGCCGCATTTTAATTACGTCGGCGACAGCGTTTTAGGCTATCGTTCGCACATGGGCGCGGGGGCTGTGACTTCCAACGTCAAGTCGGACAAAACGCCCGTCGTCGTTAAATGCGGCGGCATAAATATAGAAACGGGATCCATAAAATGCGGCGCGTTTCTCGGCGACTATGCGGAAGTAGGTTGTAACTGCGTTTTGAACCCCGGCACCGTTATAGGAAGAAACACCATCGTTTACCCTACCGCTTGCGTTCGCGGAGTTATCCCCGAAAACAGTATATGTAAAACGGGCAGCGTAACGGTCGAAGAAAGGGTACGCGATAAGTAATAGACTAAAAACTTACAAAATCTTGCGACTTAGGGCGGCGGCGCGATAAATGAAAGCGCAGTGAAAGCCGGCGATACCTGCCGCGAGAGCGTTTTTTGGATCGGGCAGATACTTTATCGCCGCATTATCATCATTATTTTACCGAAAATTCATTCAGGCGGAGGGAACGTAAATGTGCGGGATAGTCGGTTATATCGGAAACAAACAAGCCGGCCCCATTCTTTTGGAGGGGCTTCATAAACTCGAGTACCGCGGTTACGATTCCGCGGGTATTGCCGTGTACGACGACAAGACGGGGAAAACGGAGATAGTCAAAGCCAAAGGTCGGTTAAAATCGCTTATGGATAAGACCAACGACGGTAAGGCTTTGATAGGCACTTGCGGCATAGGTCATACCCGTTGGGCTACCCACGGGGAGCCTTCCGAGACCAACGCTCACCCGCATTGCAGCGACGACGGCGTCGTCATAGCCGTCCATAACGGAATTATAGAAAATTACGCCGAATTGAAGGCAAAGCTTTTAAAAAAGGGGTACTCTTTTTATTCGCAGACCGATACGGAAGTTGCGACCAAGCTTATAAGATATTATTACGAAAAGTACAACAACGATCCCATAGTGGCGCTCGAAAGATTTATTTTCCGTACGAGAGGCTCTTACGCCATCGCCGTTATGTTCAAGGACTATCCCGACGAGATATACGCTACGCGTAAGGATAGCCCTATGATAATCGGTGTGTCCGACGGGGCGACGTATCTTGCGTCCGACGTTCCCGCGATTTTGAAATATACCCGCAACGTATATTACATCGGCGACAGGGAAATAGCCCGTCTCGTAGCGGGGGGCGTAGAGTTTTTCAACGTGGATAAAGAGCTTATCGAAAAATCTTCCGTGGAGATAAAGTGGGACGCCGAGGCCGCGGAAAAGGGCGGATACGAACACTTTATGATGAAAGAGATCTGCGAACAGCCTAAAGTCGTCGCGGATACCGTCAATTCCGCCGTATCAAAAGGAAGAGTGGATTTTACGGAAACGGGCCTTACCGACGACGTTTTGAAAAAGTTCGAGCAGATATATATCGTCGGTTGCGGTTCGGCGTATCACGTCGGGGCGGTCGCGCTTTACGTTATCGAAAAGCTTGCCAAAATGCCTACGCGCGTCGAGCTGGCCTCCGAATTCAGATACAGGACGCCGCTTATTAACGAAAAGACGCTCGTTATCGTGATAAGCCAGTCGGGCGAAACGGCGGACAGCCTTGCGGCGCTACGCGAATCCAAGGAAATGGGCGCAACGACGCTTGCGATAGTCAACGTCGTCGGTTCGTCCATCGCAAGGGACGCGGATCACGTTTTCTACACCAAGGCAGGCCCGGAAATATCCGTCGCCACGACCAAGGCTTATAGCTCCCAACTTATAGCCTGTTATCTCATCGCGATAAAGCTCGCTTTAATACGGGGCGTTATCGACAAAACGCGTGAAGATCAACTTATAGGCGAACTTATTAGTCTTCCCGACAAGATAAAAAGCATTCTCGAAGACGAGAACGGCGTTCAGCAATTCGCTACGACCGTCGCCACGAAAAGCGACGTGTTTTTCATCGGCAGGGGCATAGATTACGCGGTCTGCCTCGAAGGCAGCTTAAAGCTCAAAGAAATAAGCTATATCCATTCCGAGGCTTACGCCGCCGGCGAATTAAAGCACGGCACCATAAGTCTGATAGAAGAAGGCACGCTCGTTGCCGGCGTACTCACGCAGGACGAACTTTTCGAAAAGACTGTCAGCAATCTCGTCGAGACCAAAAGCCGCGGCGCCATAATTTTGGGCATCACGGTAAAGGGTAAGTTCGGGATAGAAGCTACTTCCGACTTTACCGTTTATATTCCCGAGACCGATCCGCTGTTTTACGCGAGCCTCGTAGTCATACCGCTGCAACTTCTTGCGTATTACGTCAGCGCCTCCAAAGGGCTCGACGTCGATAAGCCGAGAAATCTCGCAAAGAGCGTTACGGTCGAATGACGGTCGAGCGACGGCAATATTGATAAAGTGACCGAATTTGCGCATAAGCGCAAAATATAAATACGAATTATTTTAAGGCGCAAACGACGTTTTGCGTTTTACTATCGGAGAAACAATGAGAAAAGCACGGAGAAAAAAAATTTTTGTTACCGCATTTTTCGTGACGGTGGATATCCTTTCCATCGCCTTATCGATGTTTTTATCGACCATACTGTTAGGCGGCGGGTTAAGTGGCATAGGGCTACATCATCTCGTGTGGTTTGCCGCCAACGTGATAGTGGCGATAATTTTGTTTGCGGTCTTCGGCGTCTATCGGGTGGCGATAACTTCCGTAAGCGTGGTGGACGCATTGCGTATCGTGGGGGCGGTATGGTTCGTCTTTGTCGCCAACCTCGTCGGCGTTATCGTGGACAGGGTGATAAGCTTGCAGATAGTGATCGTTTACTGTCTTATTTTAGTGGCTATCGTCGGCGGGATAAGATTTTCATTAAGGATAATGCAGTCGCTTCGTGTGGCGCTGCATTTACAGGAAAGCGGCGAAGCGGTGCGTACCCTTATTGCGGGTGCCGGCCGTTCGGGCGACGCGCTTATCCGCGAGATGCAAAGTTCGGACAAGATAACGTATAACCCCGTTTGTCTTGTCGACGACGACGAGACCAAGCTCGGAAAGATGATAGGCGACGTTAAAGTGTTAGGCACGACCAACGATATCCCCGCCCTTTGCGAAAAGTACAAAATAGACGAGATAATAATCGCCATGCCGTCTTCTTCCAAAAAGGATATCAAGCGCATACTCGATATTTGCGGCAACACCGATTGCGCGGTCAAGACGCTTCCCGGCATTTATCAGCTCGTCAACGGCGAAGTCAACGTCCGTTCTTTAAGAAAAGTCGATATCGCAGACCTATTGGGAAGAGATCAGGTGCGCGTCAATATCGAAGATATCATCGGCTATATCGAGGGCGAGACCGTTCTCGTTACGGGCGGCGGCGGTTCGATAGGCAGCGAGCTTTGCCGTCAGATAGCGTCGCACCACCCCGGACAATTAATAATTCTCGATATATACGAAAATAACGCCTACGATATCGAGCAGGAATTAAAGCGGCAGCTACCCAATCTCGATCTCGTGACATTGATAGCGAGCATAAGAGATAAAGGTAAAGTCGAGGACGTTTTCAAAAAATACCGTCCTACAATCGTTTTCAACGCCGCCGCGCATAAGCACGTTCCGCTCATGGAGACAAGCCCCAACGAGGCCGTTAAAAACAACGTTTTCGGAACGCTCAACGTGGCGCGCTGCGCGGACGAGTACGGCGTAAAAGTATTCGTCCAGATCTCGACGGATAAAGCCGTCAACCCGACCAACGTAATGGGCGCGACCAAGCGTATCTGCGAGATGATAGTCCAGACTATCGGCCGCCACAGCAAGAACACGAAGTTCGTCGCCGTAAGGTTCGGCAACGTTCTCGGCTCCAACGGTTCGGTCATACCGCTATTCAAACAGCAGATAAAAGAAGGCGGTCCCGTAACGGTCACGCACAGGGATATCACCCGCTATTTTATGACCATTCCCGAGGCCGTTTCGCTCGTCTTGCAGGCGGGCGCTTACGCCAAAGACGGGCAGATATTCGTCCTCGATATGGGCGAACCCGTAAGGATATACGACTTGGCGTACAATCTTATCAAGTTGTCGGGGCTTGAACCGAACGTGGATATAGAGATAAAGTGTACGGGCTTAAGGCCGGGCGAAAAGCTCTACGAAGAGCGGTTGATGGACGAAGAGGGCTTACAAAAAACGCCTAACGGGCTTATAAACATAGCCAACCCCATAAAGATAGACGAAGAGTTTTTGTTTGAAATGCTCGATAAGCTTTACGAGGCGGCTTACGCCGAAACGAACAATATGAAAAAGCTCGTTTCCGAGCTCGTTCCGACTTATAAGATAACCGATAACAAATAAGCGCTCCGCTTTTTCGGGCGACGATAACGCGATAAAAGGCAATACCGTGTGCATTTTGCGGTATTGCCTTAAAATTTTTTTTAAAAACTTACGAAAAAACAGCCTTATTTCGGTGTGATAATTTTAAAAGTATGTTATAATGCTATTGTTGATCTGACTTATGTTTTTATAAGCGTTGATAAGCTATGGACGAGAATATCGGAAAATTATTACAATTATACGAAGAGTACAAAGACATGGGGCTTGAATTGCACATGGAAAGGGGAAAACCCTGCAAGGAGCAACTCAATATTTCCATGCCTATGATGGACGTTCTCAATTCTTCCGCCGATCTCAACTGCGCCGACGGTATCGATTGCCGCAACTACGGCGTGCTCGGCGGCATAGAAGAATGTAAAAAACTTATCGGCGATATGATCGAAGTTCCCGCCGAAAACGTTATCATCTTCGGCAATTCTTCGCTCGCCGTAATGTACGGGTGTATTTCGCGCGCCATGACGCACGGAGTTTTGGGATCCACGCCCTGGGCAAAGCTCGATAAAATAAAATGGCTTTGCCCCGTTCCCGGTTACGACAGGCATTTTTCGATAACCGAGCACTTCGGGATCGAAATGATAAACGTGCCGATGGATAGCAGGGGCCCCGATATGGATATGGTCGAAGAACTCGCCAAAGACGACGCCGTCAAGGGGATATGGTGCGTTCCGAAGTATTCCAACCCCGACGGGACAACTTACTCGAAAGCCGTGGTCGACCGTTTCGCGCACCTTAAACCCGCGGCGAAGGATTTCCGCATCTATTGGGATAACGCGTATTCCGTGCATCACCTGTACGACGACAAACAGGACTATCTTCCCGAGATACTCGCCGAGTGCGAAAAGGCGGGCAACCCCGATATCGTGTATAAATTCACCTCGACGTCCAAGATAAGTTTCCCGGGGAGCGGTGTGGCGGCAATAGCGGCAAGTAAAAGTAACCTTGCCGAAATAAAGGCGCAAATGGCTATCGAAACGATAGGTTACGATAAGGTCAATCAACTGCGCCACGTCAGATTTTTCAAAGACCTTGCTGGCATAACCGAGCATATGCGTAGGCATGCCGACATATTGCGCCCGAAATTCGAGCTTGTCGATAGTATCTTCAAAAAAGAGCTTTCGGGAATAGCCGAATGGAACGCGCCGCACGGCGGGTATTTCGTTTTGCTTAAAGTAAAAGGTTGCGCCAAAGAGGTCGTCGAGCGTTGTCGGGCGGCGGGCGTCGTTCTTACGAAAGCGGGAGCTACCTATCCGTACGGTAAGGATCCGTACAACTCGGATATAAGGATAGCGCCTTCATACCCAACGTTGAAAGAGCTTGAAACGGCCATGAAGATACTTTGCACGGTCGTTAAACTGGAAACGGCTTTACACGGACAAAAAACCGAATAAGTGCCCCTATAAGTCGATTATTTGACGTTTTTCACTTAAAAAATCAAAACGGATACGGAGTTAAAAATGAAAAGACAAGTTGTTATCGTTATGGATTTCGGCGGACAGTACAATCAGCTTATCGTCCGCAGGGTAAGAAATCTCAACGTTTACGGGGTAATGCTGCCCGCGGACGCCGATATCGAAAAGATACGCTCTTACGAGCCTATCGGCATTATATTTACGGGCGGGCCGTCGAGCGTTTTCGCACCCGACGCGCCGACTGTGAATGAAGCCGTATATTCTCTCGGCGTGCCGGTACTCGGTATCTGTTACGGAATGCAGCTTATAGCCAAGCAGTTCGGCGGAGTCGTCGAACACGCAGAAACGCGCGAGTACGGCAGGCGGGAAGTTCAATTGGAACCGTCAGCGCTCTTTGACGGGATAGAAGGCAAAAGCTTTTGTTGGATGAGCCATACCGACAGAGTGAGCGTTTTGCCCGAAGGGTTTTCGGTGACGGCAAAAACCGAGACTTGCCCGATAGCCGCTTTTTCCGACGATAAGCGCAAAATTTACGGCGTGCAGTTCCACCCCGAAGTGGTACATACGGAAAAAGGAACCGAGGTACTTAAAAACTTTTTATATAATATCTGTCACGCCGCGGGCGATTGGAAGATGGAAGATTTTGCCGCCGAGCAGATAGCCGCTATCCGCGAAAAGGCTTACGGCAAAAAGGTGCTTTGCGCTATGAGTGGCGGAGTGGATTCCGCCGTCGCGGCTACGCTCGTGCATAAAGCCGTGGGCGACTGGCTCACCTGCATTTTCGTTGACCACGGGCTTTTAAGGAAAAACGAGGCCGAAGAGGTTATGAGCGTCTTTAAAGACAAGATGGGTATGAACCTTATCGAGGTCGACGCATCCGATATGTTCCTGCGCGATCTTAAAGGCGTGCGCGATCCCGAACGCAAAAGAAAGATCATCGGCAAGGATTTCATAGACGTTTTCGCTTCGGAAGCGAGTAGGATCGGCGCGGTCGATTATCTCGTTCAAGGCACTATCTATCCCGACGTCATCGAATCGGGTTTAGGCAAAAGCGCTGTCATAAAGAGCCATCACAACGTGGGCGGATTGCCGTCGGTTGTCGATTTCAAAGAGATAATAGAGCCGCTTAAAAAACTGTTTAAAGACGAAGTGCGCGAAGTCGGACTTAAATTGGGACTTCCCGAAAGCATTGTCATGCGCCAGCCTTTCCCCGGTCCGGGGCTTGCGGTAAGGATAATCGGCAACGTTACGCGCAAAAAGATAAAAATAGCACAGGAAGCCGACGCTATCTTCCGTGAAGAGATCGCGCTTGCGGGGCTCGATAAAAAGATATGGCAGTATTTTGCCGTGCTTACCGATATGCGTTCCGTGGGCGTTATGGGCGACGAAAGAACTTACGATTACACGGTCGCGCTCCGTGCGGTCACGAGCGTGGACGGTATGACCGCCGATTGGGCGGATATCCCGCACGACGTGCTTGCGAAAATTTCCAACCGTATTGTCAACGAGGTCAAAAACGTCAACCGCGTGGTCTACGATATAACGGGCAAACCTCCAGCGACCATCGAATGGGAGTAAGCTTATAGTCATAGAAAAGGCAAATACGTTTACTTATTACGAAGATATCCGTGCCTTTATATTAATAACTTATAAAAACCGCGATAATCATAATAAATAATTATGATTAAATTTCAAAAAAATGTTGAAAACGAGCCGAGCTTTTTGATATAATTAAAAACGGTTGTTTTTGCGGGGATAGTTACCTTACGATGCGTTTTTAATAAACGTCGTTCCCTATAAAAGGCACCGAATACAGTTTTTGGAGTGGCGTATGAAGAAGTACATTTTTATTACCGGCGGCGTCGTGTCGGGGCTTGGAAAAGGCATTACCGCGGCTTCGCTCGGTAGGTTATTGAAAGCCCGCGGGCTAAAAGTCGCGGCGCAGAAACTTGATCCGTACATAAACGTCGATCCGGGCACCATGAGTCCGTATCAGCACGGTGAAGTCTACGTCACCGAAGACGGCGCGGAGACCGACCTCGACCTCGGGCATTACGAAAGGTTCATTGACGAAAACCTCAATAAATATTCCAACCTTACCACGGGCAAGGTGTATTGGAACGTTCTCAATAAAGAGCGCCGCGGCGAATATCTCGGCTCGACCGTGCAGACCATTCCGCACATAACCAACGAAATAAAGAATTTCGTCTACAAGGTCGGCAAAGAAACGGACGCCGATATCGTCATCACCGAGATAGGCGGCACGATAGGCGACATAGAGTCGCAGCCGTTCGTCGAGGCGGTCAGGCAGATATCGCTCGAAGTCGGAAGGAACAACAGCTTGTTCATTCACGTTACGCTGGTGCCGTTTTTGTCGGGCAGCGACGAGCATAAGAGTAAGCCCACCCAGCATTCCGTCAAAGAATTGCAGGGTATGGGCGTTCACCCCGACGTCATCATTTTAAGGTGCGATCGGCCGCTCGAAAGCTCCATTTTCGCCAAAACGTCGATGTTCTGCAACGTCGAGAGCGATTGCGTTATCGAAAACATCACGCTCCTCACTTTGTACGAAGCTCCGCTCATGCTCGAAAAGAGCAATTTTTCCGAAGTCGTTTTAAGAAAACTCGGCGTCACCGCGCCAAGGCCCAATCTCACCGAGTGGAAAGCCCTCGTCGAGAGGATAAAAAATCCCATGTTCGAAGTCAATATCGCCATCGTCGGCAAATACGTCGCGCTTCACGACGCGTATCTGTCGGTGGCGGAGGCGATACGCCACGCGGGGTACGAGTATTCCGCGCGCGCCAACGTGTTGTGGATAGATTCTGAAGAAGTCAACGACGAAAACGTCGAAAAAATGCTTAAAAGCGCCGACGGGATCATCGTTCCGGGCGGGTTCGGCAACCGCGGCATAGAAGGAAAGATTGTGACCGCAAGGTACGCGCGTGAAAACAACGTTCCGTATCTCGGCATCTGCCTCGGTATGCAGGTCGCCGTAATCGAGTTTGCGAGAAACGTCTGCGGCATTACCGACGCAAATTCCGGCGAATTCAACCCCGAATGTAAGAACAAAGTCATAGATTTCCTGCCCGACCAGAACGAGAACGTCAACAAGGGCGGCACGCTCCGTCTCGGCGCGTATCCTTGCCACGTAAAAGACGGTACCAAGATGCTCGAGTGTTACGGCGAAAAGGATATTTCCGAAAGGCACCGCCACCGCTACGAGTTCAACAACGATTACCGCGACGTGCTGACGAAAAACGGGCTTTTGATAAGCGGAACTTCGCCCGACGACTACATTGTCGAAACGGTGGAGATACCCAAAAACGACTTCTTCGTGGGCGTACAGTATCACCCCGAATTCAAGAGCCGTCCCAACAAACCGCACCCGCTTTTCAAAGGGCTTATCAAACAATCTTTGAAAAACAGATATCCGAACGAAAAGTTCTGATAAAAAATTCGCAATTATCAATTTGCAATGCGTAGGCTTGGTCGTAAGTTTTCTTAACGCCCTGCAAGCCTTCGGGCGGCAAAAAACAATTAGCAATTGGCAATTCGCAATTTTCAGGCTCGGTCGGGCGGCAATTCGCAATTTTCAATTCGCAATTTTCAGGCTCAGTCGTAAGTTTTTTTAACGCCCTCAAGCCTTCGGGCTAAAAACTTTCGACGTATTTATAAATTGCGGATTAAAAGTAATTATATTATAATTTCGTTCGGGATTTTTCAGGGCGAAGGCTTGCAGCCCGACCGAAAAATCCGCAACCATATTTGCGAATTGCGAATTGCGCATTGCGAATTTTACAATTCAATCAGGCTCGGCGCTGTAAAGCGCCCGACCACGTTTGCGAATTGCGAATTGCGCATTGCACATTGTTTTACGGTTGCAAGCAGCCGTAAAAAGTGCGATAATCGACTTATAGATGCACTTTTCGTGTTTTTTTAAGGCAAATTCCGACGGCGTTCGGAGATAGACGGAGCCGAAAAAGGAGATATGATGAAAGAGTTTTACGTAAACCCGCTTTGCGAGCGTTACGCGAGCGACGAGATGAAGAGGATATTTTCACCGGACAATAAATTTTCCACTTTCAGAAAGCTCTGGATAGCTCTTGCCGAGGCCGAAAAGCAGTTGGGGCTCGATATAACAGACGAGCAGATAGCCGAAATGAAGGCGCACGTAAACGATATCGATTACGATCTTGCCGAAAAGTACGAGTCGCGCTTGCGCCACGACGTAATGGCGCATATAAGAACGTTCGGCGACCAATGTCCCAAGGCAAAACCCATAATCCACCTCGGCGCAACGTCCTGTTACGTAGGCGATAACACCGATATAATAGTGATGAAACAAGCCATTTCGGAAGTGAAAAGGCTGCTTGTAGGCGTTATCCGCTCGCTTGCGGCGTTTGCCGAAAAGAATAAGTCCGTATACTGTCTTGCGTATACGCATTTTCAGCCTGCGCAGCCGACCACCGTCGGTAAACGCGCCACGCTTTGGCTCAACGACTTCGTTTCCGACCTTGAAAACCTCGAATTCCGCTTAAAAAACCTCAAACTTCTCGGTTGCAAGGGAACGACGGGTACGGCGGCGAGTTTTATGGAACTTTTCGACGGCGACTATGAAAAAGTCAAACGGCTCGAAAAGCTCATCGCTAAAAAAACAGGCTTTGAAAAATGCCAGCCCGTATCGGGACAAACTTACACGAGAAAGGTCGATTACGAAGTTATAGCCCTACTTTCGGGTATCGCGCAAAGCTGTGCGAAGTTCTCTTCGGATATAAGACTTATGTCGCACGAAAAGGAATTCGACGAGCCTTTCGAGAGCGAACAGGTCGGTTCTTCCGCCATGGCGTACAAGAAAAACCCCATGAGAAGCGAAAGGATAGCGTCGCTTGCGCGCTACGTTATAGCCGACGCGATAAATCCCGCGGTGACGGCTGCAAGTCAGTGGCTCGAAAGAACGCTCGACGATTCGGCGAACCGCAGGATATCCGTTCCCGAAGCTTTCCTCGCGGTAGACGCAATGCTTACGCTCGTTATCAATATCGCCGATAACGGCACGGTCTATCCCAAAATGGCGGAGGCCAATTTAAAACGCGAACTTCCCTTTATGGCGACCGAAAATATACTTATGTATTGTGTGAAAAAGGGCGGCGACAGACAGGAACTGCACGAAAGGATAAGGATACATTCCACCGCGACCGCCAAAAAGATAAAACTCGAAGGCGGCGAGAACGACCTTATGGACAGGATCCTTAACGACAAAGCTTTCGATCTGACAAAAAAAGAGCTTGACGAAATAGCCTCCGCAAAGAGCTTTTCGGGCTGTGCGGAAATTCAGACGAGCGACTACTTAAAAGAGTACATTATGCCGATAATCGACTTATACGCGGACTTATCTCCCGTTAAGGCCGAAGTAAAGGTGTAAAAAAACGGCTATCCGCTATAAAACGAAAGCGTGTAGCGACAACGATTAAGAGATTATTTAAACAGAGGATATAAAAATGTTGACAGGTATCGTAGGCATCAATTGGGGCGATGAAGGCAAAGGCAGAATGGTCGATCTTCTTTCTGACAGATACGACGTGGTCTGCCGCTATCAGGGCGGAAACAACGCGGGGCACACCGTGGTAAACGACAAGGGCAAATTCGTGCTCAATCTTTTGCCGAGCGGGATATTAAGAAGCGGCACCGTAAACGTTATGGGTCCGGGAATGGTAATCGATTTAAAACACCTTTACGGCGAAATCGCAAGGCTCAAAGAAAAAGGCGTTGATATTTCGCCTGAAAACCTCAAGATAAGCGATAAAGCCACTATATGTATGCCTTATCACGTCTTGCTGGACTGTCTTGAAGAGGACAGGCTCGCCGACAAGAAGTTCGGTTCCACCCGCCGCGGCATCGCACCCGTCTATGCGGATAAATATATGAAAAAGACGCTCCGCATGGGCGATCTTATGCATTTTGAGACTATGAAGTCGAGACTTGCGGACATAATCGAATGGAAAAACCTTATGGTCGCGGGCGGTTATAAAGCCGAGCCGATTAAACTTGAAGATATGGTCGACTGGCTCGAAACATACGCGCTTCCTTTTAAAGATTACGTCTGCGATACGACCGAATATCTCGAACAGGCGGTAAAAGAAGGCAAGTCGATCATGTTCGAAGCGCAGCTCGGCGCTTTGCGCGATATAGACTTCGGTATTTATCCGTACACGTCTTCGTCGTCGACGATAGCCGCTTACGCCACGATAGGCGCGGGCATTCCCGAAAGAAAGCTCGACGAGGTCATCGGCATTATGAAAGCTTACTCTACTTGCGTCGGCGAAGGCCCGTTCACCTGCGAAATGTTCGGCGACGAGGCCGAGGCCTTGCGTCAGGCGGGCGGCGAATACGGCGCGGCTACGGGTAGACCGAGAAGAGTAGGCGGTTTTGACGTCGTGGCTTCCCGCTACGGGATAACCGTTCAGGGCGCCACCTCGATAGCTTTGACCAAGCTCGACGTTCTGTCTTATATGAAGAAGATCCCCGTCTGCGTTGCTTACGAAGTGGACGGTAAGAAAACGGATAAATTCCCGCACGGGACGGATCTCGATAACGCTAAGCCCGTTTACGAATATCTCGACGGTTGGTGCTCGGATATAAGCGGGGCGAGAAAGTTTTCCGATCTTCCCGAAAACGCAAGAAAATACGTCGGATATATCGAAAAAGCCACGGGCGCAAAGATAAAATACGTTTCCGTCGGCGCGGACAGAGACAGCTATATAGAAATGTATTGATGCGCTTATCGCTTACCGCCTTTGGCGGAATGATATACCGTTTACGCGGCAAGCGACGTTTTCATAAAATCCGTGCAAACAGCGGTTTAAAATTATAATAAATCGGTTGCGTCGAAACGTTTTGAGAGAAAAAAGGAGAGAAAAAATGCCGAAATACGACGTGGTTGTTTTCGATATGGACGGAACTATTCTCGACACGTTGACCGACCTTACCAACTGCATCAATATTTTGTTGAAGGGATACGGTTGCCCCGAAAGAACGCTTGCGGAAATAAAAGGCTTTGTCGGCAACGGTATAAAAATGCTTTTAAGAAGATCTTTCCCCGAGGGAAAACCGCTCGACGACGAAAAGCTCTTTGAAGAATATATGAATATCTACAAGGAGCATTGCGCCGATTTTACCAAGGCTTACGACGGTATCCCCGAAGCGATGCGCTTATTGCGCGACGGCGGAGTCAAAGTGGCTATCGTTTCAAATAAGCCCGACCTTGCCGTGAATAAGCTTGCCGAAAGGTTTTTCGACGGGCTGTACGATATTGCCGTCGGCGAAATGCCGTGCCTTAACAGAAAACCCGCGCCGGACGAAGTTTATTACGCGCTCGAAAAACTCGGCGTAAATAAAGAAAGAGCCGTTTACGTCGGCGACTCCGACGTGGACTTTATGACGGCGAAGAATTCGGGGCTCGATTGTATTTCGGTAAGTTGGGGTTTCAAAACCCGCGAGTTTTTGACCGACTTAGGCGCAAAAACGATAATCGACAGCCCTAAAGAACTTCTCGAAAAGGTCTTTTAAGATAGTTTCATGGCATTTTTTTATAATACGGCTACGCGGATAAACTTCGGACGGCTTTCCGCCTTTTGGTCAATTTACCGTAAATCGTCAATTCGACTGCCGTTAAATTGGCAAAAAGCGGTCGGTTTACCGTAAATTGCAGATAAGCGGCGTAAAAAGCTTGACCGCTTGTCGACGGGTTTTGCGTACATACGCGTATATAATATTATAATAATAGTTGCGCGCGCGTAGTTAAGACCACAATATATTGCGGTGTTCAAAATAATTTGAAAATATCGTAAAATTTTTTAAAAAATCGCCGAAAAATATTTGACGGAACGGATAGTGATGTGATATAGTTAGTAGGCTGTGTAATAGGGTTGAGGCATAAAGTTACTTCAAACCTTAAAGTTGACGCCTGTTTGGCGGACTTGAAAGGAAGATAATTTATGCTGACAATTGTGGGAGCATAACTCCTGCGACTAACCACCCAAAGTAATTTAAGTCATCTGCTTAAAACACACGGCGCAGATGATTTTTTAATTGCTCACAGGTGCGATACACACGGCTCGGTTGTTAAATGCCGCATTTAATTTAAAAGCTTTGAAAAACAGGCTGATTTAAGTTAAGCGTGCGCCCTTTATGCCGAGGGGACAGTCGAAAAGTTAGTATAAATAAACGGAGGAATCAAAAATGGCAGGTCAGAAAATCAGAATCAAATTATCGGCTTACGATCACAACATGGTAGATCAGGCGACTGAAAGAATAGTCGAGACCATGAAAAAAGCCGGCGCAAAGATCAGCGGTCCCATCCCGCTCCCCACGGAAAAGGAGATAATCACTATCTTGCGTTCCCCGCACAAATATAAGGATTCGCGTGAGCAATTCGAATTGAGAACTCATAAGCGCCTTATAGACATTTACTCGACCAACGCGAAGATACTCGACAGCATACATCTTCCCGCAGGCGTCGACGTAAAGATCAAACTGTAAAAAAAATTGTAAATATATACGGAGGTGAACTTTATCGATGAATAAAGCAATCATTGGCAGAAAGTTGGGTATGACGCAGATCTTTTCCCCGGACGGAAAAGTAATCCCGGTCACCGTAATCGAAGCAGGTCCCTGCCCCGTAGTTCAGATCAAGACGGTCGAACACGACGGGTATCAGGCAGTCAAAATGGGCTTTGGCGAAACGAACGAAAAGGCTTTGAATAAGCCCGAACTCGGTCAGTTCAAGAAAGCCGGCGTAAAACCGCAGAAATATCTCAAAGAATTCCGCTTTGAAGATATCGCCGCCTACGAAGTAGGCAAAAACGTTACTTGCGACGTATTCGCCGCGGGCGACAAGATAGACGTCGTCGGCATCACCAAAGGTCACGGCTACACGGGCGTTATCAAAAGATGGAATCAGCACAGACTTAAAGAGACTCACGGCGTAGGCCCCGTTCATAGAGAAGTAGGTTCCATGGGCGCTAACTCCTCGCCGTCGAGAGTTTTCAAGAACAAGCACCTTGCCGGTCAATACGGCGTCGAGCAGGTAACCATACTTAACCTCGAAGTCGTCAAGGTAGACACGGCGAGAAACGCCATTTTGGTCAAGGGCGCCGTTCCCGGCCCCAAGGGCGGAATAGTTTCGTTAAGAAACAGCGTAAAAGCTTAATGGAGGTAACTATAGATGCCAAGCGTAAAATTATATAATATGAAAGCAAAAGAAGTGGGCACCATGGAACTTTCCGATGAGCTTTTTGCCATCGAATACAATGAACCGCTCATTCATCAGGCCGTAGTTACGAGACTTGCCAACGAAAGACAGGGTACCAAATCCTCTCTCACGAGAACGGAAGTAAGAGGCGGCGGCAAAAAGCCGTATCGTCAGAAAGGTACCGGTAATGCCCGTCAGGGTTCGACGAGAGCTCCTCAGTGGATCAAGGGCGGCGTGGTATTCGCTCCCAAGTCGAGAGACTTTTCCAAGAAGATGAACGTGACCGCAAGAAGGACCGCGCTTTACTCGGCGCTTTCCAAAAAGCTTGCCGACGCGGAATTGTTCGTAGTCGACGAAGTGGCGGTAGCCGAAGGCAAGACCAAAGAATTCGTGGCTTTTCTTAACGCTTTCAAGTTTGAAAAGACCGTCCTCGTGGTAATGGATAATTCCGACGAAAAGGTAATAAGAGCCGCGAGAAACATCAAGAAGTTAAGCACTATGCCCGTAGCCCAACTCAATACTTACGACGTAGTTAAAAACGCCGTAGTCGTATTAAGCAAGGGCTCCGTAGAAAAATTACAGGAGGTCTGCGGAGAATAATGGAAGCAAGAGACGTTATTTTAAGACCGATCCTCACCGAGAGCGCATACGACGGTTTTGCCGCTAAAAAGTACGTTTTCGTAGTAGCCAAGAAGGCGACGAAGACCAACGTAAAGATGGCGGTCGAAGAGCTTTTCGGCGTTAAGGTCGAAAAGGTCAACACTATGAACTGCCGCGGCAAGCTTAAAAGAATGGGCAGAAACGAAGGCTACACTCCTTCTTTCAAGAAGGCTATCGTTCAGCTGACTGCCGACAGCAAGGAAATCGAGTTCTTCAGATCCTTGTCATAAGCTACAGGAGGAATAAACAATGGGTATTAAAAGATATAATCCTACCTCGAGCGCACGCCGTTTCATGTCCGTTTCGACGTACGAAGAGATAACCTGCACCAAGCCCGAAAGAGGTCTTTTGGAAGATCAGAGAAGGTCGGGCGGCAGAAACGCGCAGGGTAAAATAACCGTTCGCCACATCGGCGGCGGCAACAGAAAGAAATACCGCATCATCGATTTCAGAAGAAACAAAGACGGCATCGAAGCGGTAGTCAAGACCATCGAGTACGATCCCAACAGATCGGCTAACATAGCCCTCGTCTGCTATGCCGACGGCGAAAAGAGATATATCCTCGCGCCTTACGGTCTTAAAGTGGGCGACAAGCTGTTGTCGGGCGTAGGCGCCGATATCAAGGCGGGCAACGCGCTTCCTTTGGAGGCTATCCCCGTAGGTACGGTCGTACACAACATAGAACTTCAGCCGGGTAAAGGCGGCCAGATAGCAAGAGCGGCCGGTATGTCCGCGCAGCTCATGGCTAAAGAAGGCAAGCTTGCGACCTTGAAGATGCCCAGCGGCGAAATGAGATACATTCCGCTTGCTTGCAAGGCTACCATAGGTCAGGTCGGCAATCTCGATCACGAGATAATCCGTATCGGTAAAGCCGGTAAGACGAGACATCTCGGTATCCGTCCCACCGTCCGCGGTTCCGTAATGAACCCGTGCGATCACCCGCACGGCGGCGGCGAAGGTAAGTCCCCTGTAGGTCGTCCCGGCCCGCAGACTCCTTGGGGCAAGCCCGCTCTCGGATATAAGACGAGAAAGAAGAAGAACAAATCCAACAAGTTTATCATTAAACGCGTCAATTAAGGAGAGCAATTAGATTATGAGTAGAAGTGTTAAAAAAGGACCTTACGTTCAACCCAAGCTTCTCAAAAGAATAGAAGCTTTGAACGCTGAGAACAAAAAGACAGTACTCAAAACCTGGTCGAGATCGTCTACGATATTCCCGCAGATGGTCGGACATACGATTGCTGTCTATGACGGAAGAAAACACGTTCCCGTATACGTTACCGAAGATATGGTCGGCTGCAAGCTGGGCGAATTCGCTCCTACGAGAACGTTCAAAGGCCACGCCGGCGCGAAGACCACGGGTGCTAAATAAGGAGATCGACTATGGCTAAAAATATGAAAGAAAAGGCTGCGAGAATTGCCGAAAATAAAGATAAACGTGCAAGAGCTTGCGCAAAGTTCATAAGGATCTCTCCCTATAAAGTGAGAGTGGTGCTCGACCTCGTAAGAGGCAAGGGCGTTGCAGAGGCTGTAGCTATCCTCGATAACTGCACCAAAGCGGGCGCGCTCCCCATCAAGAAGGTCGTTCAATCCGCGGCAGCAAACGCCGAGCACAACCTCGGTATGAACCCCGCCGACCTTTATATAGCGGAGTGCTACGCCGATATGGGGCCGACTCTTAAGAGAATGCAACCTATGGCTCACGGCAGAGGATTCAGGATCTTAAAACGCACAAGCCACATCACCGTTATTCTGGACGCAAAGGCTTAAAGGAGATAAGTATGGGACAAAAAGTTAATCCGCACGGACTGAGAGTCGGCGTTATCAAGAGTTGGGATACGCAGTGGTTTGCCGATAAGAAGGATTTTTCGGCTTTCCTCAAAGAGGACTACGAATTAAGAAGATTTATCAAAGAGAAATACTTCGCTGCGGCTATTTCGAGAATATTCATCGAAAGAGCGGCGTCGAGGATCTCCATCACCATCTACACCGCGAGACCGGGCGTTTTGATCGGTAAAGCGGGCAGCGAGATAGAAGTTATCAAGGCAAGCCTTTCCAAACTTGCCAAAGGCAAACAGGTCGCCGTCAACATCATCGAGGTCAAAAAGCCCGATTGCGACGCGCAGCTTATCGCCGAAAACATCGCCGCACAGCTTGAAAAGAGAGCGTCTTTCAGAAGATGTATGAAACAGGCCATATCCCGCGCTATGCGTCTTGGCGCAAGGGGCGTTAAAGCTATGGTCAGCGGCCGTTTGGACGGTGCCGAAATAGCGAGGACCGAACAGTATCACGAAGGTTCCATTCCGCTTCAGACTTTGAGAGCGGATATCGACTACGGCTTTGCCGAAGCGAGAACTACCTTCGGCGCCATCGGTATCAAAGTATGGGTATACAAAGGCGAAGTCCTCGGCGGAATGAAGAAAGAAGGAGGCGAAGCATAATATGTTGATGCCTAAAAGAGTTAAAAGAAGAAGAGTACACCGCGGCAGAATGACGGGTAAATGCAATAAGGGCAATAAGATCGCTTACGGCGAATACGCTCTTATGGCGGAATCCCCCGCGTGGATCACTTCAAATCAGATAGAAGCGGCCCGTATCGCCATGACGAGATTTACCAAGCGTGGCGGTCAGGTCTGGATCGACATCTTCCCGCATAAGCCGATAACCAAGAAACCCGCCGACACCCGTATGGGCAGCGGTAAAGGTTCCGTTGAGTATTGGGTAGCAGTAGTTAAGCCGGGTAGAGTTATGTTCGAAATGGCAGGCGTAGAAGAGTCCGTAGCAAGAGAAGCTTTGAGACTCGCTTCGCACAAGCTTCCTTGTAAATGCAAATTTATCAAGAAAGAAACCGAAAATACTGTAGAAGGCGGTGAAAGCTGATGAAAGCAAAACTGATCCACGAGATGACAGACGAAGAGCTCAACACCAAGCTTGCCGAGCTTAAAGAAGAACTCTTTAATCTCCGTTTCCGCCATGCAACCGGTCAGCTGGAAAATCCCAACGTTATAGCAACGGTCAAAAAGGATATCGCCAGAGTTAAAACGGTCATTCGCGAAAGGGAAATCAAGAAGGCTTAAGGAGGAAGAACAATGAGAAATTTACGAAAAGAAAGAGTAGGGATAGTTTCCTCCGACAAGATGGATAAGACGGTAGTCGTCGTAGTAGAAGAAAAGGCCAAACACCCCCTCTACAAGAAAACGATAACTACTTCCAAAAAGTTCAAAGCGCACGATGAAAACAACGAGTGCGGCATAGGCGACAAAGTTCGTATCGTTGAGACGAGAAAGCTCAGCAAAGATAAGAATTGGAGAGTTGCCGAGATAATCGAAAAGGCTAAGTAAGGAGGCGCATTATGGTACAACCACAGACAAGATTGAAAGCTGCGGATAACTCCGGTGCAAAGGAAATAATGTGCATAAAGGTTCTTGGCGGTTCGTTCAGAAAGACGGGTAACATCGGCGACGTTATCGTTGCCTCCGTTAAGACAG
The DNA here is from genome assembly GCA_017616695.1 of Clostridia bacterium. GTDB lineage: Bacteria > Bacillota > Clostridia > Christensenellales > Borkfalkiaceae > UBA4636. The sequence goes on along the minus strand of JAFZXN010000050.1, from coordinate 10,933 downwards.
CTACTCCCGGCGGCGCCGTCAAAAAAGGCGAAGTCGTCAAAGCCGTTATCGTAAGAACGACGAGCGGTCTGCGCCGTCCCGACGGTACGCATATCCGTTTCGACGACAACGCCGCTGTCATCATCGACAGCCAGAAGCAACCCAGAGGCACCCGTATCTTCGGACCGGTCGCCCGTGAATTGAGAGAAAAGGACTATATGAGAATCATATCCTTGGCTCCCGAAGTTTTATAAGGAGAAGCATTATGAACGTTAAAAAGAATGATACCGTATACGTTTTATCCGGCAAGGACGCAGGCAAAACGGGTAAAGTTTTAGTTGCTCTCCCCAAAGAAAACAGGGTTAAGGTAGACGGCGTAAACGTCCAGAAAAAGAGCAAAAAACCCCGTTCCGCACAGGATCAGGGCGGCATAATCGAACAGGTAGGCCCCATCGACGCCTCCAACGTTCTGGTAGTATGCCCCAAGTGCGGTAAAGGTACGAGAGTAAAACACGCATTCGTCGAAGATAAGAAGATAAGAGTATGCGCCAAGTGCGGTGCGTCTCTCGACGGCGGCGAGGTCAAGGCTCCCAAAACAAAAAAAGCCGCTAAATAATTAATTGCGGTCGGATCGCCCGCCTTAAAGTCACGATCCGACGAAAAGGCGGGTATAAAAAACCTGCTATGCCAAATAAGGTTTTTATCAATCAAATAAAATAGGAGAAAAAGTAATGGCGAAAAACGATCAGGTTGCTAAAGCAGCTGCAACCGATTCCAAGTACGTAAGCAGAGTAAAGACGCGTTACGACCAAGAAGTCGTACCGTATCTTATGAAGCATTTTAACTACAAAAACTTCAATCAAGTTCCCAGACTCGTCAAGATAACCATCAACGGCGGCCTCGGCGATATCAAAGATAACGCCAAGAGCATTCAGCTCGTTCAAAAGGAACTTGCGCAGATCTCCGGTCAGAAACCGGTTTTGACGACTGCCAAAAAGTCTGTCGCAAACTTCAAAGTGAGAATGGGCATGAACGTCGGTATCAAGGTCACCTTGAGAGCCAACAGAATGTATGACTTTTTTGATAAACTCGTGTCAATAGCACTGCCGAGAGTCAGGGACTTCAAGGGTGTACCGAGCAAGTCTTTCGACGGCAGGGGCAATTACGCCATGGGCGTTAAGGAACAGCTTATCTTCCCCGAGATCCAGTACGACCAGGTCGAAAAGATCAGAGGTTTCGATATCTGCTTCGTCACCACGGCTAACACCGACGAAGAGGCAAGAGAACTTTTGAAAGCTCTCGGAATGCCCTTCAAGGCCTAAGTAAAGGAGAAGAGTTATGGCAAAAAAGTCAATGATAAACAAACAGCAAAGACCCGCTAAGTTCTCGACGAGAGCTTATACGAGATGCAGTATCTGCGGTCGTCCGCACGCCGTTATCCGTAAATACGGTATATGCCGTATTTGCTTCAGAAACCTTGCATACAAAGGTCAGATACCCGGCGTAAAGAAAGCGAGCTGGTAAGGAGGAATAAATCATGACAGATCCTATTGCAGATATGCTTACGAGAATAAGAAACGCGCTCGTTGTAAAGCGTGAAAAAGTTGAAATCCCCGTATCCAACACCAAGAAGGCCATCGCGCAGATACTTCTTGACGAAGGTTACATCGGCGGCTACCAGATCACAGGCGAAGGTCTCGATTCCAGAATAGAATTGACCTTGAAGTACGGAGCCAAGGGCGAAAAGGTCATCACCGGTCTCAAGAGAATAAGCAGGCCCGGTCTGAGGATTTACGCCGGCTACGAAGAACTTCCCAAGGTCCTCAACGGAATGGGCATCGCTATCGTTTCCACCCCCAAGGGCGTTATGACGGATAAGGAAGCCAGAAAGCAGCACCACGGCGGCGAGATACTCGCTTACGTTTGGTAAAGGAGGCTTCAGATGTCAAGAATAGGTAGAGAACCCGTAGCTATCCCCGCAGGAGTAACGGTAGACGTCAAAGACGGCGTTATGACCGTAAAAGGCCCCAAGGGTACGCTTACGCAAAGTTTTGACGCTTCCGTTATCACCGTCAACGTGGAAGCGGGCGTCGTAAAACTTACGAGAGCCAACGATCAAGGCCCCGTAAGAGCAAAACACGGCTTATACAGAGCTCTCCTTCACAATATGGTCACGGGCGTTACGAACGGCTTTGAAAAACGTCTTATCGTAAACGGCGTCGGCTGGAAAGTCAACATGAACGGTGAAAAACTCGTACTTAACGTCGGTTTTTCGCACCCGATCGAGTTTACTGCCCTTCCCGGAGTCAAGCTTGCTTGCGCTTCGCAGACCGAAATAGTCGTTTCCGGTATCAACAAAGTCGACGTAGGTCAAGTCGCCGCGTCCATAAGAGATATCAGAAAACCCGAGCCTTACCATGGATACGGTATTCGTTATAACGACGAAGTTATCGAACATAAGGAAGGCAAGACTGCCGGTAAATAAAGGAGTGAATTGATATGATTACCAAGATAGATAAGAATGAAGACAGATTGAAAAGACATAAAAGAGTGCGTAAAAACATAAGCGGCACTACCGAATGTCCGAGACTTTGCGTTTACAGAAGTCTCAATCACATCTATGCGCAGATAATCGACGATACGACCGCTTCCACGTTGGTTGCGGCGTCCACTCTCGAAGCCGCCGTCGCAAAGGCGGTAAGCGGCAAGTCCAAAAAAGAAGCTGCCAAGATAGTCGGTATGAAACTTGCCGATAAGGCGCTCGCAAAAGGCGTTACCACCGTCGTTTTCGACCGCGGAGGTTACATCTATACGGGCAGAGTTGCAGCTTTAGCAGACGGCGCAAGAGAAGCCGGACTTAAATTTTAATAGGAGACGGTTATGGCAAGAGAACAAAGAGGTCAAAGAAGACCGGAAGAAAAAGACGGTTTGAATAAAAAACTTATTTGCGTAAACCGTATCACCAAAGTTGTCAAGGGCGGTAGAAAAATGAGGTTTGCGGCTCTCGTAGTCGTAGGCGACGAGAACGGTAAAGTCGGTTACGGAATGGGCAAAGCCAACGAAGTACCCGAAGCTATCGAAAAAGCCACCTCGCAGGCCAAAAAGAGTATGACTGATATATCTCTCCTTGGCACTACCATTCCTCACAGCGTTATCGGCAAGTTCGGCAGAGGTTCCATACTTATGCTGCCCGCCGAAGAAGGTACCGGCGTTATAGCCGGCGGCCCCGTCCGTGCGGTCATGGAGGCATGCGGTATCAAAAACATCAGAACTAAATCTCACGGCACCAGCAACCCCATCAACATGGTCAAAGCCACCGTTGAAGGTTTGAAAGAGTTAAGAACAGCTGAACAGATAGCCGTTCTTCGCGGCAAGACCGTGGAAGAAGTTTTAGGTTAAGGAGGCTTTTATTATGGAAAATAATAAAGTAAAAGTTACCCTTACAAGAAGCACTATCGGCTGCTTAAAGGTCCAAAAAGACACCGTGGCGTCGTTGGGGCTTACCAAAATTCATCAATCCAAGGTATTTGAAGACAACGCTTGCCTTCAGGGTAAGTTGGCAAAGATCAGTCACCTTGTAAAGGTTGAGAAGGTTTAAGAGGTAAATTATGAGATTAGGAAGTTTACAACCGCAAGTCGGTTCAAGAACCAAAGAAAAGAGAGTAGGCCGCGGTATCGGTTCCGGTACGGGCAAGACTTCGACCAAAGGTCATAAAGGTCAATGGGCGAGAAGCGGCGGCGGCGTTCGTCCGGGATTCGAAGGCGGTCAGATGCCTTTGACGAGACGTTCCCCCAAGCGCGGCTTCAACAATAAATTCCGCAAAGTCTACACGGTGGTCAACGTATCCGCTTTCAACGGCTTTGAAGAAGGCACCGTTGTCAATTACGATCTTCTCTTCGTAAACGGTCTTATCAACGAAGTAAAGAATTCTTACGGGCTCAAAGTTTTGGGCAACGGAGAACTTACCGTCAAATTGACCGTTCAGGCGAAGGCATTCTCCGCCGGCGCCAAAGAAGCCATCGAAAAACTCGGCGGCACTTGTGAGATCGTATAACGGTTTCCTGTAGCGGAGGGTAAAAATGTTTGAAACATTAAAAAATGCCTTTAAGGTAAAAGAAATCAGGATCAAGATCTGGATGACTCTTCTTTTCATCCTGATTTACAGAATAGGGTGCTATATCCCCGTTCCCGGCGTAGGTACCGGCAGCTTTTCCGAAGGGATCGCGGCCGCGTCGTACTTGAGCATTATGAGTATGATGACCGGTGGCGCGCTTGCAAACGGCACCTGGTTCGCTATGGGTATCGGCCCTTACATCAACGCTTCGATTATTTTGCAGCTTCTGACCGTAGCTATCCCCGCACTCGAAAGAATGAGCAAGCAGGGCGAAGAAGGTCAGAAAAAGATAGCCAAATTGACGAGATACGGCGCGCTGATACTTGCTATAATCCAAGCTATCGGTATCCTCGTATCGTTCAACGCCAATATCGTTGACGCCGAAGGTCATCTTGCTTTGAGCCAGATACTCTTCGATCAGGTATGGCTTGCTTATATCGTCATCGTCGCTTTCTACGCGGCGGGCGCGCTCGTTACCGTATGGATAGGCGAAAGGATCACCGAATACGGCGTTTCCAACGGTATTTCGCTCCTCATCTTCGTAGGTATCCTCGCAACGGCGGGCAACGCTTTCCTCAATTCGATCATCACGTTCGTGACGCAAGGTTTCGACCTCAATAAGTTCTGGGCAATAATCGGTTACATTATCGCGATCGTTGTCGTTTTCGGGCTTATCGTCTGGGTGGAACTTGCCGAAAGAAGAGTTCCCGTTCAGTACGCCAAGCAGGTCAAAGGCAGAAAGATGTACGGCGGTCAGTCGACCGTTATCCCCATCAAGGTCAATGCGAACGGCGTTATGCCCCTTATATTCGCATTCTCCATTCTGTCCTTCCCCGAAATGATCATGACGATGTTCTGGTCGGGCAGCCCCGCTCACGTCTGGTGGCAGAGCAACATGGGTACGAGTTCGTGGCTTTATATGGTCGTTCTCGCACTGTTGATACTTGCATTTGCGTTCTTCTACTCGCAGATACAGTTCAACCCCGAAGACATCTCCAAGACCATTCAGCAAAACGGCGGTTTCATTCTCGGCATTCGTCCCGGGAAACCCACTGCGGAATATCTTAAGAGGATCCAGAACAGGATAACGCTTTTCGGCGCAATATTCCTCGCGTTTATCGCACTCGTTCCCGCGATAGTCTTCAGACTTATCGATCCGAGCACGTCGTCGGTATTCAGCGCAACGGGCCTTATAATCTGCGTATCGGTCGCTCTCGAATTCAATACGGCTCTCGAATCGCAGATAATGATGAAAAACTACAAAGGCTTCCTTAAATAAGAAAGTCTTACGACCGTTCGGAGTGCGGCAATAAATAATTGCCGTCTCCGTAATTAGCGGTGTAAACTCCGAACGGCAGATCTTTTTGAATTTGATTTCGATGAACATAGTTTTACTCGGTGCCCCCGGGGCAGGAAAAGGCACGCAGGCTTCGATGCTTTGCGAAATGCTAAATATCCCGCATATTTCTACGGGCGACATTTTCAGGCGTCATATCAAAGAACTTACGCCTATCGGTAAAATAGCCAAAAGCTATATCGATAGGGGCGAGTTGGTGCCCGACAGCGTTACCGAAGAAATAGTCAGATTAAGGCTTGCCGAGGCCGACTGCAAAAACGGATATCTTCTCGACGGGTTTCCGAGAACGGTCGCACAGGCTAAAGCTCTCGAAGGCTTTTCGAAGGTGGACGTCGTCATCGAGATAGACGTTCCGCACGAAAAACTCATGCACAGGATCATCGGCAGGCGCGTTTGCGGAAAATGCGCGGAGTCTTATCACGTCGACTTTATCGGCGAAAAACGCGTATGCGAGAAATGCGGCGGAGATCTTATCCACCGCGACGACGATAAGGAAGATACCGTTAAAGAAAGGCTCTTCGTTTACGCAAACAAGACCGCCCCGCTCATAGATTTCTATGCGGAAAGGGGTATCCTTAAAAAAGTCAACGGCGACCTTGCCGCAAAAGACGTGTTGTCTGAAATTTCGAAGGCGCTCAAATGATCTACATCAAGACCGATGAAGAAATAGAAAAAATGCGTAAAGCCGGTCAGATCACCGGCGACGTGTTGAAACTCGTTGAAGATAACATCAAGATCGGAATGACGACCAAAGAAGTCGATAAGCTCGCGCACGATTATATAACCGCCTGCGGAGCAAAACCTTCTTTTCTCGGTCTGTACGGGTTTCCCGCGGCGACTTGCATTTCCGTCAACGAAGAGGTCGTGCACGGTTTTCCGTCCGACAGGATCATTAAAGACGGCGACATCGTAAGCGTTGACGTAGGCGCCTACATAAACGGTTACCACGGCGACGCCGCAAGAACGTTTATGATGGGCAACGTTGCGCCGAGAACGCAAAAACTCGTCGAAGTGACGAGAGAGTGCTTTTTCAAAGCGGTGGAAACGGTGATGATAGGCGCGGCTTTGGGCGATATCGGTCACGCCGTACAATCGCACGCGGAGAGCAACGGTTTTTCCGTCGTGAGAGATATGGTCGGGCACGGTATCGGCAGGCACGTCCACGAAGATCCTTCCGTTCCGAATTTCGGAAAGGCGGGCGTCGGCGTAAGGCTACGGAGAAATATGTGCATAGCCGTCGAACCCATGATCAATATGGGTGGCTATGAAGTCGTTATCGACGGTTGGAAATGCGTCACTAAAGACGGGCTTCCTTCCGCTCACTATGAAAACACGATAGCTCTGACCGAAAACGGAGTTGAGATACTTACTTTATAAGCTAACGTGCGGTAGATAATACCGCGACCTCACGTAAGCCGAAAGGCTATATCAAAATAAATCTGGAGGCGGATCAGTGTCAAAAAACGACGTAATCGAAGCTGAAGGCGTGATTGTCGAAGCACTGCCGAACGCTACCTTTAAGGTCAAACTTTCCAACGGATACGTTATCACCGCGTACATTTCGGGGAAATTGAGAATGAACTTCATCAAGATAATCCCGGGTGACAGCGTAAAACTCGAAATGAGCCCGTACGACCTTACCAAAGGCAGAATCGTTTGGCGTAGCAAGAACTGAACGCGGTCTTGTCGGCAGAATGCCGACGACCAAGAAACAATCAAAGGTCATTCTTTGAACGAAATCTTACGGCTTTTTGTCGGGATCGCGCGAAATATATGCGCGGGCATTGACCGTAAAAAAACTTTACAGTCCGTTGGAATTTGCGGACAAAAATTTTCGGAGGATTTAAAAAATGAAGGTTAGACCGTCTGTTAAGCCTATGTGCGATAAATGCAAGGTCATTAAAAGAGAAGGCAAAGTTATGGTCATTTGTTCCAAGAACAAATCCCATAAGCAGCGCCAAGGCTGACAAAACGTCGGTCGCTTTTGCGGCCGAACGGGTATCCGTTCACGGCACGACACCTCACGGAAAACGTTTTCGGTGCGGGCGGAATGCTTTTAAATAAGATACGCTTCGCTTTATGAGGACGTTTTCGTGAACACGGAAACAAATTTCACGTTAAGTTTCAAGCCGACATTCCGAATTTTTACGGCTTGCTTCGTGAGATATTATATATAGATCATTACAATTTATTTTACATTTTTTGGAGGATAAGTAAAAAATGGCACGTATTTCGGGTGTTGATTTACCGAGAGAAAAGCGCGTGGAAATAGGTCTTACTTATATCTACGGTATCGGCAGACCTACCGCGACTAAAATTTTACAGGAAACCGGCGTTGATCCCGACACGAGAGTTAAGGATCTTACCGAAGACGATATTTCTAAGATAAGAGAATATATCGAACACAATCTCCACGTAGAAGGCGAACTTAAGTCCGAAGTCAGCATGAACATCAAGAGACTTATAGAGATCGGCTCCTACCGCGGAGTAAGGCACAGAAAGAACCTTCCCGTCAGAGGTCAGAGTTCCAAGAGGAACGCGAGGACGAGAAAAGGTCCGAGAAGAACGGTTGCCAAGAAGAAAACTGCAGGCAAGTAAGAGGTGAATTATGGCACAAGCAAAAAAGGTCATCAGAAGACGTAGAGAGATCAAGAAGATCGATAAAGGTCAAGTCCATATCCAGTCTTCCTTCAATAACACCATCGTCACTATTACCGATATGAACGGTAACACCATTTCTCACTGCTCGGCGGGCGCGCTCGGGTTCAGAGGTTCGAGAAAGTCCACTCCGTTTGCCGCTCAACAGGCTGCCGAACAGGCTGCAAGAGCCGCTATGGAACACGGTTTGAGATCTGTCGAAGTGTACGTTAAAGGTCCCGGTCAGGGCAGAGAATCGGCTATCAGAGCTATGGGCGTATGCGGTATCGAAGTTACTTTGATACAAGACGTTTCCCCCATTCCTCACAACGGTTGCAGACCGCCTAAACGTCGTAGAGTATAAGGAGATAAATTATGGCTAAATATACAGGTTCGAAATGCCGTCTTTGCAGACGTGAAGGCGCAAAATTATTTTTGAAGGGCGACAGATGCTATAAGGGTACTTGTCCTTTTGAAAGAAGGCCCGTAGCCCCCGGCGTACACGCCAATATGAGAAAGAAAGTTTCCGAATACGGACTCCAGCTCCGTGAGAAACAGAAAACCAAGAGGATCTACGGCGTACTCGAAGGCCAGTTCAGAGAGTATTACGAAAGAGCCGACCGTATGAAAGGCGTAACCGGCGAAAACATGCTCTCCCTTCTTGAAAGAAGACTTGACAACGTCGTTTACAGAATGGGTATCGCGTCTTCAAGGTCGCAGGCCCGTCAGCTCGTAACGCACGCTCATTTTACCGTCAACGGTAGAAACGTCAACATACCGTCTTACCAGATCAATCTGGGCGACGTTATCGCAGTCAAGGAAAACAAAAAGGAAAACAAGTATTTCACCGCTTTGAAAGCTCTTGAAAAAGACGCGGCTATGCCCAAGTGGGTTGAATTCGATCCCGAAACACTTACCGGAAAGGTCATCGCGTTACCGACGAGAGAAGATATCGATTCTCAGATCGCCGAACACATGATCGTCGAGTTGTATTCCAAGTAATATAACTTCTGTCGGTGCTTGACGGCAAGCACAAAAAAATTTATTTGGAGGTAAGTATTCCCATGATGGAAATTGAGATGCCCAAGATCGACATCGAGGAAAGCGAAGATAAAAGCTATGCCAAGGTCACGGTCGCACCCCTTGAAAAGGGTTTAGGTCTTACCCTCGGCAACGCTATGAGAAGAACGCTTCTCTCTTCACTGCCCGGTGCGGCGGCTCAAGGTATCAAATTTGCACCCGAGCTCGGCGTCAGACACGAGTTTTCCACTATCGAAGGCGTCCAACAGGACGTAACGGAGATAATTCTTAACTTAAAAGAAGTTTCCTTCAAAACCGTAAGTCAGGATCCCGCTTTCAAAGAAGTTATAATGCTCAACAAGAAAGGTCCCTGCACGGTCACAGCGGCAGATCTGGAATTGCCTGCGGATATTGAGATAATCAATCCCGACGCATTCCTTTGCAAGGTGGAAGACGGCTATTATATTTCGGCTGAAGTTACCGTCGGCAGAGGCCGCGGCTATACGGGCGCCGAATACAACAAAACGGGCGAGATAGGTTATATCCCCGTCGACTCAAAATACGCACCTGTTAAAAAGGTCAGCTACGCCGTTGAAAATGCGCGCGTCGGGCAGAGAACGGATCTTGATAAGCTCGTGCTCGAAGTATGGACGAACGGCACTATTGCGGGAAGAGAAGTCGTTTCTCTCGCTGCAAAAGTAGTCGAAGAGCATATCCATATCTTCGTCACCTTAAGCGAAACTATGGGCGCACTCGGCATCCTGGTACAACAACCGGCCGATCCGCTCCCGAGGATCCTCGAAATGAAGATAGAGGAAATGGACCTCTCCGTCCGTTCCTACAACTGCTTAAAGCGTGCAAATATCCATACGGTCGAAGATCTGACCAAGAAAACAGAAGAAGATATGCTTAAAGTTCGTAACCTCGGCAAGAAGTCACTCGATGAAGTTATTTTGAAACTTGCAAGTTACGGCTTATCGCTCAAAGAACAGGAGGACTAAAAAATGCCGGGAAAATTAGGTATGACAACGACGATCAGAATGTCGGTATTGAAAAATCAGGCTACGCAATTACTTTGGTACGGCAAGATCGAAACGACTATGGCAAGAGCCAAACAGCTTCGTTCTTACGTTGAAAAGATCATAACCGCGGCTATCAATTCTTACGAAGACACTATCGAAGAAACCGTTACCGTTAAAGATAAAAAGGGTAAAGACGTTTCCAAGAAGGTCATTAAAGACGGGCCCAAGAAACTCGCCGCAAGAAGAAGAATTATGGCTAAGATCCACGACATCCCCGACGTTCGCAAGAACGGCGAGAATAAAGCCGACTATAAGGCAAGGATCAAAGGCATCAACCACCCCGTGGTCGAAAGACTTTTCAACGAGATAGCTCCCAAGTACGCGGCAAGAGCCGAAGAAAGCGGTCAGGGCGGCGGCTACACGAGGATCTATAACCTCGGTCAACGCCGTGGCGACGCTGCCGACGTTGCTATCATCGAATTGGTTTGATCTATCGATGATCATTACGGTCTCAGGCGCATTTCCTTTATGAAATGCGCCTGAATAATGACCGTCGCGCTTGCGCTGTCTTTACGTCGATACGCTTTTCAAGCCTTTAAAATAGCCTTATCACAGCGATATATCGGCTTAAAAACCCGAATACCCCTAACACGATTATCAGATAACAAACATAAATATTTGCGGGTGTAGTACATCGGTAGTATGCGAGCTTCCCAAGCTTGAGAGGTGGGTTCGATTCCCATTACCCGCTCCAAAAAAATACGAGCAAGATTTTTCTTGGTCGTATTTTTTTGCGTGATAAT
>JAFZXN010000049.1 GCA_017616695.1 Clostridia bacterium | reverse complement strand
TTCTTCCGTCGGTTGCGTTTCGCTGTAATAAAACTTTGTGGCATTGATAAGAGGATAGATGTTATTGTTGTCGATAGGAATCGTTTCCCATTCATCCGCTGTACCATAATAATATACGCTCGTTAAATTATTGCAACCAATGAATGCACAATAACCAATCATCGTCACACTGTCAGGAATAATTATACTTGTTAGGCTTCTGCAGCTCTGTAAGACATACGCACCGATACTTGTAACACTGTCAGGGATAACAAATGACGTGGCCGTTTTGCCGATGGCATAGTATAACAATTCCGTTACCGCTTTATTATACAAGTTTCCGTCTATAGACTTGTAATATTCATTATCAACGTCAACTGTAATACTCGTTAAACTACTGCAGCTACCGAACGCAGAACTACCTATATTCGTCACGCCGCTACCGATAGTTATACTTGTTAGGTTACTGCAGCTATCAAACGCTTGATCACCAATAGTCATTACACTACCGGGGATATCTATGCTTGTTAAACTACTGCAATAATAGAATGCTTGACGATCAATACTCGTAATACCGTTCCCGATTATTAAGTTAGTTAAACTACTGCAATAAGCGAACGCACTATTACTAATACTCGTCACGCTGTCGGGAATAGTTACGCTCGTTAAGCTACTGCAACCGCAGAATGTGGCGTCATAAATGCTCGTCACACCGTCAGGGATATTTGTGCTCGTTAAGCTACTGCAATAATAGAATGCCCATTGACCAATACTCGTCACACTATCGGGGATATTTATGTTCGTTAAATTACTGCATTTTTCGAACGCATGATGACCAATATACGTCACGCCGTCAGGAATAGTTATGCTCGTTATATTATTACAATCCTTGAACGCTTTATCACCGATACTCGTCACAGGTTTACCATTGTAGGAGCCCGGACGAGTGGAAGGAATGACTATATCTGTGTCGGTGGCGGTGCCGATGCCTGTGACCGAATAGCTTTCGCCGTCGTCGTTGAGAGTATATTTAAGCCCTTGTGTAAAGACAGGCACGTAAGGATCCCAAATGGTAGGCTCGCCGTCAACGTAATGCCAATATTTTTCTTCTTCCGTCGGCTGCGTTTCGCTGTAATAATATCTCGTGGCATTTATTAATCGCGAATTGTATGAATAAGTATTATCTATTGAAATCGCATTCCAATCGTCGGCAGTGCCTTTATAATAAACTTTCGTTAACCAGCCGCAATACAGGAACGCCTCATAACCGATACTCGTCACGCCGTCGCCGATAGTTACGCTCGTTAAACTATTGCAACCAATGAATGCATAATCGCCGATGCTTGTCACGCTGTCGGGGATAGCTATGCTCGATAAACTTTTGCACCAGGAGAACGCAGAATTACAGATACTCGTCACGCTGTCGGGGATAGTTACGCACGTTAAATTATCGCAATAAGCGAACGCACCATAACCGATACTCGTCACACTGTCGGGGATAATAAATGACGTATTCGTTTTACCTATGGCATATTGTATCAACTCTGTTCCGGCTTTATTATATAAGTTTCCGTCAATGGATTTATAAGAATCATTATTATTGTCAACGATAATACTCGTTAAACTATCGCAAGCCAAGAACGCATCTTCACCGATACTCGTCACACTGTCGGGGATAGTTATGCTCGTTAAACTTCTGCAATAAATGAACGCAGAATCACTGATACTTGTCACACTGTCGGGAATAGTTACGCTAGTTAAACTACTGCAACCATGAAACGCACCAATACCGATACTCGTCACGCTGTCGGGGATAGCTATGCTCGATAAACTTTCGCACCAGGAGAACGCACCTCCACCAATGCTCATCACGCTGTCCGGAATAGTTACGTTCGTTAAATTAATGCAATTTTCGAACGTCTCATCACCTATACTCGTCACACTGTCGGGGATAGCTATGCTCGATAAACTTTCGCACCAGGAGAACGCAGAATTACCTATACTCGTCACACTGTCGGGGATAGTTACGCTCGATAAACTACTGCAAGCATAAAACGCAAATTCACCGATACTCATCACGCTGTCGGGGATAGTAAATGACGTAGCCGTTTTACCTATGGAATATTGTATCAATTTCGTTTCCGCATTATTATATAAGTCTCCGTCTATCGACTTGTAATATTCATTATCAACGTCAACGTTTATGCTCGTTAAACTACTGCAACCAGAGAACGCAGAATCACCTATTGTCGTCACGCTGTCAGGGATAGTTATGCTCGTTAAACTACTGCAATCATAGAACGCACAACAACCGATACTCGTCACGCTGTCAGAGATAGTAATGCTCGTTAAACTACTGCAACCGGAGAACACAGCATCACCTATTTTCGTCACGCTGTCAGGGATAGTTATGCTCGTTAAACTACTGCAATCACGGAATGCAGAACCACCGATACTCGTCACGCCATCCCCGATAGTTATGCTCGTTAAACTACTGCAATCATAGAACGCATCCCAACCGATACTCGTCACGCTGTCGGGGATAGTCACGCTCGTTAAACTACTGCAACCGGAGAACGCAGAATCATCTATTGTCGTCACGCTGTCAGGGATAGTTACGCTCGTTAAACTACTGCAACCGCCGAACGCAGAATAACTAATACTCGTCACGCTGTCGGGGATAGTTACGCTTGTTAAACTACTGCAATTTACAAACGCATAACTACCGATACTCGTCACGCCGTCGGGGATAGTTACGCTCGTTAAACTACTGCAACCGGAGAACGCACTCTTACCAATACTCGTCACGCTGTCGGGGATAATTATGCTCGTTAAACTATCGCAATTATAGAACGCACTCTTACCAATACTCGTAACAGGCTTGCCGTTGTGGATAGAAGGGATAATAATATCGGTATCGGTTGCGGTGCCGATGCCAGTTACCGAATAACTCTCGCCGTCTTCGTTGAGCGTATATTCAAGCCCTTCGGTATATTTGATAACAAGCGGTAACAATTCGACGTAACTTTTGCCGCAGGTTTGGCAAGTGTAAATAATCACGCCGCTCGTCGTTTCGGTGGCGGGGTGGATAACCACGCCGTCGTCGGGAGTATGCCCGAGCGCGTCGATAAGGGTGTATTCCCGTTCGCCGCAGACGGTGCAGGCGCGATATTTAAGCCCTTGTGATTCGCATTTGGGTAAAACTTCGGCTACCCAATCGCCGTAAGCGTGTTCGTGAGCCGGCATTTTTACGGTTTTTACGCTTCCGTCGGAAAGGGTTATAATAAATTCACCCTGGTCGTTTAATTCGATAGCAGAAACGGAAACGCCGTTTTCGCCGTCTGAACCGTTAGTTCCGTCCGAACCGTTCGCGCCGTTTGCACCGTCCTCGCCTTTGGCTTTGCCGGCGTTTATCGTCTGGCCGTTGCTCAAAGTAAGGATAAGGTCGCCGTTTTCGTCGATAGTCGCGTCGGTCACGGAAACGCCGTCGTTACCGTCGTTGCCGTTAGTTCCGTCTGTACCGTTCGAGCCGTCTTTTCCGTCTTCGCCCTTGACTTTGCCGGCGTTTATCTTCTGCCCGTTGCTCAAGGTTATGATAAGCTCGCCGTTTTCGTCGATAGTCGCGTTAGTTACGGAAGCACCGTTCGCGCCGTCTTTACCCTTAACGCTTTCGAGCCATTCTTCGTAAGAAAGGGGAGTCGTTCCGTTGCCTTCCGCAAAAACGACGTAAGTGCCGTAGATAGCTTGGAAGGTAGCGTCGTCGCTATTGCCGCCGTTATTCGCCGAAGGATCCGACGTTCTGCACGCGGCAAAAACAAACAACGAAAGCGCGCACATTGCAATCACGAAAAGTAAAGTTACAAGTTTTTTCATAAAGTTTCTCCGTTTTTTGATACGATCTTTACCGTGCGACGATATTATAGCACGATAAAACTATTTAAAATTTTATAATAAATTTACCTGATTGTCAAGGCAATCGCCCGCAAAAAAACGAATATATAATTGTTTTGCGGACAAAATTATCGCCCGAAAATAAAAATTTTTCGAAAAAATTATCAAAAATCGAAAATATCTTTCTAAAAATCCTTGATAATTGTCTTATATTACATTATAATATATAAGACAGAAATCGGCGTTTTGCGCTATTTATGATCATAACATTACAGGGTGGGCTATATGGCAAACATCAAAAACATCAGAAACATCGCGTTGATCGGTCACGCCGGCGAGGGTAAGACTACTCTTGCCGAAGCTATGCTTTTCAATCTGAAAGCTACCGACAGAATGGGTAAAGTCGACGACGGCAACACCGTGTCCGACTTCGATCCCGAAGAGATCGCAAGAAAAACTTCTATCTCGCTTTCCGTTGCGTACGGCGAATACAACGGCTATAAGTTCAACGTTTTAGACGTTCCGGGCTTTTTCGATTACGAAGGCGAAATGATAGAGGCTCTTGCCGTTGCGGACGGCGCAGTCATCGTTACCAGCGCTTCCGGCGTAATGACGGTAGGCACCGAGCTGTGCCTTGAATACTGTCACGATCACAAGATCCCCACGATGATATTCGTCAGCGGGCTCGACAAGGATAACACGCGCTTTATCGACACCGTCGCGGCTATCCGTGAAAAATATCCCAATGCTATCGCTCCGATGATAGTTCCTTACATGAAGAACGACAAGTTCTGCGGTTGGGTGGATATCGCCGCGGGTAAGTTCTACGACGACAAGGGCGCTATGCAGGGCGATATCCCCGCGGAACTTTCCGGCGAATACGAAACGGCTTTGGCCGAACTTACCGAGTCCGCCGCCGGCAACGACGACGAGCTTATGGAAAAGTTCTTCGAGGAAGGCGTGCTTTCTTCCGAAGAGATAGATAAGGGCGTAAAGATAGGCGTTAAAACTTGCAGCTGCATCCCCGTTTACGGCGGTTCCGGTATGCTCAACAAGGGCGTCGTCAATCTTATGGACAAGATCATAGCGCTCATTCCTTCTCCCGACGAAGCTAAACCGTACACGCTTTTGAAGGGCGAAGAACCCGTGGAAGTTGCCTGCTCCGAGTCCGGCAGCACGCTCGTTCACGTTTTCAAGACCATAGTAGACCCGTTCGTCGGAAGACTCAATATATTCAAAGTTATCCGCGGCACGGTGTCGAACGGCACGTCCTTAAAGAACGTTTTCAAGGGCAACGACGAAAAGATCAGCGGTCTGTTCTTCATCAAGGGCAAAAAGCAGGATAACACTTCCGCCGTCACCGCAGGTGATATCGGCGCGGTCGCTAAACTTGCCGATACCGCTACGGGCGACACGCTCGCGGAAAATGCCGAGCTCGTGTTCCCGCCGTTCGAGATGCCTGCACCCGTCTATTCGATGGCCGTTTCCGCAGCCAAAAAGGGCGAAGAGGACAAGGTCTTCGGGGGCTTAAGCAAACTTAAAGACGAAGATATCTCCTTCTCCGTTACGAGAAACGCCGAAACCAACGAAATGCTTTTGTCCGGCCTCGGCGACACGCAGATAGCCGTTATCTGCAAGAAATTAAAGAGCAAATTCGGCTCCGAAGCCGTCTTGAAAGAACCCAAGATAGCTTATCGCGAAACTATCAGAAAGAGCGCGGAAGCCGAAGGTAAACATAAAAAACAGTCGGGCGGCGCAGGCCAGTTCGGCGATTGCTGGGTAAGGTTCGAGCCAGGCGCTGAAGACGGCGTTTACGAATTCGTCGACGCGGTCGTCGGCGGTGCGGTACCCAAACAGTTTATCCCCGCAGTCGATAAGGGGCTTCGCGAAGCCATTAAAGAAGGCGTTCTCGCGGGCTATCCGATGGTCAACCTTAAATGCACGCTGTTCGACGGTAAGTATCACCCCGTCGACTCCAAGGAAATAGCCTTCGTCACCGCGGCTAAACTCGCTTATGCCGACGGCGTTGCAAAGGCTTCGCCCTGCATTCTCGAACCGATCATGCACCTTGAAGTGACCGTTCCCGATTCCTACATGGGCGACGTTATGGGCGATATGAACAAGCGCCGCGGCAGGATCCTCGGCACCGACCAGAAGAACGGTAAGTCCATCGTCGAAGCCGAAGCTCCGCAGGCCGAACTTACCAAGTACGCTATAGACCTTCGCTCCATGACGCAAGGCAGAGGCAGATTCACAGCGGAATTCGTGAGATACGAGGAAGTTCCGCCTACGGCACAGGATAAGATCATCGCCGACGCCAAAGCGGCTAAAGCCGAATAATCATGATCCTGACCGTTTGCCCAAATCCGTGCATCGATTGCACGTTGGAGATCGACGATTTTAAGGTCGGGCGCTTAAACCGCCTTTCGGATAAAATCGAAAATACTTCGGGCAAGGCGCTAAATACCGCGGTGGGCATCAGCCGTCTCGGCGAGGAGTGTTTCGCGAGCGGCTTTATGTTCGAGACGGGCGGGCGTCGGTTTGAAAGATTTCTAAAAGCCGAGGGTATCCCTTACGAATTCGTCTGGATGAAGGGGAGCGTTCGAGTTAATTATAAAATTATCGACGGCAAATCGATGATGACCGAGATCAACGACAAGGGCGGGTTCGTCACACCGTCAAGAAGCGAGGAGCTTTTGGCTACTATCTCGAGATTGAGCGAAAACGCCGAAACGGTCGTCATCTCCGGCTCGCTGCCGCAAGGGCTCGGCCCCGAGTATTATTATAAACTCGTCAAGTGCGTGCCGCAGGGTAAACGCGTCGTCGTCGATTGCGAGGGCGATTATTTAAAACAATGCCTTAAAGCCGGCGTGTTTTTGGTAAAACCCAATCTGTACGAACTCGAAAACTTTTTCGGCAAACATATTTCTTCCATCGAAGAGGTGAAAGAGTGCGCCGTCGCTTTGACGGGCTACGGCACAAAACGCGTAATGGTGTCTTTGGGTAGAGACGGCGCCGTCTATACGGACGGGGTGAAAACCTATTATTCAAAGAGCGAAAACGTCGCGGTCAATTCCACCGTCGGCGCGGGCGACAGTATGATCGCTGCCGCTTGTATAGCTTTTGACGATAATGCGGACCTACCCGAAACTTTAAAACGCGCGGTCGCCGCGGGTACGGCTTCCGTGACTACGCCGGGGACAAGCCTTTTCACCAAGGAAAAATACCTTGAGATACTTAGTAATCTCACCGTTGAAGAAATATAATAAGTCCGCCTATAAGTCGATCATTTACAATTTTATAACTTACCGCGGGCGGAATTATCCGCCCGCGGTCTTTTAAAAAACGCCGATAAAAATGAAAGAGATAATTATAAGTTCGAATAGAGGCAACGTCGCCGTTAAAGTCGAAAAGCGTTATATCAAAAGGATAAGATTAAGGATCCGTCGGGACGGGAGCGTCGTCGTGTCGGCGCCGTATCTCACGCCCGAAAAGGAAATAGAGGCGTTCGTTAAAAGCAAAGCGGCGTGGCTTATGAAAAACCTTAAAAAGTATGAAGACGCCAAGCGCTACGCCGACTTTTTTACTTCAGTAAACTGCGGCGACGTTATAAAGTTTCTCGGCGGGAACTTTAAGATTGATATCGTTACGCCCGATAGCCCGCGCGTTGTCCTTGACGGCGACGTGATAACTATCTGTGCGAAGGAACAAAAGTTGGCGTTTTTATGCTTTACCAAATGGTGGAAGCAATACCTAAAAGACCTCGTTTATCGACTTATAGACGGGTTTATGCCGATTTTTGCCGCCAAGGGGATAGCTCGGCCGAGCATTTCTTTCAAGAAGATGAAAAGTATGTGGGGGCATTGCAACAGGCAAACGGGCGAGATAGTGTTTTCCTATTATCTCATAAAAGCCGACGTTTCCGCGATAGAATACGTCGTCCTTCACGAAATGACGCATCTTATCTACCTCGGGCACGGCAAGGACTTTCATTCGTTTATGGATAAATATATGCCCGATAACCGCAAAAAAAGAGCTTTACTTAAAACCACCGTCGTCGACAGGTAGTTATCAAGGTAAAATCGTAAAATCGTATCCGACAATTTCGTCAGCCGATTGACTTTTTTCAGATATTATAGTATAATCAATATAAATAGATTTACATAGGACGGCGCTATGCAAAAAGATATTATTTACGTGGGCGTGAAAGACGAAAAAATAAGGCTTTTCGAAGGGCAGTTTTACGTTCCCGAGGGTATGCTCTATAATTCTTACGTTATCGTGGACGAGAAGATCGCGGTCATGGACTCGGTGGAGGCGGGCTTTGCGAACGAGTGGATCGACAACGTTAAAAAAGTTCTCGGCGATAAAACGCCCGACTATCTCGTAATTTCGCACATGGAGCCCGACCATTCGGGAAGTATCGTTAAGTTTGTCGAAAGATATCCTACGGCGACTATCGTCGGCAACGACAAGACCTTTTCGATGATGACGGCTTTTTACGGCGAAATAAACGCAAATAAGCTCGTCGTGAAAAACGGCGAAACGCTTGTTCTCGGAAAACATTCGCTCCTATTTACTTTTGCACCGATGGTGCATTGGCCGGAAGTTATGGTAAGCTACGACGCTTACGCAAAAACCCTGTTTTCCGCCGATGCTTTCGGCAAATTCGGCACCGATCTCACCACGAACGACTGGGCATGCGAGGCAAGAAGATACTATTTCGGTATCATCGGAAAATTCGGCGCGCAGGTGCAGGGGCTTATTAAGAAGCTTGCGGCGTTTGAGATAGATACCGTCTGCCCGCTCCACGGCCCTGTCCTCGAAGGCGACCTTACTTATTATTTGGGACTATATGACGTTTGGTCGCAATACCGCGCCGAAAGTAGGGGCGTGGCGATCGTTTACGTTTCCGTTTACGGCAATACCGAAAAAGCGGCGCTGCTATTAAAAGACGAACTCGAAGCTGCGGGCGTGGAAACGGAAGCTTTCGATCTCAACGACTGCGACTTCGCCGAGGCGATAGAGGGCGCGTTCGAGTTTGACAGGTTGGTCGTCGCCGCGACTACATATAACGGCGACGTTTTTCCGAAAATGCGGGAGTTTCTCGCCGCGCTTGTCGAACGCAATTACCGTAACCGCGTCGTTGGGATGATCGAAAACGGTTCCTGGGCGCCGCAGGCGGGGAAAGTTATGACTGCGCTACTCGAAAGCTGTAAGGAGCTGACCTTCATTAACAGCCGTTGCACGCTCCGTTCCGGGCTGAAAGATGAAAATAAAGAAGAGATCAAAGCTATGGCGAAAGAGCTTGAAAGCTTTTGACTGATGACGTTTGGGAACACAAAAGTCTACCTATAAGTCGATTATCAACGTTTTTAATGGGAGGGGCGTTATGGAAGAATACACTAACGATTGCAAAAACTGTTCAAAAGAACCCGCGGGGCGCATAAACGTTTCGAGGTTTATCTCCGCGCTTGACGAGTGCTTTTCAAAAAACGATCTCGCTATGGCGGGAAAGCTTATCGACGTGTGGGCGGAAGAGGCCAAGGCGCTTGACGACGAGAGGGGGCTTTTATCCGTCTATAACGAAGGTTTGGGCTATTATCGCCGCACGGGCGACGAGGAAAAGGCTATGGCTACCGTCGAGGCCGTCGACGAACTTATAAAAAGCGTCGGCATAGCGGACAAGGTGTCGGGCGCGACTATATACGTCAACCTCGCGACGACTTTGAAGGCTTTCGGCAGGGTGGAAAGGGCTCTGAAATACTATTCTCTTGCGGAAAACGTGTATCTTGCGAACGATATGCAATCGTCTTTCGAGTATTCCGCGCTATTAAATAACCGCGCGTCGGCTTTCGGCGATCTGAAAAAATACGACGACGCCGAACTGAATTTGCTCATCGCTACGGAAATTTTAAAAGAGGACGGCACGCACGACGCGGAAGTCGCGGTGGGACTTATCAATCTTGCCCATTGCGTTTACGACCGCAACGAAAATGATACCGATCGCGTTGAAAAATTGCTCGACGAGGCGTGGGATTACCTCAATTCTTCGCGTTGCCCGCGCGACGCAGGTTATGCGTTCATAATTTCAAAATGTGCGCCGTCGCTACGCTATTTTAACCGCGTTGACGAGGCCGAGGCACTTGAAGCGGTCGCCGCCGTCATTTACGGGAAAAAGTGATGAAAGGTCTGGAATTATCCGAAAAATTTTATAACGAATACGGCAAAAAAATGCTCGAGACGGAGTTTAACGAATATCTTGACAGTATTGCCGCAGGACTCGTCGGGCACGGCTCGGAATGTTTCGGCTTTGACGACGATATCTCCCGCGATCACGATTTCGACGCGGGTTTTTGTATCTGGATATCCGAAAAGGACGACGCGAAGTTCGGGTTTAAGTTGCTGCGCGCCTATTCCAAGCTCGTTAAAGAGCATTGTGAAGTCGATTTAAAAGCCAAAAGCCGTTTCGGTTCAGACTTCAAAGGCGTTAAAACTATAGAAGATTTCTATTCTTTTTACGTCGGCAGTAAGCTCCCCGAAACAAACCGCGAATGGCTGACGATACCCGACCATTATCTTGCCGAGGCCACGAACGGCAAAGTGTTTTTCGACGGTGCGGGCGAATTTACGCGTATACGCAACTATCTCAAAGACGGTCGGCCGGAAGACGTCAGGCTCAAAAAGCTTGCGTCCTCGCTTTTTTATATGGCGCAAAGCGGGCAGTACAATTACGAACGGGCGGCTCTTCACGGCGAAAACGTGGCTTCCGCAATAGCTTTGACCGAGTTCGTTAAAAGCACCGTAAGCGCGGTATTTTTGTTGAACGGCGCTTACGCTCCGTACTATAAGTGGGCCTATAGAGCGATAAACGGCTTAAAAGAGCTTAAAGCCGTCGCACCGTATCTGTATGAACTTTTAAGATCGCCGTACGATATCTCGGCAAACAAGGTGGGCATCGAGGCCGTTTGCGCGCTTATTAAAGACCACCTCGTTTCGTTCGGTTACGTCGGCGACAAAGGCGATTATCTCGAGCCCTACGCCTATTCTGTGAACGATCTTATTTTTGACGCGGATATGAGAAATTCACCCGTGATGCTGTGATATTCTCGATAAAAATATCCGATCGTGCAGGTACTTTTTCAGCGAAAGAAAAAATTTTATGATTTTCACTTGCCTTTAACGATATAATACTGTATAATTTAATGGTGCGGGCGTTTTTTTGTCCGCGACATTCAATAATAGATAATAAAATACGGAGGAATTTAAAATGAAAAAATGGAGATGTACGGTTTGCGGTGAAATAGTCGAGTCCGACGTTCGCCCCGACAGATGCCCGCGTTGTAAAGTGCCGGGTGAAAAATTCGTCGAGGTCGTCGAAGAAGAAATGAACTGGGCCGCCGAGCACGTTCTCGGCGTTGCAAAGGGTGCGCCTACCGAAATAATCGACGGACTTCGCGCCAATTTCGAAGGCGAATGTTCCGAAGTCGGTATGTATCTTGCAATGGCACGCGTTGCCTATCGCGAGGGCTATGCCGAAATAGGCGCTTATTGGGAAAAGGCGGCTTGGGAAGAAGCCGAACACGCGGCTAAATTTGCCGAATTGCTCGGCGAAGTTCTGACCGATTCTACCGAAAAGAACCTCAAGATGAGAGTCGAGGCCGAAAACGGCGCTACCGCCGGCAAGACCGACCTTGCGAAAATGGCAAAGCAACTCAATCTCGACGCTATCCACGACACCGTTCACGAAATGGCCCGCGACGAGGCCCGCCACGGCAAAGCCTTCGCCGGTTTACTTAAGAGATATTTCGGGAAATAATTGCGTTCCGGACGATTATTTACGTAAAAGGGCTTGACAACACTTATGACGTTTGTGACAATACTTTACAGACAGACAGACAGACAGACAGACAG
>JAFZXN010000048.1 GCA_017616695.1 Clostridia bacterium | reverse complement strand
TCCAGGTGAAGAAGCCGACGCTTCCGCCTTCGCCGTAGTTATCGAGCGTGAGATAATCCATAGCCGTGCTGAGGTCGGTACCGACGAGCTGAATAAGCTGACCGTTTGCGTCGTAGAAAGACAGCTTCCCGTCGGAGACCACTAACCTGAGTTCGGCGCCGGTAAAGTCGCCGTAGCGGCCGGCAACGAACGTACCGGTAGCGCTGCTACCCGACATATAGTTGACCTGAAGCCAGCAATCCGTGCCTTTTTTGAAGATCGTAACGGCATAACCCATAGGATAGTTGCCGTTTGCCGTCGCGCCGATGAGATACGACATGGTTATAAGACCGTTGTAAGGATTCTTCTGCGTAGCCACGTCGACTTTGATAGTCATTTCAAAGTTATAGAACTTCTCGGCGGTGAGCTGCCAGCCGGCTTTATTCTTGTCGATAGTCACGCTGTCGGTGCCCTGCGTATGCGTCCAGCCATTGACATTGTTTACGACCGCGTCCCAAGAGGACTTTTCGCTTCTGTCGTCGCTGAATACGGCGTCCACGACGTCGATACCGGCGTTAACGTAAGAAGCATTCACGGCGGCGACGAGGTCGTTGTAAGCCGCAAGCGCCTGTTCGTAAGTGATACCGTTTGCGCTCAAGGCGGCAACCGCCGCGGTCACGGCAGCATCTTCGTTCGCCCACAAACCGTAATTGACCGAAGCGAGGTATTCTTCAGCCATGATACGGACTCTTTCGACCGTGTCTTTAAAGCGCCTTATACCGGTTATATGCAGATTGCCGTCGTTGATGGTGGCGGTATCGTTCGTCCAGGTAAAGAAGCCGACGCTGCCGCCGGAACCGTAGTTATCGAGTGTGAGATAATCCATAGCCGTTTTGAGATCGGTGCCGACGAGCTGAATAAGCTGACCGTTAGCGTCGTAGAAAGACAGTTTTCCGTCGGAAACGACGGCTTTGATCTCGCGGTTCGTAAGGTCGATAACACGACCTGCAACAAATTCGCCCCAAGCGGTATTACCGTTAAGATACTTGATCTGCAACCAGTTGTCCGAACCGCTCTTATAGAAGATTATAGCGTAGCCTTTCGGATAGTTACCGTTAGAGGTAGCGCCGATAAGGTATGCGTTGGTTACGGTAGACTTATACGGGTTGTGCGTCGTGGGAACGTCCATACGCATACCCATTTCAAAGTTATAGAACTTCTCGGCGGTGAGCTGCCAACCGGCTTTTGTGTGGTCTATAACGACGTTGTCGGTGCCCTGCGTATGCGTCCAGCCATTGACGTTGTTTACGACCGCGGCCCAAGTGGACTTTTCGCTTCTGTCGTCGCTGAATACGGCGTCCACGACATCGATACCCGCGTCAACGTAAGAAGCATTCACGGCGGCGACGAGGTCGTTGTAAGCCGCAAGCGCCTGTTCGTAAGTGATACCGTTTGCGCTCAAGGCGGCAACCGCCGCGGTCACGGCAGCGTCTTCGTTCGCCCACAAACCGTAATTGACCGAAGCGAGGTATTCTTCAGCCATGATACGGACTCTTTCGACCGTGTCTTTAAAGCGTCTGATACCCGTTATATGCAGATTGCCGTCGTTGATGGTGGCGGTATCGTTCGTCCAGGTAAAGAAGCCGACGCTGCCGCCGGAACCGTAGTTATCGAGCGTGAGATAATCCATAGCCGTGCTGAGGTCGGTACCGACGAGCTGAATAAGCTGACCGTTTGCGTCGTAGAAAGACAGTTTTCCGTCGGAGACGACGGCTTTTATCTCGCGGTTCGTAAGGTCGATATAACGACCTGCAACAAATTCGCCCCAAGAGGTATTACCGTTAAGATATTTGATCTGCAACCAGTTGTCCGAACCGCTCTTATAGAAGATTATAGCGTAGCCTTTCGGATAGTTACCGTTAGAGGTAGCGCCGATAAGATATGCGTTGGTGACCGTCGACATATACGGGTTGTGCGTCGTGGGAACGTCCATGCGCATACCCATTTCGAAGTTATAGAATTTCTCGGCGGTGAGCTGCCAACCGGCTTTGGTGTGGTCTATCACGACGTTGTCGGTGCCTTGCGTATGCGACCAACCCTTGACGTTGTTTACGACAGCGTCCCAAGTGGACTTTTCGCTTCTGTCGTCGCTGAATACGGCGTCCACGACGTCGATACCCGCGTTAGCGTAAGAAGTGTTTACGGCATATACGAGGTTATCGTACGCTTCTTCGAGATCGGCAAGAGAGAGTCCGTTCATCGTGGCGTTCGTTACCGCTTCCTGAACGAGCGTATCTACCTGCGCCCAGTTATCGAGATTGAGTGAAGCTATATAGCTATCTATCAACAATCTTTCTTCGGCCGCAGTCTTTTCAAGTCTCTTGAAGCCCGTTATCGACATGGTGGCGTCGAATTTGGGCGTAACGTCCCAAGAGAAGATACCTATCTTGCCGCCGACGTAATTGTTGAGCGTGATATAATCGATATATCCGGTAAGAGTTGAGTTGGTTATCGACATCGGACGGCCGTAAATATCGCAGATATAAAGCTTTCCGTCGTTTACGACTATCTTTATCTCGGTATCGGTAAGGTCGATATATATACCGCCGAGGAAGTTTCCGGATACGCTCGTGCCGTTGCCGTTTGCATAGTGTACCTGTATCCAGTTATCCGTTCCGTTCTTGTAGATCGTTACGGCGTAACCTCTGGGGTAGCTGCCGCTGCTTTCAGCGCCGATAAAGAACGCTTTCGTCAGATAACCGACGTACGGATTGGCGGAAGTGGGAAGATCTATCTTGACCGTTATCTCAAAATTGTAATATTTTTCGGCGGTAAGCTGCCAACCGGCCTCACGCGCGCTGTTGATAGTAACGCTGTCGGTGCCCGGAACGTGCGTCCAGCTCTTGACGTTCGCAACTACGGCGTCCCAGCTCGATTGAGTGCTGTTGTCGTCGCTGAAAATAGCGTCCATAAGCGCGGCGGCGTTTACGTTGTCGATAGCTCTTATATCCGCAAAGAGAGCTTCGTACGCTTCGTCGAGTTCTTCAAAAGTCTGCGCGTTGCTAACGGCTTGACTTAAAGCGAGAGTATGTTCGTTGTTGTAATACTTTTCTATCTCGAAAGCGGCGACTTTCTCGAGCACGCCGGCTTTTACCGAAGCGAAAACGGTCGCGTAATCGGGCTGGTTTTCACCGCGAAGAGCTGCGGCTATGGCGGGGGTTATACCGTCGGTAAAGGACTGCTGAGTCGGGTGCAGACCGTCGCTGAACATAGAGTCTATCGGAGTGCCGCTGCCGTCGCAGAAGGTGTATTCGATATCGGCAAAGCTCACCCAGTCGTACATAGCGGCGATGACCTTGAACTGATTATTGGTCTCGGCGATACGATCGTTGATATTCGTGCGGGCGGGACAGCGGTTGACGCCCATAAGGACTGCTTTAAACTCGGGAAGTTCCGCTTTGATGCCGAGCAGAAGTTCTTTAACGTTATCCGCTACGGTCGCGGGAGAAACGCTGCCCGTAATGTCGTTGATACCTATCATATAGATACCGAGGCTCGGACGATACGCCAAAACGGACTGTTTATATTTGAGCCAGTGCGACGCTATCGAACCGCCGATACCGATATCCGCCCAAGTGCCGATACCTTCCAGCGTAGCCATATTGGCGGAGAGGTTGGAATAGTAATAGTTGTTCCACCAAGCGAAATACGAGTGACCGAATAAAAGCGTGTCGACGGTCTCTACCGTAGCGCTCGCTTCGTAAGGATACGGAACGAATTTGGAACCGCTCTGTTCGGCGCGGAAACCGTAGCAACCGCCTTCGGTGCCGACTTCGTAAACGGCTATAAGACTGTTCCAGGCATAGCAGTAAGCCGTGCCGTCTTTTATGACTACCTTTTCGGTAATGGCGTTGTTCGTGTTATAGTCGGCGGAAAGGTAATTGGAGTAAAGCGTGGTAAAGCTTCCGTTTTCGTACTTGGAAAGGTTTGCCGTAGCGTCCGATTTGCGGAGATGGAACCAATAATAGCTGTCGTCTTCGGTGTTGTAATTAAAGACCATACCGAAAGAAGAGGTGCTGTTACCGGTCATCGTAAGCTGCAAAGTGGCATCGCCCGCGGGCGCTCTTCCTTTAAGAGCAAGTGTGTTTTCCGAAGCGGCGGTAACGAACGCGCCCGATTCGGTCACGCTGCCGTTTTTGATAACGTAAGTCGCCTGATAGCCGCCGAAAGTATATTCGGCGTCCTCCAAAGCGATAAACGTTTCGGAAGGATAGTCGGTATTGTTGTAAAACTCGACGACGGGTGCGGTCAAGGTAACGCGTTCGCCGCCTCTTACCACCTTTTCTTCGCTGTAGATGAGTTCGTTGCCGCTGTAGCATTTCAAAGTGAGAGTTACGTTGGCTTTTATTACTCTTTCGTTTTCGGGAACGTACGTTCTGTCAGCGCCGAACCATTCGCCGCAGACGGTACATTCGTAATGCCCGATAGCGCCGTCGGTATCGCCGTCGACGGGTACTTCGTCTATCCAGGCGCCGAGAGTGTGAGCCTCTTTACCTACGAGCTCGTCGCAACCCGAACAGGTGCGCCAATGATATTCTGCGTCGAAATAATAATTTTCGCTCAGAGTATGCTCGTGAGTCGGAGTTTCTTCGCTTTCGGTCGCCGAAGTTATTTCGGAATCGACGTCGGAAGCGCTGCCGCTCGATTTGCCGCCTTTCTTACAGGAAGAAAGAACGACCGTCAAGCTGACCGTCATAATAACGGCAAGCAAGATGATAAGTATTTTTTTCATAATCCTCCTCGCGTGCGACAAGTTTTATTTTTTTCAGATAATGTCGTCGCATACGCGTTTTCTATAATATTATAACTTAATATAAGGTCAATGTCAATACCGCTTTTTCGTTTTGCGTTTTTACACTTTGTACTTCGACAAAAATCGAAGTATAAAGTGCGTTTATTTAAAAAACCACTTGCTTTTCCGTTTGATTTTTAAGGTTTTAAGAATATCTCCGCACAATGCTCTTTATCGACACTTATTTCAAATTCAAAGGAAAGGACTTTGAAACAAGGCGAGCGGTCGGGTTCGATAAAGGGATAACTATCCTTTTCCGGCGCGGTCGTTTTGAACGGCGCGCCTTTTCCGTCGACGGCGACTTTATCCACCCTTTCCCCCGAAAAAAGATTACACTTTAGCGTTATTTTACGGCTTTCAAACGGCAAAGCGTAGCCGCCTTCCGTAGCCGATATCTTAAAAACGTAAGAATTCCGGCGCTCGTTATAAAAAGCCGAAAACTTCGTTTTGGCGTATTCGCCCGATTCGTACGCGGTGGAATACCCGTCGTCTTCGTAAAAATACCCGCAATAAGCGTCGCCTTTATAGGGGTAATAATCGAAGATCATCTCGTTAAGCGAAAGGTTTTTGGCCTTGTCTATCCTTCCCGCGAGCGGTATCACGGCGCCGCACTTGACAAAAAGCGGCATCTCGCGCAGCTTTTTGCGAAGTCCCGTTTTTTTGCCGCCCGTAAAGACTTTTGCCGAAAAGACGTTCACCCACTCACCTTCCGGAAGATAAAACCTGCGCATTGTCGGCTCGGAAAGCGTGTAAAGATAAAGCCCCGCCTCGTTTTCCGCCTGATAATATTCTATCCTGACGCGATATTCCCTTCCCGCCGAAACGCTCGTAACGAGGTGATCGGCCATACCGTGGTCGTGCCAATCGTCGACGAAAAGCTCGCCGTCTATATATACTCGCACTCCGTCGTCGCTCGCAACGTACAGGCGGGAATTTTTATCAGGGCGTATTACCCCCTCGAACACCGCCGAAAACCGCCTCGAAGGAAGTTCCTTTTCAAGCTTTTCGCCGCTTTCGACGAAAAAGTCGAACGCAGGATATTCTTTTTTAAGTATAGGCTTGCCTTTTAGCTCGGTGCCCGAATAAAACACAGCCGAAACCTTGCCGACGACGTGCTTTTCCTTTACGGGAGTCTTTCGCCCCGCCGACAGTTCCGGCGAAACGAAAATGCAGTCGGACAGCATATACGAATTTGTCACCGTTCTTGCCGAAAGGTCATTCGGAAAAGCCGAACTTAAAGGCGTTATCACGCCCAGCCCGTCGTTATAGTGGCGGAAGGCTTCGCGGTAGAAAACGGGCAAAAGTCTGTAACGCATCTTAACGTACGCCGTGCAAATATCCGTACACTCGTCGTCGTAAGCCCACGGCTCGCGCGTTTTTAAGCTCGTGACGGTCGAATGCGGACGCAATATCGGCGAGAAACAGCCGTACTGATACCAGCGTATGAAATCGTCTCTTTCCGGCGTGGAGACGTGCCCGCCTATATCGCTCGAATAGTAGCCTATCATCGAATTGGAGCACTTGACGAGATTTTTTATTTCCTCGCCGAGAGACTCCGACGAGCAACCTATATCCCCGCTCCACTGCATGGGATAGCGGTGCGAAGACGTTTCGCGTATGCCGCCGTAGCTGCCGTTGGTCACTTCGGAAATATTCGCAAGTATCAGCGGACGGCGCGGCTTTTTGCCGGAAGCGACCTTTTCGTAATAGCGCCCGGTCACGTCGTGATAGATATACATGCCCGTTATTTCCTTACGCATCGGCTGGAAAGGATAATCGAACGGGTGCCCCCAATTGCGGTCGAACCACCAGATATCCAGCCCGTCTTCAAGAAACTTCGTGAGATTTTTTTCACGGAAAACGACCTCGTCTTCATCGAAAGCCGAACGAGCGTTCTTTCCGGGGAGCGGGTGGTCGTTCATCATAATTTCCACTCCGCGCTCGTGCGCGTACTTGAAAAAGCCCTTCATATCGGGGAAAAGCTCTTCGTTGACGTTGTAACCGCACCCGAAAGTAAGGTCGCTCGACTTGCGCCAATCGGTATCGACGACGAGAACGTCCAGCGGAACGTTCCGTTTTTCAAACTCGTCTATCTTGGCCTGCGCCTCCGCCTGCGTGTACGGGTAGTATTTGGAAAAGATCATTCCGAGCGCAGAAAGCGGCGGCATGGAAGGCCTACCCGTAAGCAACATATAGTCGCGGCGAAAAGCACGGAAATCTCCGTTAGTGATAATAAAATATAAGTCGTTTGCGTTTTCGTCTATCCCGAACCGCTCGCCCTTAATAAAGCTTTCGGCGGAATAACCGTGCTTCGGCGGGATAAAGCGCGGGCTGTCTTCGACGGGAAAAACCTCCGGCGTTTTATAAGGCGGCGGCAGCTCCCCGCGGTTTTTGTTTTTGCCGTAACGATATACCGTCCGCCCGTCCTTTTTGACTACGACGGAAGAAAGATCGTAGGCGTCGGCGTTAATATAAAAGGATACGCCGCCCAAAGTAAAAACGTATTTGCCCGCACGCTTTTCATAAGTGAAAGGAGCGCCTTTAAAGACGCTTTTGTCGGGGATAATGAAAGTGTTCCCGTCCTCGAAATCGCCCGTCGGACTGACTTCGATACGGCATATCGAAGGCGAAAGCGCCCCGAATCTTATCTTCTTGTCGGTAAAATATTGCATACTGCCTACCTTTATTAACTGTTTGCGACGTCCGCCCGCCGCAAGATCGCCCGAATTTATCGGCATTTAACGCACGGCTTTTATAAAAATATCCGCGCTTGCCGAACGGATAATATAATTATACAATACCTCCCGCCTTTTCGCAACGAAAACAATGAATTTTGTACGAAACAGAATCTGTAATTTACCGCGGCACAGAATTTTGCTGCCGACAAGCGTAAAAACTGCCATAACGAAACGGGTTTTTTTGAAATAATACAAAAAATGCGGGTTCTATAATAAATGTTGGGGTGTAAGAAAAAGATCTCGACATTTTTTGTTTTTGAGCACAAAAAAAGCGACATAGTTTTTAATGACCTGATAAAATGAATTTACCACAAAACAATCTAAAGATTTGAATAAGGTAAACATAATTTGATCAAAGTTTTGAAACGCAATGCCTTTGGCTTTAGAAACTTTTCAAATTTCAGAAAAAGAATATTACTTTGCTCCTGATATGAAAACTTGCAGGCGGTACCGCCTGCAAGTAAAAAATTGATTTTTTAATTTTCTTTGTAAATTCTTTTTATGGGTCATACCCCAACATTTGACAAAGAACCCTTATTCTTGTTGTAACGTTTTCAGTGAATTGATACTATCCAATCTGAAACTCATTGTGATGTCTGCCATGTAACAAAGCGTAAAAGTCTCGTTTTCGTTGCCCATAGCACCTTCGTCGGAATTAATGACTAATTCACTATATGGGATCGCGACACCAAACCATTTATCTCCTAAATCCGTTACAACGGCAATATTATCCGTAGTTCCTTTTTGATATACTTTTATCGAATCGTCGGTAAACTCCAGGATATAAAAGTCGGTCAGCCTGTTCCAGTCGCTATTTGCCCCCGCATGGTTTCCCGGGTTACTGTTTTTGCCGAGAAGCGAGAATCGAAGCGTTTTTCCGTCATTATCAGTCCCGTTAATTTGCTTGATTTCGAAATAGAAGTATTTACCGCTTCTATGCCAGTCGGATACCGGCGCAATATCATCATAAACCATATAATTGGCCGTATCAACTACAGTAGCGTTTTCGTGCCCGGGAATCGTATCGCTATTCGGATCTTCCAAGATATCGAAATGAGTAACGCATTCACCCTTATATTTATAAGCGCCTTTCCCGGACGGGACCACTTTTACGGTCGCCGTCCCGATCTCCGAATTGTTTTCGTAAATTACGAGAATATCATCAAACGCTTTAAGTGTTTCCCCATTTATATTTACGGTCACTTGCGGTCTGATAAACTGACCGTAACGATAATACTGATCTTCAATAGACTCGATAGTCGCATTGCTTAAATCGGTCTGATCCGTTTCGATAATTTGTTCGGATTCATAACACACGTTGGAAATTCGATATTGATTGGTTTCAGATCCGCCGGTAAAATAAATCAATCTCAATGTTTCTTCGCCACAGGCGACCTCACCGTTTACTTTGTTAAGGGGCACTTCGGAAAGATCTAATTCAAAACTATACCTGTTGTCGTCACCTTTTTTAGTTAATGTCCCCAAATCAGACGACTTATCTGCGACGTTGATATTTATATATTCGGACAATCTGTTCCAACCGCCCAATCTGTATTTTTCGTCGACGTTGTATCTTAAAACGTTCGTACCGCACAAAGAAAATCTTACGTTGCCCGAAGTACCCGTAAATTCAATATCGAATTTAAGCTTAACGCCCGAATAACGCCAGTACGGCAACAAATCGAGGCCGAACGACATATCGTCACTCGTTCCGAATTGAATATCCGCTTTCGTATAGTAAAACTCGGTTTTTTCGCCGATCTTAAGAATAGAACCGCCGATCTCGGCAGGATTAGCGTAGTTGTCGCCGTCAGACGATTTCATACTATACGCCAAACGAACTCCGTCATAAATTAAATAATACGCATTATCGTGATCGTGCCCGCATATAACGTTTTTAGTAACTCCCAACTCCTTTATTGCCGAAAAAATCTTTTTTGAGCCGCTTGCAAGATTCCCCGGATCTCTGTTGAGCGAACCGGTAAGGTCACGATATTCGACACTTTTAGAAGTTTCGATCGCTTCAGCATATTCCGGCAAAGGAATATGCGTAAGAAGAGTCGATTCAACAGGTTCGCCGCCATTGAGCAGTCTGGAATACTCCACAGCGTCTCTGTAAAAAGATTCGTGTGAATCCTGCAATCCGATCAATACAGAATCCAAAAGATATAAAGAGTGAACAGGTCTTTTCGTCTTTTCGTCCAAAATGTTGATTATATAATTGCCCTTACCCGGGATATTTTCAGGTCCACGCGTAAACAAGCAATTATCGTAAGACATAAATTTATCGATCAACATATCGCTCGTAGTGGTCTTTTTCTTCGAATCGTAACCCGCCGAATAAGTTTCGTAATCGTGATTGCCTAAAACCGCCGCCCAAGGAATATTGTAACTGTCGATCTTATCTAAAACTTTAACGTAATTGACTTTCGACTCGTAATATTTGCTATCATTGATCAAATCGCCCAAATGAATTATAAGATCTGGTTCCTCCTTTTCGACCAATTGATCTATTACGCCCAACGTTATCGTAGGATCCTCTCCGTCGTGAAGCTGAATATCGGTAAGATATAAAACCTTAAAATCCCGATCGCTTTTTTTGATAACGCTTTTTGCATAAGCGTTCATTTCAGAATCTATCTCTACCGGTGCTTCCCCTTCCCCGTTGCCAGCGTCAGATGAGTAGCCTTCTCCGTCCCCACCGCTTAAGGACGTGTCGGGTTGCCCGCTATACGATTCCGAATCGAAGCCGGATTTGTCCGACATAGAAACCGAAACTGTATCATCCGTTTCCGTGCCGTTGGAACATCCGGACAATAACGCCAGCATCATTATAAACGATAACATAGCGCTGATTGCAGATAGTAACACTTTTTTCATCATTATATATTCCTTTTAATAATTAATTAAAAAATATAAAACATATCATTTGCAAAGTAATTGAAAAATATCGCATAGTTAAAAAACGTTATACCCTCATTTCAAGAGTAACTTTCAAATTCTTTCGCCATTTTTCGCGCAACGTCTGCCATATTCCTCATTTTTTCTTCGGCTCCATTTTCAAAAGATCCGAGATGTTCTAACGTAAAATATCCTTTGTAACCGACGTCATGCAAAGTTTTTATTATCGGTTTAAAATCAATATCCATAGTGTAAGGCATCGCGTGGCTATCGAACCACTTATTGTTGTCATGGATATGTAAAGCCTGTATATGCCCTTTGAGCGTATTTATCATCTGAACAGAACTCGTATCAAGCCCTTTCATTTCGGCGTGACCTATATCGAGGCAAGCCACGAAATAGTCGTCGTTCACCGCCAGGATATGTTTTAAAAAATCATCGTGATGAGAGCAGGCGGCTTTCGCGGCGTGACCTTTTTTCTCGTCCCAATTCCACATATTTTCGGTAGCTATCTTAACGCCGAGGTCCTTTGCTATCGGTAAAAGCTCGAAATAAAGCTCCGCGTTTTCTTCCGCACACTTGTTGTTATCGGGGTGTACGACGCAAATTTTCCCGCCCGCCAAAGAAGTGCACTCCAAAGCGCGTACGACGAGGCTTTTCATACCTTCCATAAAGGAAGGAAAGGGGGCGTGAGATTGGTTACAGACTATTCCGTTATCCTCGCCGACTTTTTTAAACTCGCGCACCAACTGCCGATAATTGTCGCCAGCAAGAGGGTGGCCCGGCACCTTCAGATCGAACATGGAAAAATCCCAAGCGTCAAAACCGCTTTTTGCGACCAATTCTATCGTTTTAAGTTGCCCCAACGTTTGGGCGCAAGAACCCGTTTCCGTAGATATCTTCATAATAGATCACACATTTTAAAGCAAGCGCATATTGCCGCCCCGATGATTTCCGTATTTAATATGGTATGTCGCTTTGCGAGGACGTAAGCACTTGCAAAGCGACATACCCCCCCCACGCAGTGCATTCTGAAAAATCGCTGATAGTTTCTCCGTTTTTTCGCAACGATACCGCTCGTTTCAAGTCGTTTTTTTAAACGAGATAACCGCGATTTGTAAACTTAATTTGCATAAATATAATATCACGAAAATCGGATTTTGTCAACACTTTCGTAAATAATGCTCATATTATTTCAAACCCGACCGCGCGAACTTCGGTAGCAAGCCGCAAAACTTATCATGCGGATTTTGTCAAAAAAACGCCCTTAAAGGGCGTTGAAGGCTTTAAAACGAGCGTATACAATATTATTTCTGAGGCTATTGCACTTTATCGGAATGGCTTAAAGTAAGGATTATGTGCTGCGGGAAGTCTCCGAATTTCTTTCCGAAGATATTTATTCCGCCACGGTTTATCGCGTCCTCTTTTACGCCTATCCTGAAAGTGACGGTCGATCTTTCTTCAAGCTTTAATTGGCTCAACGTCACGTCGGAAACGTGCATTCCGTCCAAAAGACAGCCGCTTTTGTTGACTTCTATCTTTTTCATCAGTCCGTACTGCGTTCCCTCCCACCAATCGGGAGTCAAAAGTCCGTGTCTTGCGCCGAAATCGCCCGGGGACGTATAGGTGCATAGCTGCACGCCGTTTATCTCGAAGAAGATATCCGACGGCCACGTTTCGTTGTAGCCGGGGGCTTCCGAACACACTTCCACCGAAAGCGTCAAAGACTCGACGTTCTTCCTTTCGTTCTCCTCTATCGGCACGACGTATTCGAGATATCCGCAGTCGAACCAAAGTAGTTGCGCCGTAGCCCTGTACGGATTATAAAAACTGTCGGGGTTATCGCGCGCGCCGATACAGCAGTCGGCGCCCGCCATGCCGCACAGCTGCCGTATCTTGAAAGACGAATAGCTCCCTATCGGTATATTAACGGAATAGTTGGATTTTCTGTACCGCGGCTCGTCGTTGGAAATATAGAACTCTATCTTTTCGTACTGCAACGCCACTATCTTGCTGTGACCGCGGTCGGAAGTCTGCCTTATCACCGAAATAAGCCCCGACTTTATCAGCTCTTTGACGTGTTCGGAGACCGTGGAAAGCGGCAAATTTAGTTCTTCGGCAATGCTCCAGATACTGCAATGCCCTTGCACGATTATCTTCAATATGTCGCGCCTCGTTTTGCAGTTGAGAACTTTTACAAACTTTTCCACCTGTTTATCCCATAGCGAAACGGAAAAAACCTTTTCGGCAAATCTGTCCATATCTTCCACCTTTCAATAATTTTATTCTTCGCAAATTATTACAAAAACAGCCGATAACGGGCTTATAGCCCCACTTTTTTAAAAATGCGTGTCCTATGTGGCAATATTACGATATTATTATAACACAAACTGCAAAATCGTGTCAAACGGTATTTGACAATGCGTGCTTTCTTTTAATTATCGGCCGCCGTATAGCGACGGACGACCGAGCGTAAGCCGGATAAACCCGACATTACGCTCGGCCGCTCTGACCGTTTTTTCTTCAAAAAACGCGTTTAACGCGCTTATAGGCGGACTTACGTCCTGTTTTTGCGGCGCTTTAACGTTATTGCGGCAGCACCCGCAACTATCGCAGCGCCGGCTATTCCCGTGCCTACGCCGCCGCAGCCCGAACCGCCGTCCGCCTTATCGACCGCCGATTTTTCGGAGGATACTTCGGACGAAGGCGCCGAAGCCGAAACTTCCGTAGGTTCGTCGGGTGTTCCTTCGTCGTCGACGTAAGTAAGCCTTACGGTAACGTCCTCGTCGCCCATAACGAAGCTGAATTTTCCGTTACTTTCGGTAACGGTAACGTTGCCGCAATCGACCGATCCGAGCTTCTTTCCGCTTATGGCGGCGGGCACAAACTCGACCGTTTCGCCCGCATACCAGCCGCGGCGCGCAATCGTGATATCGTTTTCGCTCAAAACGTAGTGCTTATCGGTATTGTTCCAGCGTGCGTGCGCGTCGTCTTCGATACACGTCGGAGCGCCGAACACTTTGAGCCACGTATAGTAAGTCGACGGTTGCGACTTGCCGTTATATTTGCCCGCGCTTGCAAAGTCCACGAGTTTGACCGTAGAGCCGTCGTCGGTATCGACCTCGGCAAACAGCATACAGCCGTATGAAGTCCCGGAAGTTATCGTCGCGTTCTCAAAGCCGTCCGCCGTAAACAGCGTCGTTTTGGTGCCGCCGTAAGTACTGTCCATCGTCAAAAGGACAGGCCCGTAGTACACGGAGGCTATCGAAAGGTCTATCGAAGTCGAACTCCTGTTCGTCCAATAGTGAACGTCCATATTAAGATCGAGCGTTACGGTATCGCCGTTGTTCCATACGCGCGTTATCGGATAGTATTCGCCCGCGGTAACGACCGTAGTCTTACCGTCGACGGTGACTCTCGAACCCTTTGCCCAAGTCGGTATGCGGAGTTTGAGCGTAAACTCTTTGGCGGCGGCAAGTTCGGATATTTCGAGCTTAACGCTGCCCGAAACGGGGTAAGTAGTGGTTTCTTTTATCCTGACAGGACTGTCGCCCACGGTGGTTTTTATCGACGAATTGCCGTAATAATTGAGATAGAGCGCCTCGCCGTCGGTCACGCAAGCCCACTCGACCACTTGCCCCAAGCCTCTTGCGAGATTTGCCTGACAGCAGTTGAAATCGGGCGAACCGGGGTTATATTGGAAGGAAATATCCTGTTGCGACGGCACTCTTCTGCCGTCGTAACTGCCGGCCGTGCCCTGCTCGCCGTTCATAGGCGTATTGTAAGTGCAGTACTTGTCGTCGTCGAGCAAAGCCCCGAGCATGGCGTTATAATAGGAACGCTCCAATTCGTCGGCGACCGCCACCGTCTTGTTGTATTTGTAATATTCGTTGGTGAACGCCATCCAGGCGACCGTACAGCAAGTTTCGATAATGCCTTCGAGATAGGGATCGCCGAGCGCGCATTCGTTGGTGGTAAAGCCGCCGTCGTTATGAACGTCGGTCATAAGGATATCTTCCCAAACGGCGGACATAACGTCGTAATACTCGCGCTTGCCCGTTTCTTCGTACAAGATGCCGAGCGTCATTATCATATGAAGGGTTTCCCAGCGCGCCGAACTCGAAGTATAGTAATGCCTGCCGAATAACGCGCACTTGTACCAGCCGTTACCGTCCTGACAGTCCTGCGTTATTATGCGTTCCGCCTCAAGGATATATCTTTTGTCGTGCGTGACCTGATAGGCTAAAGCGTAGGCGTGAGCTATGCTTCTGTTGGTCTCGAATCCGCCCGCGACGAGATAACTGCGGTTTTTGAAAGTGTCGTAAATAAGATCGAGCGTCTTCGTGGCGATGCCGAGCGCCTTTTCGCTGCCTGTAAGTTTATACCATTCAAGAAGCCCTACGACGCAGTGATAGTGGTTCCATAAGTCCCAGTTTGCGGTGCTGATGGAAAACCTTGCCCCGCCCGTGAACACGCCGAGATAGCCGTCTTCGCCCTGTGCCGCTTCAAGGTCGGTTATTATCTCTTCGGCAGCGGCTTTAAGCTCTTGATCGGGTTCTATTTTATAGCAGAAGGCCATACCCGTAAGCAGTTTTCCGACGAACTCGCCGTACCACCAAAGGTCGCTCGCGGTATAACCGTCGCGCGGCGCAAGCCACTCGAAATCCCAAACCGTCTTATAAGTATAAGCTTCGTCCATCGCCTGATAGGGCGGAGTAACGCCGTTGACGTTGCCGACGATGGAAAAATCGTCGATATAAATGGTCTTTCCTATCTGCGGCGCCGTACCTTTGATGCACATAATTATCTGCGCCAGAACGGAAAGATCCATGCTTCCGTTGCCGCCGCTGTTAAAATAACAGTAGAACGTGCTGTAATTAAGCGGAAGCGCCACAACGCCCTTGAACCCCGCGGGAAGCGGCACGAAACCGCCCGTTTCCACCTTTACCGCCGTGCGGACGCCTCCGTCGTAAATATAGACGGTTGCGCCGTTTATCAAAGCGAAAGTCTCGCGCCCGACGTAGTTTTCTTCAAACGTCAGCCTTAAGCTGAAAGGAGAAGGAACTTCCGATGCGTCCACGTTCACCCACAGCTCTTTAGCGCCCGACCAGTCGATGACGGCGTGGTCGTCGCGGCAGAAAGTTATATCCCTGTCGCCGAACGACGAAGGCATTTTCTTTAAAGTAAAGCCCAACGCCTTCGACTCGCCGTACGGCACTATGTCTATATCGTAGTAACTGTCCACGCCGGCAAAGTCGTTACCTAAAACGTCGCTGAAACTCTTGTAGTCGCCTATGGAATTGGCGCGGGCTATCTGCCCGACGATGTTTTTATTGTTTTTGTACGCCGTCCTCTGCCAGAATTTTATGTTGTTCTTGACGTTGGTGCCGACGTAGCCTTTCAAATTCATTTCACTGATATTACTTTCCATGTGAGTCACCCCGCTGTCGTATGTGTTCTGCGCTTTGACTTGAGGCTTTACGCCCGCCCGGCACGCCGTAGCGGCAACGACGAGCGCTCCCGTCAGCGTAATTATCCGCCGCAGTAATTTGCTTTGTTTCATATCAATGCTCCTTTCGTTTTTTAAATCGCCGCGGCGAAAATTATTTTCGCCGCGGCGGAAACAGACAAATAAGTCAAATGAACTTTACTTATCAGTTGGCGGAATTTACTCTCGCGTAATAATCGGCGTAAGTATCGGCCTCTTCGGTGTAGACAACGGCGTCCGTTAAAGAGACTTTGTATTCACCGGCGTTAGCCCAGTCTCTGTTGGCGCAGGCGGTCACTTCGAGCGGATTAAGACCGGCATAGCCCGCCATTTCCGCCTCGCTGAAGCTGCAAACGAGAGAGTCGTTCACAAAGAACCAGGTCGCCTGACCTATCTTCATCAAAGCTACGGTATAGCTGAACTTTCCGTCGTTTAAAACGCCTTCGTCGTTGATATTGAAAAGTATGATGCCGTACTTTTCAACGCCGTTGAAGTGAGCGTATAATACGACGTTGCCGTCGCCGCCCATTTCGACGTTGTACCAGGAATTGTCGCTTCCGTTAAAGGCGAATGCACTCGTCCTCGTCCAGCCGTTTTCACGGTAGATCTCGACGTTTACGGTCGTTTCGAGAACGAAGTTGCCGAGGTCAGAACCGATATTACCGTACAGGAACTTGGTCTCGGCGCCGTCGGCGTTATAGAGAAGACCGTCGGCGTATTCGATATAAGTTCTGTGATAGTAGTTGACGTAATCGGTAGTATATTTTTCGCTGTCCGCACCGTAGACGGCGGAGTTTTCAAGCGTTACTCTGTACTCGCCGGCGTTAGCCCAATCTCTGTTGGCGCAGGCGGTGACTTCGAGGGAGTTGAGCGTCGGATACCCGTTAAGGTCGGCTACCGAGAACTCGCAAACGAGTACGCCGTTGATAAAGAACCAGGTCGCCTGACCGTGTTTCAACAGGGCCACGGTGTAGCTGAACTTTCCGTCGTTTAAAACGCCTTCGTCGTTGATATTGAAGAGTATGATGCCGTATTTCTGAACGCCGTTGAACTGTGCGTACAATATGACGTTGCCGTCGCCGCCCATTTCGACGTTGTACCAGGAATTGTCGCTGCCGTTGAAGGCGAAGGCGCTCGTTCTCGTCCAGCCGTTTTCACGGTAGAGATCGACGTTTACGGTCGTTTCGAGGACGAAATCGCCGTGGGTGTTATAGAGGTTGCCGAAAACGAATTTGCTTTCCGCGCCCGTGTCGTTTGCCAAAACGGCCTCGTCGTAAGAAACCTGCGTAGCCGAATAGCGATCTTCGTATTCTTCGGAGTCCGCGCCGTTGACGGCTACGTTCGTAAAGCTTATCGCGTAGGGAGCGGCCTCTCTCCAACCGGCGCCCGTGGTAAGAGAAATTTCAAGCGTGTTCAAAGTAGTCCAACCGTGATAATCGGTATAGCCCGCCATTTCAGCCTCGGAAAACCCGCATACGAGATTGCCGTTCACGAACAGCCACGTCGCCATGCCTTTTTTGAGAAGATCAACGGTGTAAGTTATCTTGCCGTCTACTTTGATGCCTTCGTCTTCGGCGTTAAAGAGATAGATCCAATATTTTTCAACGCCGTTGAACTTTCCGAACAGGTGGAAGTTGCCGTTGCCGTTCATTTCGATATTGTACCAGGAATTATCCCAGCTGTTGAATGCAAAGGAGCTTACTCTCGTGTACGCCTCGTCGTAATGATCGATAACTACGGTCGTCGAGAAGAGATAGTCGTCGCCGACGAGAGCGCCGAGTTCGCCGAATCTGTACCACTGCTCTGCGCCTTCTTCGGAGGCGAGAGTCTTGTCGGAATATTCGTAATTATCCGCATACGCCGCATACAGGTCGCTGCCTTCGGTGCCGTAATAGATGTTTTCGAGGTCTATAACGTATTCGCCCGCGCCGTCACGATCGGCAGATGCGGTAACTTCGAGAGCGCCGAGTTCGGCGTAGCCAGCCATTTCTTCTTCGGTGAAGAAACAAACGAGTTTGCCGTTTATGTACAATCTCGTCGCCTGTCCGTTTTTATATATGGTCGCGTTGAACTCGATATTGCCGCCGGACGTAACTTCGTCCTTGTTGAAAAGGAATATCCAGTATTTTTCAACGCCGTTGAAGTGCCCAAACAGATTGATGTTGCCGTCGCCGCCCATTTCGATGTTGTACCAGGAATTGTTGCTTCCGTTATAAGCAAGCGAGCAAAGCCTCGTGTAAGTGCGGAATTCTTTGGCAACGATATCCGCGGTAACGACGTAACTTGCGGCGTCGGGAGTCGGGAAAGCAAATTTCGATTCCGCACCGGTCGGGTTGGTGAGCGTGGCGCTCAGATACGTTACGGTAACGGTGAACGTCGCCTGATGATGCTCGGTCGTAGCGGTGACGGTGGTAGTGGTATCGGGAACGAGACCTTTCACTTTGCCGTCCTCTATAGCAATGTTTCCGCCCTCGAAACTGTACTCGACGTCGTCTTCGTATTCCTCATTGGAAAACGCCGGATACAGTAACGTTTCCTGCCCGAAAGCTATGGTAACATCGTTTAACGTAAGCGTGCCGTAATCGGGCTCTTCGGACTGCCCGGAGCTCGTCGGAGCGCTGTCGTCGGCACTTTCCGCAGCACTTTCTTCGGTGCTTTCGGTAACGCTTTCGACTGTGCTTTCATCGCCGCCGTTATCGCCCGTGGACTTCTTGCACCCCGCCGCGGCAAACAGCGCCGTAACGAGTATGACCGCCAAAACGGTCATCAGTAATTTTTTGAACATAAATTAACCTCCGTTAAATTCTTCATACTCATTTTACACCACGCTCGCCCGCTCTGTCAATGTTCGTTTTTGCGCCTCGCCCGCAAGCGCTCTTTACTTCGGCGAACGCCGAACTAAACCTTTACCGCCTGTTTTTGCGATCGTTTTTCAAGTAAAATCATAAGCATTCGCCACGGAAACAAAAATAATAAAAAATGTTTCCGATATCTCTCGAATTTTATTGACAAACCGCCGTCAAAAGTTTATAATTGATTGGCAAACGTAAATTGTTCGACCTGTAATTCCTCTTTAAAAAATCGTTTGCCGCAACACAATTTTACCAACATTATAAATTTACGCCGAGAGGCGTAGGCGGAATTCATTTTCGCCGTTAAACGCCTCACGACCAACAGTCCTAACGTTTTTTTCTCGTGTTAACGAGAAAAAATGTTAACTAAATTTTGCGCCATTAGCCCAACTGTAAGCGGAACGCTTTCGCTTTTTCCGCACTTCCTCGGCTATCGCCTCGGGCGCAGAGCGTCGACGCTCTCTCCATCACG
This sequence comes from Clostridia bacterium, assembly GCA_017616695.1. Classification (GTDB taxonomy): domain Bacteria; phylum Bacillota; class Clostridia; order Christensenellales; family Borkfalkiaceae; genus UBA4636. The sequence continues at coordinate 3,125 of JAFZXN010000048.1, read as the reverse complement.
CCCGAACACAACATTCGCCCCCACGCACCCTTTCAAACTTAATTATATAATGCGCCATTAGCCCAACTGGATAGAGCGTCGGTCTACGGAACCGAAGGCTAGAGGTTCGAACCCCCTATGGCGCGCCATACCGTACTCAGTTGAACCGCATTTTCGGTTTAACTGAGTATTTTTATTAATTAAAAATCATAGAAAAATAATAAATGTTTACTTTATTTTTTTGCCTTGTCTGGTTGCGGCAGTTTGGCACAGACATCAAACAAGTCAACTAAAAAAAACATTGCTTACCCTCCCCCTTCACTATATGGAGAAAAACAAGGGCAAAATTGAACTATAAAGCAAAAAATTCCTTTGAAAAAATTTTTGCTCTTCACTTAAAAGGGCGATTTTTTGGCAAAAGTCAAGGTTAATATTAAAAATTATAAAAAAATCGGTGATAGGTTTATCACCGATCGCTTAACTTTGTTATTTAATTGTCGTTTGTTTACTCTTTTTATCTCATAAATTCTCATTTAAACGCAAAAGTCCGTACGATTTTCACAGTCGCCGTTTGGCGAAACTTCTTCTCGTACAGACTTTTTAATTGTAATTTTTATTTAGTATTTATACTAATACTCTCAAATTATTCTTAAAACTATAGTGTCAATAATCTCTCAATCTTATTATATAATATTTCTCTATTCTTATTTTTCAGCTCACATTCCCAAATACGGATTACCTTCCAGCCTTTAGCCGTCAAAAAACCATTTACTTTTTCATCATATCTCTTATTTTAATTGCGTTTTTTATCCCAAAAATTAGCGTTTTCTTAAGGCACAACGTTACGGTAATCATGACCGTGCCAAAAACATCCATCAACAAAAACGGCAACCTTTTTTTTGGGGGAAAACAAAATCAGGTTTTCCCTTTAAAGGATATGTCCTGCGCCAACCAACAATATGTAGTTCCTTAAATATTTTTATAAGCTTTATCTCCGTAGTTTTAGTGTTTTTACTTTTTATGGATCTCATAACTTCGGAGCGTTTTTCTTTTGAAAAAACATCGCTCATTATAAAATATTAAACTCCTTTATCAAAAGCTTTATTAAATCCTTTGCCGATTGTTTATCTAGTTGTATTATTTGACTTGACTTTTCTACTTCTATTCTATCGCTACGACCATACGTGTCTATTTGAAAATACTTTTCACCATATTTTTCAAACACAGAATACCTAGCCTCAACATCTTCTTGAATCGAATATCTTGCTTTATCTTGTTTTTTCATTTTTGCAACGTTAATCTTAGCCATTTATATTACTCCTACTTTCATTTCTAACTTTTATCAAGGTTTTTAAGACCAATTTATATATTTCACCGTAATCTAAGAAACTTCTTTCATATTAGTTCTCCTTTTTCTCCATACAACGCCAACGAGCGGCGGGGTGGTTGATAAGATTATTTGCTGTTTCACCTTCTCCGAATAATAATTCGGGGCGGTAATCCTTTTCGTTAAAACGCTTGATAAATTCCTGTTCTTCCGGCGTTAAGACAATCATAGCGCGTAAATACGCTATAACTTTTTCTTTTGCCTTTTCAATATCGAATTTGTCGTCTTTTGCTATAACCGGCTTTAACTGCGTTTTGAATTTTTTATAATCAAGCCTTTTTACGTTGTCGTAAGTCAAGTTTTCCAAGTCGTAATCTCCGCCGATCACGTTATAGAAAACCAAACACTTCCTTAATAAATCCTTATCGAGTTCAATGCCGTTTTCGAGCATCGAGTTTACGTCGTAAAGATCGCGCGGCGTTACCCGTGATAACAGGGCGTTGATCTTGCTTGCGTAAAGTTCCGTCACGTTAAGCGTAAGAACGTCGAAATTATCTATAATGCCTTTCGTGAGCAAACGCTTGGTTTCAAGCGGAAGTATATGTAAGCGGTCAAGGTTATTAATTTCAATTTTGATATTGTCCCGATTGCCTGCGGCGTTTATATAATTAAAAAGATAGGACGAAAGGGCAAAATAATCGCGATTGTCGCCGAGCGAATAACCTTCCTGCCACATATAATCGGTGAGCCGTTTAGAAAAACGCTCTTTTACTTCGAGCAATTCTTCGCGCGAAACGTTTTCGGTAAAATCAAGGTCAATATCGACCGAGAGACGCGGAAGTTCTACGGCGGTAAGATTTATCGCCGTGCCGCCTTTTAACGCAAGTTTGCCCTTAAAAATGCTATCGTTATTTAAGAATTTTAATATTTCGGCAAGACGGACTACTTTTTCCAAAGTGTCCTTTATAAAGTTCGTTTCCTGCGCTATTTTAACTAAATATTGTCTCGAAAACTCCATTAAAAGCCCCCGCTGATACGAGATTTAAGATTTTTCGGTGCCATAAGTTGCCAATCGGAATTATATGCTATATCACTGTATTCGTCGTTTAGAAAGTATTTTATCTGATTAGTTAAACGGCTTTTGCAATCGGCAAAAAATTTTTCCGATAACATATATTTGTCTTTATATTGTTCGAGAATAAATCCGACTTTCTGATATAAAATAACCTTGTTATAAGCCTGCAAAATTTCCGCAAGCCTGTTTTCGTCAAGAACGCGAATCTGTTCCAGCGCGTTCAGAAGTTCGTCAATCCCGCCGCCGAGATCTATATTGTCTATACAATCGACGACCGCGCGTTCAAGCGTTGCGATCCGCACTCCCGCCGTAACGATATAAATTACCTGCGTATAGTCTTTTACCGCTTGGCGTGTATAGTCAACGTCGTCAAACGAAAAATCGTTGAATTTCCTCTTGCTTCCTACTGTCAACGTATTGAACACCTGATTTGCCACACCGTAATATTCGAGCGCGGAATGATGAGAAACAAAGGATTCGTCGTTTATTTTGCTGGCTATTTCAAATTTCGTGGTAAGCGGCACGCCGAGATTATCAATCTGCGCATAAAGACCGTTCCGGATTTTAACGACTTTTCCGGAACGAACCATACTTGCCATATGATTTTCAAACTGTTTATCGTCTGCAAATTGGTCAATAACGTCCTTTTTTGCAAACAGATAAGGTAAGTTTTTTGCCATTTATACCACTCCACTTTTCTTTTTAACTATTTTATCTTTTTTCTATATTTTTGTCAAGTGTTTT